>DATNCH010000153.1:0-66730 GCA_035571655.1 Pyrinomonadaceae bacterium
GCACTTCCTGCTCGTCCTCCGGACCACCTACGTTGAGTCCAACCACGGTCAATCCCTGCTCTTCGTATTGCTTCTGCAGTCCGATCAAATGCGGAACACTATCGCGACATGGAACGCACCAGGTCGCATAAAAATCCAGGACCAGCACTTTGCCTTTATGGTCCGAGAAGACGGAGCGCTTCCCGTCTGCGAGTTCCCACCCCATGTTGACGATCGACGTGCCGCTCACGGGCGGCATCGGATACGTGGTGGCTGGCGGAGCAGCGACAACCGGAGTGTTTGTGTTTGGCTCACTGCTGTTGCATGCGGCAAACAGCATCAGAACGCAAAGGACCACCACCATGAGCTTTCTCTGCGCTCTCTGCGTATCTCCGCGTTCTCTGCGTCGAAAAAACCGTTCAAACGCAGAGAACGCAGAGGTACGCAGAGAGCGCAGAGTTTCAAGTCTCTTTGTCGCCGTCAGTTTCATTTTGTTCGTGTGGGAGAGATTCACCGGGCACGCGGTACTCACCTTCAACCCACCGGCCAAGATCGACGAGCTGGCAGCGCTCAGAACAGAAGGGACGAAAGGGGTTGTCTTTCCACTCGGCAGGCTTACCGCAGGTTGGGCATTTCATGAATCTCCCGCCCCGAACGGCCCCACGTCTAGAGCGATGCCGGTCGTTTGATCAGAATTCGTCGTTTGACGAATGCGATCGTACCTGCGCGGCGCATGGCATTCAAGCGCACGGTGACACTTTCTCGCGTGGAGCCGACGATGGAGGCTATTTCGCGGTGTGGAAGGGGGATGTCGATGAGTACGCCCTCGGGTTCAGATACCCCATAACGCACGGAAAAATCGGCAAGTAAGCTGTCCAAACGGGCTGGAATGGCGTTCAGGGCAAAGTCCGCAAGCCGGCGCTCCGCATGATCAAGGCGTTGACCGATCAGGCGGAAAGTGTAATCATGAAGGCGGTTATCCTCAGCCATCCCCCGTTTGAAATCCCCCACCTGAATTCGCAGCAGCCTGGAGTTTTCGTAGGCAATTGCAGAGTTCGCTCGTTGCCCCGCAGCAGAATAAAGAGCTGACTCGCCAAACAAGGATCCCTCAGGAAGGATGTCGATTACGGCTTCGCGACCAGTGTCAGTCTCGATGCGACAGAGTTTTATTCGGCCATGAACGATCGCATACAGGCAATCCGCTGGTTCGCCGGCACGGTAAACAAAACGACGGCGCCGGAAGTCCAGGACCACGGAATTGCGGGCCATGTCGTTGACGAGGTCATCATTTAATGTTGAGCCAAATTCCAGTTGGCGGATTATTTCGGCGCGATCTTCGAAAGTTAAGTCACGCGCTCGTTTCTGTTCCTGCAGCGCATTCATCTCCATGTCCTTCTGGGCATCGAGCTATGGTTTCCAGCTTGAATCGTTGCGGCGGCGTACAGCTCTTGTTCAAAGTGGTCCTGCGGGTTTGTTTTACGACGATTTGTAAGGAAACCCGCGCGATGTTTTTTCCCGGGCTTGCTTTATCTCGATTGTGTTCTTTGACGCGATGCTAGGGCGAGTGCCGGCTAATGAACGTATTAAACCGAGGTTCGAACTGTAGCATGAAGTGTTTAACGGCGCAAGAATAATAGGACCCAACATTCTCGTTTTTATGGAGTCAAAATCCAACATCCTCGTAGTCGACGATAACCCAGATAAACTGAGCCTGATCGAGGCCGCATTGTCCCTTGCAGGCTATAACGTAACCACGGCGACTGATGGTGACGAGGCGCTTGCCGCCATCGAATCCTACCAGCCTGACCTGGTGATAACCGACGTCATGATGCCGCGCATGAATGGCTACGAGTTGGCCCAACGAATCAGGGCCAATCCGATTACGAAGTTCATCCCGGTCATCATGCAAACGGCAGCGGACCGGCGCGCGGAGGACCTGCGCAGGGCCTCGGAGGTCGGCGCTCTCGGCTACATCACTGATCCGACCGATCTCGATCTTTTACTGGCCCGGACCAGGACGCTGCTGGATTTCAAAGCCTATCTCGACGTTTGTGAAGAAGCTGCGTTTACGGACCACCTGACTGGTCTCGCGAACCGGCGTCGTTTTGAACGTCAGTTGGAGCGGGAGGTCGGACGTGTCCAGAGGTTTGAGCGACCCTTCACGCTGCTGATGATCGATATCGACAGTTTCAAGAGCGTCAACGACAGCTTCGGCCACGACGCCGGTGACGAGGCGATACGCCGGATTGCGAAGGTGCTCAGTGAAGGGACCAGAGGCATCGACCTGGCAGCGCGCATCGGAGGCGAGGAGTTTGCCGTGCTGCTGGTTGAGACGAACAAAGAGGGTGGATCTGAGGTTGCCGAGCGCTTGCGGACGGCGATTAAGTCGCTCGATATTCCGAAGGCGGGGAAGGTGACGGCCAGTTTTGGGGTTGCAGAATGTCCCAGCGACGCGCAAACTTCTGCTGGTATCCTGAAGGCTGCGGATATTGCTTTGTACGAAGCCAAGAGAAACGGACGTGATCAGGTCGTGGCGATGCAGCCTTTGATGTCGAACTCGATGGCTGCGGGCGACGTACAAGGCGATGGAACTCTGGGACTTCCACCGCGAGGATAGAATGGCTGATTACAAGGAAAAGTTTGACGAATGGCAACAGGCAGCGCGCAAAAAAGCACGCGAGCTCGACGAGAAATTTGCGATTTCTGACCTGGTCGGCGAGGGTGCGCGAGCTGCCGGCGAAGCTGCGAAGCGGGGCGCCGAGACGATGGCCAACGGCGCGGAACGTTTACGCGCCGAAGCCGAACGGATAACGGACGATCAGGAGGTTGCTGACAGCGCTCGGCGCGCCGCGTCTGAAACGGTAAAGAACGTAAAGAAAGCCGGGAAAGCTGTGCGCGACGTTGCAGGCGACACCGGCAAGAAGGTCTTTGATGACGCCAGGACTTACTATGACCGCGCATCGCAGATCTACGACACTGGAGCGAGGTTCACGCGTGCTTCAACTGCGGCGACCACTGGCGTTCTAAAAGCGCGCGACTGGATTAAAGAGAATCCAGGTAAGGCGGCGGTTGTTTCTGTCTCCCTGGTGCTTGGGATTCGAGCAGGAGCTGCGTTTCCGGGTTTGGATGGGGTGTTGCTTGGTGCGCACCCGCACTGGTTAACGCATTCTGCGCTTCCGGTTTACGGACTGCGCAAAGCGAGCGAGAAGTTCGACAAGTATTTGAAGAAACAGGAAGAGCTGATCGCGCTTGGGGAACTCGGCGAAGCGGAACAGCAACGGATCGAGTTTGAGCGCAAGGTTGCGAAGTATGTCGGAGCGCCGTTGTTGGGTGCGTTTAGTTGCGCCGCGGGTGCTGCGATGTGGGCACAGATCTTCCAGCCTGGTCCGATCGTGGGCGCGCCGATCAGTTGGTTGCTAGGCGGGAATCCGTTCCTCGACGGCGTCTGGTTATTTGCGAACGGCGTGATCTGTTTCCATCAGGGTTACAAGTTCTTCATGATCGCGCTGGCAAACCAGGAAGAGGTCGTACGCGTCGTCCGCGAGATCAAGGGCCTGCTCCCGGCGGCTACAATCTAAGCCGCAAAAAGGCACAAGAGTTAAGCCGCAAAAAGGCACAAAAGTCACATAAACGAGCCAACCATAGCAGGATCTTTTTTGTGTGCCTTTTGTGCCTTTTTGTGGCTAAGTGATCGTGATCGGAAACGGCCAGAAGCAGAGGATAAAGACGATCAGCGTGACGATCGCGATCACGGTTCGCCTGGTTCCAAGGGGCTCCATCGTGTAAGGCTGAGGGTGTGGGATCCTCATCATGACTCCTAACAACACGGCGTAGAGAAATCCGCTTGGGCTGCCGTGCCACCAGAAACCCAGCACCGCCAGGGTTGCCATCACTGCAAACGCCACTCGCCCCATGATTCGATGTGCGCGCGCGCCAAACAGCGCAAACGTCCCGTGCCCACCGTCGAGTTGGCCCACCGGCATTAAATTCAAACTCGTCACCAGCAAACCGATCCACGCCGCCATGTAGTACGGATTCGTCGGCGAGTTTGGGTCGAGAGGCACGCCCGCAAGTTTGGCGATGAAACGAAACAACAGCGGATCGTTGAAGTAAAGCAAATGCCCTTCGGCAGAAGCGGCTGGTCCAACAGTCAATACTCCAACAACCGACAGCGGAATCGCAACGACGAATCCTGCCAGTGGACCAGCCAGGCCGATATCAAACAGCGCCCGCCGCGTCGGGATCGGTGAGCGAATCTTAATGAATGCTCCAAAGGTTCCCGCGAGAAACACCGGCGGCGCCGGAATGAAATACGGAAGCGTGGCGTTAACTTTGTAATAGCGACACGCGAGATAGTGTCCCATCTCGTGCGAGAACAGAATCGCCAGCAATGACGCGGAGAACGTCGCGCCTTCCGCGATCAGTTGCGGATGGGCCGACGCATACTTGAACAGCACTGCAAGGGAATAGAAGTACGTGAGCGGAATGTAGAGCAAATAGTCGAGGGGATTGGCGAGTGGCGGCTCCCACGGGCTGACTTCCGCGACTGCCGGCATCATCCACGCTAAAGACGTCGTGAGAACGGTGAGGAGAAAAAGCCCGCCGTGCAGTCGCCAGTTATTCGCTTGGTCCATTCCCCGGGCTGGATCCTAAAAGTCGTCGTCGTCTTCGTCGTCGTCGATTGCATCGACTATGGTCTCGCCGTCTTCGTGTGCCTGTAGCTCTTTCCCGGGTTTGAACCGAATCGTCTTGCCGGACGGAATCGCAACCTCTTCACCGGTGCGAGGGTTTCTGCCCACTCCGCGTTTGCGCGGTTTGACGACGAAAACGCCGAATCCGCGCAGCTCGATTCGCTCGCCCCTGGTCAGAGCTTCCTTCATCGAATGGAAAAGAGCTTCGACGGCTTGTTCGGCTTTCATTTTCGGCACGCCGGTCTTATCAGCAACGCGATTGATGATATCTAACTTGATCACGTCTAAGGGGCCTCTTTTCTGCTCCACTGGGGCGACGCCGTCCTGGGTGCAAATGCAGGCGAGGATGATAGAGAGCGTTGGTAAAGCCTGTCAAGGAAAAGGCTTTCACGAACCTGTAGATAAACCACACATATGGTTTGACAAGGGCGCGAGGTGAAAGCTAACCTCAAATTCGCGTATGTTTGGAATTCGAAAGCGCCGGCCACCACCGTTTGGTGGCATTCACGTCGACGACGACAAAGACATCCAGGAACACAAGCCTGAAGATGCCTCGCGGAATGATCTCTGGTCTGAAGCACGCCTGCTGCTGCGCGACCTGATCTTCGCGCTTATGATCGCGGCGCTCGTGGTCGTCTTCATCGTGCAACCCGTCAAAGTTGAAGGCACTTCGATGCTACCGCGCCTGCACGACGGCGAACGAATCTTCGTCAATAAGTTGATCTATTACGACGAGTATCGCTGGGCGCCGAAACTCGAGCGCGGCGATATCGTCGTGTTTTGGTTTCCGGACGATCCTTCGAAGAGTTACATCAAACGCGTCATCGGACTTCCCGGCGACACGATTGAAGTGCACGAGGGAATCGTGCGCGTGAATGGTCGCGACATCGAGGAGAGTTATCTCGATCCGCGGCTGAATTTGTCGCATCGAAGCCTCGCGCCGATCTACGTCAGACCCAATTACTACTTTGTAATGGGCGACAATCGCGACAATTCGAGCGATTCGAGAATTTGGGGTTTAGTACCCAAGAAATATATCTACGGCAAGGCACTGTTTCGCTACTGGCCGTTGGCGGCGGCCAGCGTCATTCATCACGAGGACATCAATCCTCCGCCGGGGGCGCTGTCGCCCGGCTACGCACCGCAGCCTGACGATGGAGCTATACCCGAACCATCCCCACAGCCTTGATTCTTATGATTGATTGGCTGCGTATCCTGTTGATGATCTTTTATGCCCCGCTGCGTGGCATGCGTGAAATCCGCGACCGCGTTTCGCTCGCGCCCGCGGCATTCATGGCCTTTCTTAGTCAGGTTGCTTTCAACGTGATCACGGAGAGGTTTGCGGGCACGGCGGCGCGCGATTCGATTTTGTCGGATCTTTTCAGCGCCGCGCTGACCGTGGTGCTGATTGCCGTGATCCTCGTTCCGATTCTCACGCTTGTCGCAAACACATTCGAGCGTCGAGGCAGCTTCCGCGTTGTTATCACTCAGGAATACGCTCCCGTAGCTGCGACGATGTTTTATGTGCTGACAACCGCGAACGTCCTCTCACTCGTGATCGCAGCGCTCCTGCACTACTCGGGGCTTCAGGCTTTGCAGGTTGCGAACATGATTCAGAACGCCGACCAGACGCGTGCGATGCTGGCCGACAATCCGCAACTGCTAATCGCGGTGGACCGCCTCTTTAACGATCCCGGTCTGCTCTACGAACAACTATTTGCAATGCCTCGCACGCTGTTGTTCGGATTGGGAATGATCCTGGGCGTGAGAGATGCGTTTCGGATGTCGGTGCTGCGAGCGTTCAGTGTCACAGTGGTCTCGTGCTTTGGTTTTATCTTCGTCGCTCCGATTGCCGGACGTTTGTTTTCGAGCGTGCTTGGCTCTCCGTTTCTGCTGATCATGGCGTTTCTGCTGTTGCGCGGTTATTTCAGCGACATCATGGGCAGCCATCGCGCGAAGGCGGCTTTCAGGCAGAATCTTGAGTCGGCGACGTTGAATCCTGCGGACGCGTCGGCGCACTACAATCTCGGGTTGATTCACCAGAGCCGAGGCGAGTTGGACCAGGCGCGAGAGCGATTTGAACGCGCGCTCCAGATCGATCCGGAAGAGATCGACGCGAGTTATCAACTCGGACGTATCGCGCGGCAGCAGAAGAGATACGTTGATGCGATACAGAATTTCGAACAGGTCGTAGCGCGAAATCCCGCGCACTCACAACACGAGATCTGGCGCGAAGTGGCGGCGACTTACATAGCTGCTGGACAGTTTGAAGATGCACGCACTGCGTTGAATGAGTTTCTCGAGCACCGGCCGTCCGATCCGGAGGGACTTTATCTGATGGGTCGAGCGCACGCAGGGCTTGGGCATAAGCGCGAGGCGACGAGCTTGATGCAGGCGTGTATTGAAGCGGTGAAGACAGCGCCCGCGTATAAATATCGGGCCAGCAAGCGCTGGTTGAATGAGGCGCAGCAGTTTATTAAGAGCAGTCAGTGATTGGAATCCTATTAATCTTGTAGAATCTTGAAAATCTTGTCTAAAGGTTGGACAGGATTTCCAGGATTTTACAAGATTTACAAGACATGACTAATAAGCCACCAGCACTCCTGGCCCTCGAAGACGGAAGAACCTTTCGCGGTCGCGCGTGGGCGGCCGAGGGAGAAGTTTGCGGCGAGATGGTCTTCAACACGTCCATGACCGGTTATCAGGAGGTGCTTACCGATCCGTCTTACGCCGGACAAATCGTCTGCATGACGTATCCGCTGATCGGCAACTACGGAGTTAACGAGAGCGATTCTGAGTCCAGCCGCCCATGGGTCGAGGGTTTTGTCGTTCGCGAAGCCAGTCGCATCGATTCGAGCTGGCGTTCCGAACAGAGTCTCGAGTCGTACCTTAAACACTGGAACATCGTCGCGATCGAAGGTATCGATACCCGAGCGCTCGTGCGCCACATCCGCGACAAAGGCGCGATGCGCGCGTGTCTTTCAACTATCGATCTCGACGAGGCGAGTCTGGTTGAAAAAGCGCGCCAATCTCCACCGATGGAAAACCGCGAACTCGCCAGTGTCGTGACCACGAACCAACCCTACGACTTTCCCGCGCAGGGAGAAGAGCGCTTTCACGTCGTCTGCTACGACTTCGGCGTGAAGCGAAACTCACTGCGTGAGCTGGCACAACTCGGAGTGCGCACGACAGTCGTGCCCGCTTCAACTCCCGCGGCCGATGTTCTGGCACTGAACCCTGACGGAATTTTCCTGTCGAATGGTCCAGGCGATCCCGCTTCGATGAACAAGGAAGTAGCTGAGATTCGAGAGCTTTTGAAGGCGAACGTACCAATGTTCGGAATCTGTTTTGGACACCAGTTGCTGGGTCGCGCTTTCGGGGCAGAGACGTTCAAGTTGGTGTTTGGACACCGCGGCGGAAATCAGCCGGTGAAAGACTTGTCACGCCCGTCAGTAGAGATTACGTCACACAATCACGGCTTCGCCGTGAGCGCTGAAAGTCTTCCGCCGGAAGTTGAAATCACTCACATCAATCTCAACGATCAGTGTGTTGAAGGCATGCGTCACCGCACACTGCCCGTGATCTCGGTTCAGTATCACCCAGAGGCTGCACCTGGACCACACGACGCCGAGCATCATTTTCAGAGATTTGTGGAATTGATGGAGAATCAGCGCGTTCGGGCCTAGCTATCAACCGGCATCTTCAATTCACCAGTCGTAAGGTCTGGACCGGCGCGCACCATCTGCTCGGGTGTGCTGTCGGCGCGAAGCTCGCTTTTGACTGCTTCAGCCGTCGAGACGGCAGTCACTTCGACGGGCTGAGACGGATTCGGTTCGAGAAGATCTGCGATCGTCTCGCTGCCACGATGTTCCATCCAGTGCCGGTAACTCACGGTAAGAATCGCGACGACTGGAATCGCGAGAAAAATCCCGGCGACGCCCGCCAACTTCTCACCGGCGAGGATTGCGAATATGACCGCCAGCGGATGCAAATGAATACCCTGACCGATGAGTCGCGGATAGATCACGTAGTCCTGAACGACGCGTAAAACTCCAAGAAACAAGAGTACGAGAAAAGCATTGAACGGCCCGGCATGAAACATCGCGAGTATCGCTGCCATGACCGCGACTGTCAGCGGTCCTACCAGCGGCACGAATTCAAGCACGCCCGCGATAAAACCCATCACCAGTCCGCCAGGCAATCCGAGCACGGTAAAACCTAAAGCACAAACGACGCCGATGAACAGGCACGCAGTCAGTTGCGCGCGAATGTAAGCTGCGAGTGTGCTGTTGATGTCCTGGAAAAACTCGTCGCCACGCCAGCGCCAGCGGCCGCGCGGAAGCATGAGCAAAGCGGAACTACGAAAACTCTCTGCGTCTTTCAAGAGGAAAAAAGCAAGGATCGGTATCAGGACCAGCCACGGCAGGTAAATCACGTAACCAAGCGCCGCGGTAAAGAACTCAGTCGCCGTCGCGAAGACTTTTTCCTGAACTTTCGGAATCGCATTATTCACCGCGTCGACGATCGGCGCAGGGATGCGACGCGAACGCGAGTATTCAATGATTTGTTGACTTCTCTCGCCGAGCGATTGCCAATACTCCTTGGCTTGAGCGGCGAATCCGGGAAACTGGTTGCTCAAGCTCGGCACGATGACAAAAATCGCCAACAGGATCGCAACGAGAATGATCAAGTAAGCGAGCGCGATTGCGGCGACTTTCGGTATCGCGATCGTTTTGCCGCCAACGGTTCTGGGTTGGCGTAGGATGTCGACGAGCGGCGAGACAAGATACGCGAAAAAGATCGAGAGGATGAGGAGCAGGATGATTCCAGTGAGCTTGGAGATCACCCAGAGAATGATCAGCACCAGCAGCAAAATGACGATGACACGCAGCACCACACGTGTCGGAACTCCAGATGCTTCCACCGCCGCCTTCGCCGCTGTAGCCGCCGTATCTCTGGTCTCTTGTTTATCCACGTTATAGTCGCGCGTGCAGTCTTCCGATAAAGTCGCCCACCGCCTTCTGATCCCGACTGCTGAGGGCGTGAAATTCGACGCCGAACGTGTCAGGAGTATTGTGATGGACCACCGCTCCTGTCAACGACAGCGCGTCCTCGCCGTCGAAGAGTAACATGCCGAGCTGATCGCCGATCTTTACGTTAGAGCCTGAGGGAAGATTTGTTACACGCACGCCGCCGAGGCTTATGTCTTGCGGCGCGCCAAGGCCCAGCGACTCTTTCAAACTCTCGTCTTCGATTGCCAGCGTCAATCGTGAAGTAACGAAGTAACGCGGATATCGTCTGCGATCGTGAGACGGCAGCTCATTTGGATCAGGACTAGTCATGATTCCTCAGTGAGCGACCTCGTCGTCTCTTTCGGCTTCCTCTTCACCGTCGCCTTCCGGTGGAGGCGGAGGAGTGATGCGAGGCGCCGCGGGCTCCCAAATCAAACCCTTCCATTCGTCTGTCTCGCCGAGCAATTGAAGTGCTGCGAGCGGATGGCCGGGATGTCGTTCGATGCGGAGCACTTCGGCGATCACTTGTAGCTTCTCACCGGTTTCGCCGAGGACTTCGAGACGCACGCGGCTGCCGACGTCGGGCAATTGTCGGGGCAGGTGAACGAGCGTGCCTTCCGGGCCAACGTTCTCCGTTGTGCCTTCGGCGATGATGTGTGTACCGCTTGGTTCATCCCACTCAGCTTTGACCTCGAGACTGGCGAGATAACGTGGTCCTGAGCGATTGTCAGCTTCGATTCTGGGCATCTCAGCCTCCTCTTGAAGTTTTCTCTGCGGTCCTCTGCGTATCTCTGCGCCCTCTCTGCGTCGAACGATCTTTCAACGCAGAGAACGCAGAGATACGCAGAGGACCGCAGAGAAGATCGATTATTCTTCTTCCGCTCTCAACTTCTCCAGCACTGAAAAATCCTCAAGCGTCGTAACGTCACCCGCGACCGACCCGCTGGTGGCGATCTCGCGCAGGAGCCGTCGCATGATCTTGCCCGATCTCGTCTTCGGCAGAGCGTCCGTAAATCTGATGTCGTCGGGACGAGCCAGCGCGCCAATCTCCTTCACGACGTGTGCTCGCAACTCCTGGTTCAATGCGTCCGAAGCGTTGTGTGTCCCCTCGAGCGTTACAAACGCGACGATCGAAGAGCCTTTGAGTTCGTCAGGACGCGCCACCACCGCCGCCTCGGCGACAGCACCATGCGACACCAGCGCGCTCTCGATTTCCGCAGTTCCCAGTCTATGGCCGCTCACATTTATTACATCGTCGATACGGCCCATTATCCAAAAATAACCGTCCGAATCCCGCCTCGCGCCGTCCCCGGCAAAGTAGATCCCCTCGATTTGCGACCAGTATTGCTGTTTGTAGCGTTCGTCGTCACCCCAAATCGTTCTCAGCATTGAAGGCCAGGGCCGCTTGATGACGAGGTAACCACCCTCATTTGCGCCCACAGGCTTGCCTTCACGAGTCATCACGTCGGCCTCAACCCCTGGAAAAGGTTTCGTTCCAGACCCGGGCTTGGTCGGCGTCGCTCCAGGAATCGGCGTAATCATGATGGCGCCTGTTTCCGTTTGCCACCACGTGTCGACGATCGGACATCGCTCTTTGCCGATCACCTCCCGATACCACATCCACGCTTCAGGATTGATCGGTTCGCCCACGGTGCCGAGCAAACGCAGGCTCGAGAGGTCGTGCTTCAACGGCCACTGCTCGCCCCATTTTATGAACGCCCGAATCGCGGTGGGAGCCGTGTAGAAGACGTTTACGCGATGACGCTCGATCATGGACCAAAAACGATCCGGCTCGGGAAAGTTTGGCGCACCTTCATACATCAACACCGTCGCGCCGTTCGAGAGTGGTCCATAAACGACGTAGCTGTGTCCGGTGACCCACCCGATATCCGCGGTGCACCAATAGACGTCTTCATCTCGTAAATCAAAGACCCACTTCGTTGTGAGATGAACTTGCAGGAGGTAACCCGCCGTCGTGTGCAGGATGCCTTTAGGCTTACCGGTCGTTCCCGACGTGTACAAAATGTAGAGCGGATGTTCACTGTCCAACTCTTCAGCGTCGCAGTGCGTTTCGACAGTCTCCATCAGCTCGTGCCACCAGAAATCACGTTCAGGTTCCATGTGCTGTGGAGTTCCCGTGCGGCGCACGATGATACAAGCACGAACGGAAGGCGTTGATTTCAGCGCCTCGTCAACGGCGGCTTTGAGTTTGACTTCATTGCCACGTCGCCAACCGCCATCAGCCGTGACGACGAGCTTGCACTCGGCGTCGTTGATCCTGTCGACCAATGCAGAACTCGAAAACCCGCCGAAGACGACTGAATGCGTCGCGCCAATGCGTGCACACGCGAGCATCGCAATGGCCAACTCAGGAATCAGCGGCAGGTAAAGCGCGACGCGATCGCCGCGCTTGATGCCGGCGTGTTTGAGAACGTTCGCAAACTTGCAGACTTCCGTGTGCAGTTGTTGATAAGTGAACGTACGCGTCTCGCCGGGCTCGCCTTCCCAGATGAGTGCCGCTTTGTTGCGTCTCCAGGTGGTCAGGTGTCGATCCAAACAGTTGTCGGAGATGTTGATTTTGCCGCCGCCGAACCATTCCGCGTGTGGTGGGTTCCACTTGAGCACGGTGTCCCATTTCCTGAACCAGTGCAGTTCTTCCGCCATGCGTGCCCAGAACGCTTCCGGGTTCGACGCCGCCTCCGCTCGCAGGTTTTCGAGCTCCTCCAGCGACTTAATATGTGCCTGCTTTGAAAACGACTCTGGGGGTGGGAAGACGCGCTCTTCAATGAGCACTGAATCAATGTTGCTGGTAACAGTCGACACGGAACCCTCGCTGGAACGTATTTTAGGCAGTTCAGAGTTCAAGCTTTAGCTTGCCTGCTACAACACCAGCCTAAAGGCTGAACTCTGAACTGCCGGGAGCTTGCTTTGCCTGCCTGTGTACCACAGAATTGCTTGACGCGACAACCAGTTGACAGCAATATGAAAGGCAACATATGACATGTCAAAACTGTGGCGCTGAATGTCCTGTCGAAACAAGTTTTTGCCGGCAATGCGGCGCGCCAATCGCTTCAGAGCAAACCACGGCTATTTTGAGTCAAAACAAAAGCCGTCGCCCGATTTTCATTGGGGCAGTGGTGATCGCGATTGTTGGTGTCGTTACTGCCGCGACGCTTCTCGGAATGCGAAGCCACAGCGCGGCCTCCAGTGATCTGATCTATCCCGGCGCCAGAACTGTCGTCGACCTGAGTTCACAGGGCGGCGGTCGCGCGCTTCATCTTCAGACTCCCGATTCAATGGACAAGGTAGAAGCCTGGTATCAGAAAACACTCAAACCAGAAAAGACGATGCGACTAACGTCGACGAGCGTGGTTCTCAAAAACGACAAGACCACCGCGACGATCGCTGCTGAAGACAACACGACAAATATTCTCATCAAGGTCGCCAACTGAGTTTCGGTTTCGCAGATGCGACTTTACGTCGGGACAAGCGGGTTCGGCTACAAGGAGTGGAAGGGGAGTTTTTATCCGGAGAAGATTCCGGCTAAAGACATGCTCTCCTACTATGCTTCGCGTTTGCAGGCGGTGGAACTGAACAATACTTTCTATCGCCGGCCAGAAAAAAGCATGGTCGAAAGTTGGAAGGCGCAGGTGCCAAAGAATTTTCGTTTCTCGGTGAAGGCCTCACAAGGAATCACACATTTCAGACGACTCAAAGACGCCGGCGATGCAACCCGCTTGATGCTGGAGAGTGTTTCAGCGCTCGAAGATCGTTTGGGCGCGGTGATTTTCCGTATGCCGGAGAACCTGGAGAAGGACGTCAAACGCCTCGAGACGTTCTTGAAAGATCTCCCGTCCGCCACACCCGCAGTCTTTGATTTTCGACATCCGACGTGGTTTGACGACGAGGTGTTCGCGTTGCTTCGCAACTACAAGCGCGTGCTTTGTATTTCAGACATGGAGGAGCTACCAGTCAGTAGTCAGATGGTCAAGACTGCTGACTGGGGTTACGTACGTCTGAGGCGTGTCCGCTACACAGAGCCACAGCTCAAGGAATGGATCAGTCGAATAAAAGCTCAGAATTGGAAGCACACATTCGTATTCTTCAAGCATGAAGACGAAGGGACTGGTCCAAAACTCGCAGCGCAGTTCGTAGCTCTCTCCATGAAGGAGAGCCACAAAAAGGCACAGAAGGACCACAAATCACATTGAAAGTTTTGTGTTCCTTTGTGCCTTTTTGTGGCTAAAAGTTACCGCCGCATTCCGGGTGTCCACAATCGCAATCGAGTTCGATCGTGTCGCCGGTACCCTCACACGACGCGCTACAGTATTTGCCACCAGGTTGCGGTGGGCAAGTACACGAGGGATTTTTACACTTGTTCTCGTCAGCCATGACGTCCTCCCTAAAATTGCCAAATTGTAATGGGGATACCTAGATTAGCAACTAAACCAGTTCTCTCGCAATCGCCGCAGCAACGCGAGCGTTGTTCTCGAGCAGGGCGATGTTGGCTTTGAGCGTTGCGCCGCCGCTTCGTTCAGACATCAGACCCAGGAGATATGGCGTCAGTGCCGGTCCGACGACCCCCTCGAACTCCGCATCTTCCAGGGCTGTGGTCAGCACCGCTTGCAGTTTCTCCGCCGGAACTTCGAACTTTTCCGGAACAGGCACACAAACCAGCAGCGCAGATTCAATTCCAAGCGAGCGTTGAACCCTAAAAATTTCTACAACCTCCGCCGGCGTGTCCGCTCGCGCATCGATTGGCAGGCCGGTGCCTCTCGAATAAAAGGCCGGCAACTCATCGCACTGATAACCGACAACAGTGATTCCATGTGTTTCGAGCCACTCGCGTGTTGCAGGCAAGTCGAGAACGATCTTGGCTCCTGAACACACGACAATCATCGGCGTGCGAGCGAGTTCAGGCAGATCGGCCGAAACGTCAGGCAGTGAGCCATAGTGCACTCCGCCGATTCCTCCGGTGGCAAAGACCTGGATTCCTGCGCGATGAGCGATCCAGATCGTCGAGGCGACAGTTGTCACACCATCAGTGCGCCGCGCGACAACCACCGGAATGTCTCGGGTGCTGACCTTTTCGATGTAGTCTTCTCCCGCGAGTTGCGTGATCTGATCGTCGTTAAGTCCGACGCTTAACTGGCCCTCGAGCACTGCAATAGTCGCAGGCACAGCTTCGCCCTCACGAAGTATTGCCTCGAGACGTAGCGCTGTTTGCAGGTTCTCAGGTCGCGGTAATCCGTACCTAATCACCGTCGACTCGAGTGCGACGACGGGGCGGTTGTTGCTGATCGCGTTTGCGACCTCTGGTGCGATGTTAAGAAGTTCTTGCATTGGCAGTAGCTGCTCTCCTCAAAGTAAACACGGTGCCGCCCGCATCGCGTGGCTCCCACGAAATTCGCGCATCGATCAGGCCGGCGCGCGCGCGCATGTTGGCAAGCCCGCGTCCTTCAGAATTTGTGTGTTGTGATTTGAACGGACGGCCGTTGTCTTCGATCTTCAAAGAGAAAGTGCCGTCGTTTGTAATCGTGACGTACATCTTGACTTCAGTAGCGTCAGCGTGACGCCAAATGTTGTTAACTGCTTCCTGCACGATGCGATAGATCTGCATCTGCACGCTGGGCGCTAATTCGCTGCGCTCTTCAATCGCATCGTCGCAGTGAAACTCATAGACGAACCGTTTCTCCGCGGGCGCATCCTGCACGGCGTGGGAGAGTGCAAACTCCAGCGCCGCCGCGAATCCGACGTTTTGCAGGACCGATGGGCTGAGATCTTCGCAAATGCGCCTGACTTCCTGCGAGATCACTTCGATCTCACTTCGCAACGCAGCGGTCGGATTTTGAGTCGCGGCCGGTTCTCCGTTGACCTTGATCTGATCGGTCAACAACGCCAGGTGACGAAGATCGGCGAGTGTTTGATCGTGCAGATCGCGCGAGATTCTCCGTCGTTCGCGCTCAGCTTCGTTGGCGAGGTTGAGACGCGCATCTGCCAGCTCGCGGTTAGCATCGACAAGCGCAGCACTGGTCGCAACGATTCTTCTCCGTTCGAGGATGGCCCATAAAAGAGCGAGCAAAGCCAACGCCAAAAGGATTGCGAGAGCCGTCGACGTCCACGGAAACGGCGCCTTTTCGACTACGAATGAAAAGCTTAAAGGATCTGACGCCGCGAGATCCTTCGTGAACGCGCGCGCTGTAACCGTGTATTTCCCAGGCTTGAGACCTTCCATAACGAACTGTGCGTCGCGCGACAGTCTCTGTTTCAGCGACTTGCCCTTGCCGTCGACGAGCGTAAAGGCATATTGAAACTGCTCGGGAAAGGTCCGGCTACTGATTGCCGCGACGTCGATCAGTAAACTGTTCTGTGGATATTCGAGAGTCAAACCCGCCTCGAGCTCAGTGGGTGCGTGCACACGTTTGCTCAGGATGCGTGTCACGGAGAGCGACGGACCCGACCGCCCGGGCTCATAACGCGCGACACCACGATTCGTACCAATCAATAAAACGTCAGTCCCGTCTGCTTTGCGTTCCGGCCACACTGCAAAGACGTTCTGTGACGGGAGACCCTGTTCTGAATCGAGCTCGGAAACAACTGGTCCAACGACCGGATCGAGCAGGATGCGCAACAGCCCGTTTCCTCGCGTTCCGCACCACACCTCGTTTGTCTTGTCTGATGGAACCGCGAGGATATGGCGAGCGTCGATGTTGGGCAGAATAAGCTTGCAACCGTTTCCGGCGTGGCAAAGGGTAACGCCCGCGCCGGTTGCAAACCACAGCGAGCCGTCAGGCGTTCGTGCGATCGACCTGACGGCCGCGCCTTTCAGTGTTGCAAAAGCGGGATCCTCAGCGATCGTCTTCCCGTCTGATGAAAACACTCCGTCGCGCGTGGTTCCGATCAGGAGACGTTCTTCGCCGTCCGCGAAAAGACTAATAACTTCACGAGCCGTCGCCGGCGTGTTGGGCCACGTGAGACTCGTTTTGCCGCTCTCGACGCGATCGACGCCGCGGCCAAAGATCGCGTAATACGTTGCACCGCGAAACTGCGCGGTTGCGCGTACGCTGCCCGCTGCGTCCGGATTGCCGGAACTGGTTTCGACGCGTGTGAAGACTTGTTCTTCCAAACGTGTTGATTGCCTGGGAGCGGCATAGAAACCCCCTGCTGAAGCAACCAGCAGGCGCTGTGACTTGTCTTCATCGATCCCGTAGATGACGTTGCGTCCGAGCGCGGCAACGAGATTCCACGCGGCAGTTTCGTCGTCATAGACAAACAGCCCGCGATTGGTTCCCGCGATCGTCCGGCCGCTACTTGCCTGGTACAGCGATCTAATAAAGTTCGTGTCGCTATTATCGCCGACGGATTCTACGCGTGGCGCGTGTGGATCAAAACGGCAAACGCCGCGGTCCGTTCCGAACCAGATCACGCCTTCGCGATCCGCGAAGATCGCGTAGACGTGATCTGAACGCAAACCACCGGCAGTTCCGTCGAATGTGAGTCGCTGAACTTTTGTTTTCGAGATTCGAAATACGCCGCGACCGTCGGTCCCGATCCACATTTCGTTTTCGATCTGTTTCAGCGTCATCACGGGGCCGGTTGCGGCCTCCTGGCGCTTGAGACTTGCAGGGTCGTTACCGGACAGCGCTCCGGGTTCTTCTTTTTTTACACGCGCGCCTGCCCACAGCTTTCCATCCTTGTCTTGCTCGAGGGCGTTGACGAAATATGTGGGTGGTCGTGTTTGTGATTCCTTCGCAACGCCATTCGCGATCTCGAGTACGCCGCGGCTATGCGTGCCGATGAAGAGCCGATCCTTGATGACGGCGACACTCGTGATGACGAGTGGACCAGGCCGCTCGCGGTCAGCGCCTTCGAGTGGTTGGTTCAGCAGTTCTCGAGTATCGATTACAAGGCGGCTCGTGGTTGTCTCGTTTTCCCTGGAGGCGCTGCTGCCACTTACGGATGTGACCGCACGCGCACGGCTTTCATAGATGCGGCCCTGCTCAGTCGTCATCACGACGGCGCCGGATGGGTTCGCGGTGATTGCGCTGACAGATTGGCCGGCGGTCGCGTTGATTTTCAAAAACTCGTTGCCGTTCAGACGTGCGCCACCCGCTTCGGTGCCGAGCCATAAGCCGCCATCTTTATCTACGTAAAGCGCAAGGATGCGGCTAAGGGGGACGGCCGGATCGTTGATAGTTTGTGTGCGTCGCCCGTCAAATCTTGCGAGACCGGTTTCAGTGCCAAACCACATCGCTCCATCAGGCGTCTGCGTGATCGCGCGCACACGATCGGAAGGCAGACCGTGAAACAGAGTGACGGCGCCCCACTGATGCAGACCGGTTATTGGTGTTGGCGAAGGTGATGGAGACGGTGAAGGCGAAGGAGAAGGAGATGGTTGTGGTTCAGCCGTCTGTGCGAAGAGAACGATACTTAGCCACAGAAAAGCACCAAAGATACAAAATACTCTTTGTGTGCCTTTTGTGCTTTTTTGTGGCCTCATTTCTTCTTCGAGGCGAGTTCTCGTTTCTGTTCTTCCTGGAAGCGCTTCTGATCTTTCTGGATCCACGCTTCGAGGTCGTTTGAGGCTTTTTCAAGTTCGTCGCTGTTCAAAAGACCACGACGCAGAGCTTCGAAGAAGGCGCGCGTGCGAATGTTGTAAGCCAGCTTTTCGTACGCTTCCTGATCAGTTCCTTCGGCGACGGAGATAAAGAGCTTTTCATAGAGCGTCGCGAGCCGGCTTTCGACGCCGCGCAAACTCAACGAACACTTGCGCGCGATGGCCCAATTCGAGAGTCCCAGGGCGAGATAATAAAGAGCCTCCGCTTCAAACTCCGTCAATAAGGGCCGCTTGAACGAATCCTTGAATGCCGGATCGATCATGTCCGCGCCGTCCTCCAGCACCGCGGCAACGAAGCGCAGGAACCGCGACTCGGGATTGTTCTTGTGAATAAAACCGTAGGCCGGCGGCGGATCGACCGACTTTACGATCTTGCGGATCTCGTTGATGTAGATCTCGTGTGGAAACTGCGTCCAGAAAATGATGCGCGCGGTTGGGAAGTCGCGCCAGATAGCACGGGCCGCTTTGACGCCCGAGAGCTTTGGCATCTGAATGTCGAGAATGCAGACGTCTGGTTTCTCGCCGAGCGCGATTTTCACGGTCTCCTCGCCGTCTCCCGCTTCGAAGATCGGAACGTGCGACGGAAACTCTTTCTCGAGAATCTCGCGGAGGTAGTGGCGCTGGGCCATGTTATCTTCAGCAATCAGAATTGACATGACACCGTGATAATAATGCGCGCTGAACTGAGGTGACAACGTGGCGCGCCACATTGTATGGTCGTGCCCAGCCCGAAACGGAAAGGTGAACGCATGAAATTTCGAAAACTGCTTGGCGTTTGGCTAGTTGGATTATCGCTTGTCGCGCCGGCCGCTGCCCAAACTCGCGACGAGAGACTCTGGCAGCGGGCGCTCCAGATCCATCGTCGCGCGATTGTCATCGACACTCACAACGACGTGACGACGCCCATGACCAACGACGATTTCGACCTGAATGGAACGCCACCCGCGCCCTACCGCACGAACATCGCTCGAATGAAGCAGGGTGGACTCACGGCAGAGTTCTTTTCGCTTTACGTCAAACCATGGTACGTCCAGAACGGCGGTTCCGCGCGTCGCACTTTAGACATGATCGATTCCGTATATCGCGCGGTTGAGCGCCATCCGCGCGACTTGATGTTTGCAACTTCGGTGGCCGATATCCGTCGCGCAAAGCGAATCGGAAAGATCGCGGCGTTGATGGGAATCGAAGGTGGTCACGCCATCGAAGACTCTTTGCCGGCGTTGCGGGAGTTTTACCGGCTCGGCGTTCGCTACATGACGCTGACCTGGAACAACACGAACAACTGGGCCGACGCGGGGCGTGGTGAGAAGAAACACAATGGTCTGAGCGATTTCGGCAAGGACGTCGTGCGCGAAATGAATCGTCTGGGAATGCTCGTCGACGTCTCGCACGTTTCTGACGACACGATGAGCGATGCGCTCGACGTTTCCAAAGCGCCGATCATCGCTTCACATTCGTCAGCACGAGCGCTCAGCGACGTGCCGAGAAACATTCCCGACGACTTGCTCAAGCGCATCGCAAAGAACGGCGGCGTGGTCCAGGTCAACTTCTACAGCGTTTTTGTCGACGCAAAGACAGTCGCACCGCAAAGCGCGGAACGCGACGCGAGATTGAAAGCGCAGCAGGATGCGATCGACGAGAAATACAAGAACGATCCAGAACGCCGCGCTGAAGAGAGCGACAAGCTGGAAGCGGCTAACCCGCTGCCACCACTGCCGATTTCAAAACTGATCGATCACATCGATCACATCGTTAAAGTCGCAGGTATCGATCATGTAGGCATTGGCGCGGATTTTGATGGGGCGAACGACATGCCCGAAGGCGCGCAGGACGTTTCGATGCTTCCAAACATCACTTACGAGTTGCTCAAACGCGGGTACAGCGAACGTGACATCAGAAAAATACTCGGCGAGAATTTTTTGCGAGCGTTCGCGGAGGCTGAACGCGTTGCACGCACCATGAGCAAGTCGATTAGCGGTGACGGTAGTTTGCGACGAATTAAATAGATCATGTCAAAAAAATGAGCACGGACCATGCGGCCCGTGCTCGAAGCAGAAAAGAAGAGAGTTTGAATTAACGATTCTGGCCGCCACGATTTTGTGTGCCGGACTGTTTGCCGGTATTGAAATCCTTGCCTTTGTCCAGATCGTCGTCGTCGTCCATACCTCGCTTGCCACCAGTCTGACCACCCGTTTGCTGGCCACCCTGTGGGTTTCTTCCTGGTGTTTGTTGGCCCTGACCGAAGTCCTGGCCTTGTCCCTGGCCTTGTCCCTGGCCCTTGCCACCCATGTTTCGGAGATCGTCGTCCTTCATTCTGTCATCTGCCATGTTGATTAGTCCTCCCCCAAATGTTCGATGGTTTATGACCACTCATTACTAATTCAACACGCGTGCCAATTGCGGAAATGCAAATTAATGGGACTTAGCGCTAAATGTGGGAAGGAGAAGAGTTGTCAAACGATACGCGTGGAAATGAAATCATACACATGCGTGCTATTATTCCCGACAAAATGACGCCCGCAGGTCTCTACGTTCATATTCCTTTTTGCAGTTCGCGTTGTTCATACTGCGACTTCGCTACGGGTTTGTATCAACGTGACCTCGCGGATCGATACGTTCGCGCGATCGTTGAGGAAATCGCATCGACGCGATTCGTGGGCCAACGTGTCGATACGATTTATTTCGGTGGCGGCACGCCATCACTGCTCAAACCAGCGCAATTGGATCGCATCCTGTCGTCGCTCTTTACTCATTTCCGCATCGAGGCGTCTACGGAAATCACGCTCGAGATAAATCCGGGAAGCGCGACGCCTGAGAAGCTGCTGGCGTTTCGTCATTTGGGAATCAACCGCGCGAGCTTCGGCGCACAGACGTTTGACGATGCAGAGCTTGCGAAACTCGGCCGCTCTCACACGGCAGCAGACGCGTTAAGAACGTTTGCTGATCTCCGCGACGCGGGTTTTACAAACGTCAGCTTCGATTTGATTGCAGGACTGCCGGGTCAAACACTCGCGGGGTGGCAGCGAAACATCAAACAGGCACTCGAGCTGCAGCCTGAGCATCTCTCGTTTTACTTGCTCGAAGTTCATTCCGGCACGCCTCTGGCGGAACATATCCGGCGCGGACTCCAGCCCGTCCCTGACGACGATCTTGCCGCAGTTATGTATAGTTCGCTGTTGGAGCAAGCGTCAGACGCAGGTTACGAGCATTACGAGATCTCGAATCTTTGCCGGCCCGATTTCCATTCGCGACACAACACGAAGTACTGGACAGGTCAGCCTTACTACGGCTTCGGTTGCTCGGCGCATTCTTACGACGGTCAGACCCGTCGCTGGTCCAATCATCGAGACGTTTTGAAATACGTCGAGCTGGTTGAGAGTGGCATGTCTCCGGTTGTTGAGGAACAGGAGTTGAGCCAGACAGATGTGCGTGCCGAAGCGCTGTTTCTCGGAATGCGAATGATGCGCGGTGTCGATGTGCGCCAGTATCGCGAATTGTTTGGCGTCGATCTGCGTGACGAGCACGGCGAGGACTTGGATCGATTCTGCAAAGCAGGCTTACTCGAGTTTGACGGCGATTTGATTCGATTGACCCGCACCGGCGCTCTCTTGTCGAACGAAGTGTTCGCAGCATTTGTGTGAAGCCACAGATAAACACCGATTGATGCTGATTACAATCTATCAGCATCAATCCGTGTTTATCTGTGGTACTGACTTCGATCCAGGGAGCAGGCGCGAGTCCAAGACCATATATGATTATCGCGATTGATGGTCCATCGGCCTCTGGTAAGTCGACGCTGGGCCGAATGCTGGCTCGGGCGCTGAATCTTCTTTACCTCGACACCGGTTCGATGTATCGCGCGGTGGCATTGGCTACAATTGATAATCAAATAGATCCAGGCGATGCCGAAGCAGTCACGGACTTGGCCAACCGCATCGAGATCGACCTCGAGGGTAATCCGGATTCGCTGAAGGTCTTGCTCGCCGGGCGCGACGTAACGGAACGGATTCGCAAAGAGGACGTGACTGCAATGTCGTCCGTCGTTTCGGTTATCCCAGGCGTTAGACGCGCGATGGTGGCGCGACAGCGGAGAATGGGCGAGCGCGGTGCGGTTCTGAACGGCCGCGATATCGGGACAGTGGTTTTTCCGGATGCCGACGTGAAGTTTTTTCTGACCGCGGAGCCGGAAGAAAGAGCCGAACGACGTTATCATGAAGATCAATCCGCGACACTGGCTCAGACGCTCGCGGAATTAGCTGAACGTGACAAGCGCGACTCAACGCGTACAGATTCGCCATTGAAGATCGCGGACGATGCCATCGTCGTCGATTCGACGGGAAAGAACATCGACCAGGTCTTCGCAGAGATGATGGAAAGGATCGGGTGAATGAGAAAACAGCCATTAAAGCGAGGAACCAGAAAGCAGCCGGCACGAGCGCGATTCAAACCGCGGGGGTTTTCGTTCAAGCGCGAGGCGAAGTGGATGACGGCGATGAACCTCGCGCCGTTCGGCATTGGTTTTGTCCTGGCGCTGATCTTTTGGTTCACTCGTTAGAATGTTCACCGGCATCATCGAAGAACTCGGCAGTGTGCGCGGCATCGAAGAGCGTGGCGAGAACGCTCGCATCGTCATCAGCGCCAACGTCGTGACTGAAGGCACGAATCACGGCGATTCGATCTCCGTGAACGGCGTTTGTTTGACTGCCCTCGACATTCAGCCGGACTCGTTCGCCGCCGACGTCTCACGCGAAACGCTACTTCGTTCGACCCTCGGCCGTCTTCGTCCCGGCTCGCCGGTTAACCTCGAACGCGCCGTCACGCCGGCCACGCGACTCGGCGGGCACATCGTGCAGGGCCACGTGGACGCCCGCGGCCGATTCACGAGCGTCGAAGACCACGGCGAGTCGTGGACCGTCAAGATCGCGTTTCCAAAAGAGATCGCGCGCTATCTCGTGTTCAAAGGCTCCGTCGCGGTTGAAGGCATCAGTTTGACTATCGCTGGTCTGACCGACGATCACTTCGAAATCGCAATCATCCCGAAGACGTGGGAAGTGACCAACCTGTCTCACCTAAAACCCGGCGACGAGGTCAATCTCGAAGTCGATGTCATCGGCAAGTACGTCGAACGCCTCCTCGCCCGCTCTTAATCTTCTCCCTTCTTTGTGCCTTTTGTGCCTTCTTGTGGCAGAATAATCTCGCTTTATTAATTCTTGCCCGTAGCTGAGTTTAGGACCTGTCGTGGCGTTTGCGACCATACAAGAAGCCGCCGCCGAAATCCGCGACGGACGGATGATCATCATCGTCGACGACGAAGATCGTGAGAACGAAGGCGATCTCGTCTGCGCGGCCGAAAAGATCACACCCGAGATCATCAATTTCATGGCCCGTCATGCGCGCGGGCTGATCTGTTTGCCACTGACCGAGGAGCGTTGTGACGAGCTCCACCTGACCACGCAAGTTGCCGACAACACCTCGTATCTCGGCACAGCGTTTACGGTGTCGATCGACGCGCGTCGCGGTATCACTACTGGAATCTCGGCAGCAGACAGGGCGACAACGATTCTGGTCGCCGTCGATCCCAACTCGCGTCCACAAGATCTCGCCCGCCCCGGTCATATTTTCCCCTTGCGCGCAAAGAACGGCGGCGTTTTGGTTCGTCCGGGACAGACCGAGGCAAGCGTCGATATGGCGCGCATCGCTGGTCTTTATCCCGCAGGCGTGATCTGCGAAGTGATGAACGACGACGGGACGATGTCGCGCATGCCGCAGCTCGAAGCCTTTGCCGCGCAGCACAATCTGAAGATGATTAGCGTCGCGGAGCTCGTGCGGTATCGCATCAGCAAGGAAACGCTTGTACGGCGCATCGTCGAAACCGATTTACCGACCGTCTACGGTCGCTTCCGCGCGATCGCTTACGAAAATGTGATTAACGGCGACGTGCATTTAGCGATGGTGATGGGCGAAGTGAGAACCGACGACCCGGTTTTGGTGCGAGTTCACACTGAAAACGTCACGTGCGACATGTTTGGTTCGTTGATCGACGACACAGGATTTCAGCTTCATACGGCGCTCGAGAAGATCTCTGCTGCGGCGCGCGGCGTCGTTCTCTATTTGCGCCAGCGCGAACATAGTCTGGACCTGGTCAATCAATTGCGTACGTACAACTTCATGCAGCAGAAGGGAATCAGTAAACGAGACGCGAGTTTGGAAACAGGTTACGGAGTGGATCGCGATTACGGTGTGGGGGCCCAGATTCTCCATGACCTTGGGTTGCGCCGGATCCTGCTCCTTTCGAATCATCCCCCCAAAGTAGCGGCACTTGAAGGTTTTGAGCTCTCGGTTGTGGGCAATGTTCCGCTCGGCGAGCCTGCGTCGCTTAAGGACCAGGAGGATGCTGCCGCGGGACCTAAATGACCGTGAAGCAAACAGAAGCACAGCTAATCTTTATGTGACTCTTGTTGCCTTTTTGCGGCCCTTTTATTCTCTCCCTCAAGAATTCGACGTTCCCCGGAGTCGCAAGGCGACTTGCAGGTTATGAGTGTAGACGAGCCGAACATTCAACCAGATCCGCCTCCGACCACAGTGAGAAAACGTTGGCGTTACTTCACTCGCCGCCACGCGTTTCTCGCCGCTGTGATCGCCGGCGTGGCTGCGCTGGTCGTGATCCTGCTGGTGCTTTTTCTGTTTCGCTTGGGCTACGTCGATCGCTACCTCGCGGGCCAGATCAAACAGACGTTTGCGAACTACGGCATACGCGCCGAGATTCGAGAGTTTCACGCCACCGTTCCACCTCAGACCGTGAAGATGTCAGGAATCGATCTCTACGATTCGCAGACGGGCGCCCAACTCGGAAAGATCGATCGACTTGACGCAACAATCAGAGTCGAAGATCTCTACGCCTTAAACCTGCGACGCAACATCAATCTACAAGACCTGAAGATCGAGGGTTTCGAAGCATGGGTTACTTTCGACGAACAGGGACGATCGAACTTCGGTAACCTCCGCATTCCTGCGCCGGAACCAAACAAACGCATCCTCTTCGCCTACTCGACCGCGAATGTTCAAATCAAGAGTGGCGTGATCCATTACGGCGATGCGCGTCACGAGATTTCCGGTGAAGGGCGAAATCTCGAAGCGACGATTCTGCCGGACGATCCAAACGCTCCAGCGGAAAGCCGGATGAATACGGTGACTCTGAATCTCACGAATTCGAGCTTTACGTACGACGGCCGTCCGATCAACGACATCGCTCTACATGCGCGCGGTCGCGTCAATCAAACACGGGCCGAGATCGAAGAGGTCGTCCTGAGATCGCCAGTCGCAGAAGCGCGCTTGCAGGGCGTGATGGACGACTGGCGCGCGCTTCGTTACCAGATGAACGTCACCTCGACAGTCGATCTCACGCAGCTTTCAGACGTTCTCCAGTCGGGAACGACTTTGCGTGGTGCGGGAAATTTTGTTGGCACAGTCACGGGTGAAGGCGATCAGTTCAAGGTAGACGGCCAGGTTAACTCGGACGCGCTCGCCGCCGATGGTGTGCGTTTGCAGGGACTGAATGTCAGCGCGGTTGGTTCGGTTCAGGGCAAGAGTTACGAGATCAATGGTAAGGCTGTCGCAGATCTACTCAATGCGGGCGATTTTCAGATCGATTCGTTGCAGTTGGTCGGCAACGTCATGGGAACCGGGACCAATTTTCGTTGGGTCGGTGAGTTACGCGCCGTGGCCGAAAAAAGTTATGGCACCACGCTGACGGGTCTGATTCTTCATGATGCGCGCGCCGAGATGAACGATGGTGTTCTGACGGCGAGCTCGAGTCAGTTCACGGCAAACGGGCTTGCTGCTTCGGGCGCCCGTGTCGATGGAATCACTGCTTCAGATTTGCGCGCGCGAAAGCAGAACGATGTCACGAATGCGTCAATCGCCAGCGTCAAGGCGGGAACGATTAAGGCTTCCGGCGCACAGGTCAAAGGCGTCACTGCAAACAACATCAACATCGAGGATCGTGGTGGTGTCACCAGCGTTGTCGTTAAAGACGTGCAGGTTGGAGCGACGAGCGCCGCAGGTGCGGAGATTGGAACGCTGAACATCGCCGGCGTGCGTTTGTCTGTGCGTAACCGGCGGATCGAGGGCTCGACGGCTGACATCGACGCCGGGACAGTGAAGCTCGCTGACGGCCAGGTGGAGAACGTCAAGCTCGCGCGACCAGTGTTCGTGGTTGAACCTTCCGGAAGCTATCGTGCGACTGCTGATTTGAGTATCGGCGGTGGCGTCATGGGTAGCATGAACATGGGGCAGGCGCGCGCCACCGTCGTCGCGACCAATCGCGAGATTCAACTCAACAACTTCACCGCGGATGTGTTCAAGGGACGTGCGACCGGGAACGCGCGCGTTGCGATCGCTCGTGGCGGCACGTCGCAGGTGAGCGCTGACTTCACGGATATCGACGTCGCCGGGCCGCTCACGGCCTTTGCCGGCAGCGCAGTGCCGTTGGCTGGTCGCGCCACCGGCAGAGTCGATGTGACGTTTCCGGGCACGGAGTTCAAACTCGCTTCGGGAACAGTTTCCACTCGACTGACCGCTGAAACCGGTCAAACAAGCGCGGACAGAATTCCAATCACCGGCGAGGTTTCAATGCGTGCGGATCGAGGCACGTTTGATATTCAACAGGTAAACCTGCAAACACCGGCGACTCGATTGACTGCGACAGGCCGGTTCTCTTTTGAGAACGATTCAAATCTTCAAGTCGACCTCAATTCATCCGATGCGGCTGAACTGCAAACTGTTCTCGTTTCTTCAGGGCTGCTTCCTGAAGTCGAACAACAGATGGAGAGTTATGGAATCGAATTGGGAGGCCAGCTCGCGTTCAACGGAAACATCCGTGGCAGGCTTAGTTCGCCGAATGTGAATGGAAAGGTCTCCGTCGGAACGTTGATAGTGAACGGAAATGAGTTGGGCTCGCTGTCGGCGTCGGTGGAGATGAACGACGACCAGATAAAAGTGCCGGACGGCAGTTTGCAGGAGCGTGATGGAGGCGGAGTTCAGTTTTCACTGGTCAAGCCGAGAACTGGTGAAAACAACATGTCGATCGATGCCAGGCTCGATCGGTTTAGTGCTCGAAACCTGCTGGCATTGGCACCGTTTGACGTCCCGCAGCAGGTCAGGTCAGACACGCAGTCAGATATCTCCGGCGATATCAAGGTCTCCGGAATTCCCGATGCAATGCGAGGCGAGGCGAACCTGCGATTTGGACCAGGCAAACTCGGCGGCGAATCCCTCGAAAGCCTCGTTGCGCGTGCGAGGTTCGATGGACCTAACGTGTATGTCGACAGCGTCGACGTCCGCCTCGCTGCCGGCCATATCGTCGCGACCGGCAATTTCAATACGAAGAGTCGGGAGTTTAAATTCCAGGGCAACGCCGAGAGTATTCAGTTGGCGCGACTCGGCGCACTTACTAATAAGCCAGGCTTTCCGGCGGTCACGGGTGTGGCTGACTTCACGGCCGAGATATCCGGAAATCTACTGGAAAATGATTTCCGAAATTATCGAGTAACGTTCAACGGGCAAGGCCGCGACGTCACGATCAACGGCCGGCCCGCAGGCACAGTCGCTCTCTCGGGCAAGACTGAAAATCAGCAGCTCAGCATCTCGTTAACGTCCGGCATATTCGGACCACCGCAGGTCGTCGCCGCAAACATCGATCTCGCGAGTCCTCGTCTCACGTCACGCGTGGAAACCACGTTCACGAACGCGGATTTGACCAACCTGTTTCAGATCGCATTGCCGGGCAGCACCGTGCGAATCTCGGGTCGCGCCAACGGCACGATCAAAGCTGAAGGTAACTTACTCGACGAAGAGGAGAACTTCTCACTCGCAGGATTAACAGGCACCGCAACGTTCTCCGAACTGAGTTTTCGCGTCGAAGACGTTCAGCTCAACGCTACCACGCCGCTGATCGTTAAGTTCACTCCCAGCGAGATTCAATTTCAGGAAACGCGATTCACTGGACCAGGAACCAACATCGTTCTCGACGGCACGATAGCGACGGCGAACGGCGGCCGTCAAAATCTGACTGTCAACGGCGATCTGAACATGCGCGTGCTCAACGGCATCTCGCCGGATTTCTTCTCTTCAGGCACGGCAGAAGTCGCCGTCCGGATCAACGGTAGCTTCGAAGCTCCGCGTATGTTAGGCACAGCGTCCCTCAACAACGCTTCGGTGTCTGTGCTGCTCGGAAACGACCGTTGGACTGTCGCCAATCTGAGAGCGGCACTCAGGTTCACCGCGAATCAAGCTCAAATCGACTCCCTTACGGGAACAATCGGCGGTGGACGAGTTTCTGCGACTGGCGGCGCCTTGCTCGAAGGTTTCACCGTGTCTGCGTTTCGCGTCAATCTGCACGGAGACAACGTGACGGTTCCATTCCCGGAAGACTTTCGCTCGACGCTCGATGCTGACGTCGAGATTCGAGGCTCTTCGCGAGAGCAGTTGATTAGCGGCACCGTCAACTTACGCCGCACCGAATACACGCAGGACATTGAACTGGCTGACCTGATCAATGCGCGCGGTGGCGAGTCGATCGAAGAAGGTGCTGACGTCGAACTCACGCGCACGGCTGTTTTCGCGGCGCTTCGCGTCGAAGGAAGAAATGCGCTTGTCGTGCGAAACAATCTCGCCGATCTCGTCGGATCCGTTTCGCTTCAGTTGGATGGACCAGTAAACGACCCGACCATCTCGGGAAGAATTACCGCGACAAGCGGAACGTTGAATTTCCGCAACGATCGTTATGACATTACCAGAGCGCTGCTGGATCTGCCGCCCGCTCGCAACGCGGATCCGATTCTCAACATTCAAGCGGAGTCGCAGATCCGTGGTTATCGCGTGATTGTCAGCCTGACTGGTCCGCTTTCGCAGCCACAGGCTGCTGTGCGTTCTGAGCCCGCATTGCCTCAGGCAGACGTTGTTTCACTGATCACTACCGGACAGCTTTCTTCGAGCGACACGAGTTCGTCCATCCTGGCTCAGTCTGAAGTAGGCGCCGCTACGAGTCTGCTCACAGACGCTCTGATCAACGCCCCGGCACAGCGAGCGACGAGAAAGCTTTTTGGTCTGACGCGTTTTGAGATCAATCCAGTGATCGGCGGAACTGCGGGCTCAACGCCGGCCGCACGGCTGGTTCTCGGACAAAGAATCAGCAAGGAAGTGACGGTGACGTACTCGACGAACGTCACATCAGACCCGAACCAGATTCTGGCCCTCGAGTATCGCGTTTCCGATCGACTGTCGTTTGTGGCGCAGTACGAGCAGGCTTCGACGAGAAGGCTGACCGCGCGCACCAACAACTTCAGTTTTGAAATCCGTTTTAGAAAGAGATTCTGACCAGGTGGGTATAGGATTGGCCGCAAAGAAACTTAAAAAGCACAACCTGTTGCTTGTGGTCATACTCGGGTTCTCTTTCTGCACGGTGGCGCGAGCCAGCGATCTCAAGGATGCGCGGATCGAGGACTATGAAGGCCGCCAGATCACGCAGGTCGAGTTGGTGTTCGAAGGAACGCCGGACAATCCTAACGTCCAGGCTGAATTAATCGCCGTACTTAAAGTCGCCGCAAATACTCCGTATTCAGCAGTGCACGTACGCGATTCGTTGCAGGCACTGTTCGATTCCGGACGCGTCGCCAATGCGCGCGTTGAAGTCGTTGCAGACAGTCCGAGTCCGACTTCGCCCGTGCGTCTGCGTTTCGTGGTGCAGCGTCAGGTCCAGATCGGCGACGTGCGCATCGAGATCACTGGACCAGTTACCGGCACTCCGATCTCCGTCGACGAGCTTCGCGGTGGATTGAATTTCGTCCAGCCTGGCACACGTCTGTCTAAACAACTCATTCAACGCAACGCTGACGAAATTCAGGTTTACCTGCGCGATCGTGGTTACTTCAACGCCACCGTGGAGTCCGTCGAGCAGGTTGGTCCGCGCGGCATTCGCGCGACGGTGATCTATCGCGTGACACCGGGCGAACAAGCTCGAGTTGAGTCGTTTGGAATCGACATCAAGGGCTTTGATGCCGGCCCGGTGCGCAATTCTCTCACGCTCCAAAAGGGCACGGCTTTTACACGCGATAACCTGGGCGCGGACGTGAATCGTATCCGCGATGCTCTGGTCGCGGCAGGCTTTCTCTCGCCTGTTTTAGACGACGCGCGCGTCGAGAGAGACGCCGAGAAGAACACGGTGCGAATTGTTCTCAACGGAATTGTTGGACCGAAGGTCAACGTCGTCGTCAAGAACTACGAAATCAGTGAGAAGAGTCAGCGCGAGTTGTTGCCGGTGATGCGTGAGGGAAACGTCGACTACTCGGCAATCGTTGAGGGCGCGCGTCGGATTCGCAATAAGCTGCAAGAGGATGGCTACTTCTTTGCTGAAGTAACGCAGACGTGTACGGTCAGTAACCCGCCGGCTGACCTTGGACCAAACGGCACCGAAGACACGTGCGAGAATCTGAATCCAAACACTTTAACCGGCAACAATGTAACGATCGAATACCAGGTGGAGCGCGGCAGGCGCTTTCATCTTAACGATATACGCATCACGGGAACGAACCGGTTGTCGTACGAAGATATTGAGCCTGAGTTGAAGACTCAGAAGGCGAATGCGATCGGTTTGATCCCGTTTCTTGGTTATGGCCATGGGTACACGAGCCTCACGCTTCTCGAGCAGGACCGGCGCACCGTCGAGGCTTTCATGCGCGACCTCGGGTATCGCAGAGCGACTGTGGCTGTCTTGCAGGGCGTCTCGATCAATGGAGATGGTCTGATCATCACTTTTCAGGTGACGGAAGGGCCGTTGACGCGCATCGCCGGCGTCGAAGTAAAGGGAAACAAGATCCATACAGATGAGCGACTTCGCCGGGAGTTGCGAACCGTAATCGGTGCTCCTTATTCGCGCTCGCAGGCGCGTGCCGATGGAGATCGCGTCGCAGCACTTTACGCGCGTGAAGGTTACGTCGATGTACGCATCGACTTTTCTGTCGTCGAACTGCCGAAAAAGGCCGACGAGGAGCAGGTCAGACTTGTTTACGCCATCACAAACGAGGGCGACAAGGTTTTCGTTAATCAAATCATCATCAACGGAGTCACCGGTGACCAAAACACTCGACGCACCAAGCGCCGAGCTATCAGAAGGGCGATTCCGCTTGTGGAAGGCGGTGTTCTCAGGGCCGATCGAATCTCGGAGGCTGAACGCGAGCTTTACCTGACGGATGCTTACCGGCAGGTGATCATTCGAACCGAAGCGGCCGGCGAAACAGCGTCGGGATTCAAACGGCGAGATGTGATCATCGACGTTGAAGAGAAGAAGCCGAACGTGATGGATTACGGTGGTGGATTCTCAAGCGATGCGGGCGCGCTGGGGTTGTTTGAAATCAGCAACGTGAATCTGATGAACCGGCTGCGTCACGGCGCGATGCGTCTGCGTGCCAGCCGGTTACAACAGCTCGTGCGGCTCGAATATCTCGATCCGCGTTTCGCAAGGTACAACGAAACGCAGTTTGCACCGCTCGCCGCTTCAGTTGAGTATCAACGCGATTCGACGATCACGCGTTTCTTCCGTTCCGCGATCGATCGCGGAACGATGGGGATCGTGCAGCGGCTCGACGAAGATGGAAATCCGATCGACATCTTCGGCAACCAGGTCAACGAACCGACAATCAATCGCTTTACTGCGGCGATCGAGACTCAGCGAGTGCTCGACCGGCGTACGCGCAGCATAATTTTCGCTCGCTACAGTTATGAGGACGTACGGCTCTTCAATCTCGAGAGTCTCGTGGTCAGGCCGATTCTCGAGCCTGACGACAAGATCCGGTTGTCGCGCTTCGGCGTCTCATTTGTAAGAGACACCCGTGAACGATGCGAACGCGGGTTGTTCGAGCGAAGTCGGGATGACGATGACGAGCCGGGTGGTCCAGGTGAGATTTGCCGCTACAACCAGGTTGATGCGACGCGCGGTGGTTTTCTCAGTCTCGATTATTCGCTCGCGTTGCGCCAGCTCGGTGGGAACATCTCGTTCAATCGCTTCCAGGCGACTTACCGGCATTACTACAAAGCGAACTGGTTTCGAGATACGGTGTTTGCGGGTAACGTCACACTCGGACTCGCGAACCTCTTCAATCCGCGCGACCGTGACGGTAACGGAACTATCGACGAGATCGACCGCACACTGCCGATCAGCGAGCGATTCTTCTCCGGCGGTTCTACGACGTTGCGCGGGTTCAACTTTGAAGAAGCTGGTCCACGTGAGGTCGTAATTCCCGAAGGTGAATTTCGCGATCAGGATAAGAATGTCGTCTTTCTCGACCCGTTTACGGTTCCGGTCGGCGGCAATGCGCTCGCGGTGCTGAACCTCGAAGCGCGAGTTCCGTTAACGAGGTCTGTACAGGTAGTGCCTTTTTACGACGGCGGCAATGTGTTTCGACGGGTTGGAGACCTGTTTGGAAAGAGCGACCCGGCGCCGGTGCCGCCCGGAGATATTATTGCGGCGATCAACGCCATAAACCTGCGTGCACATTGGACCAACACCGTCGGGTTGGGACTTCGATTTCAGACGCCGTTTGGAGGAGCGCTGGCGGTGGATTACGGTTTCCTGTTGAACCCGCCGGAGTTTTTGATTCCGCAACGTGGTCCGGGTGGTGGTTTCGACGGGACGCCGGCGGTTTTTCGTTTGCATCGAGGAAACCTGCATTTTCGAATCACGCAGACGTTCTGAGGGTGAGGAAATGAAGAGAAGTATTTGGTTAAGAGTGCTGGTGTTATTGATGTTTGCGATTCCCTGTTCGGCGCAGCAAGTCGTCGACAAGATGGTGGCGACTGTAAACGCGGGCGTGAAAACCGACCTCATCACGTATTCTGATCTGATTTGGCAGTTGGCGTTGCAGCCTCAGACGCAGCTCGACAACCCGAAGTCGGAAGATCTCAACCGCGCGCTGCGACTGTTGATAGACCAGCACTTGATTCTTCAGGAAGCGGAGAAGATACCGACCATCGTGCCCACAGCGCAGGAAATAACCGCAGCGAGGGATGATTTGGCGCGCAATTTTGCTTCGCCGCTCGAATTTCAGCAGCGGCTTCAGCGAGTGGGGTTGACTAGCGAAAAACTCGATGAGATTGTCGAACAGCGTCTGAAGATGGAAAAATATTTGGACTTTCGGTTTCGCAATTTCGTAGTCGTGAGCCAGAAGGAGATTGCCGACTATTACCGCGACGTTTATGTGCCGCGCGTTCAGTCTCGTGCTCCCGGGCGCATCGTGCCGTCGCTCGAGCAAGCGCGAGCTGAAATTGAGAAGGCTTTGACAGAGGGTAGAATCGAATCTGAAATGGACGCGTTCCTCGACACGGCTCGAGAGCGCGCCGAGATTGTAATGCTGAGTCCTGTATGAGTATTGAACCGCGAATCGGTCTGGCCCTTTCCGGCGGCGCCGCACGCGGCAATGCCCACGTGGGTGTCCTGCGCGCGCTCGCTGAAAACAATATTCGTATCGACTGTGTTGCCGGGACGTCGGCGGGATCGATCGTTGGCGGGGCGTTGGCTTCGGGAATGCCTCTCGACGACATTGAAGAGTTTGGGCGGAAGCTTCGCTGGCGAGACATTGGACGCGTGACGATGTCGCGGCTGGGCATACAGAGCAACGAGCGACTCGAGCAGTACTTGCGCGCGTGTTTGCCTGTGTCACGATTCGAAGATCTACAGATGCCGTTTGCGGCGGTTGCGACGGAGTTGAAGACGGGAGCGGCCGTGGTGATGCGGGATCAGGGTGACGTACCTTTTGCGATCCGCGCGAGTTGTGCGATTCCCGGGTGGTATGTGCCGGTGACAGACGAGAAGGGCCGTCAACTTGTCGATGGTGGTTTGGTGGCGGTGATTCCAGCGACTGTGGCGCGTTCGCTCGGAGCGGATATTGTCATTGCCGTCGACGTGAACGGGGCTGGAGCGACGTTTATTGGACCATCGAGTTCTGTGATTGGCGTGCTGTTTCAATCGATGCTGGTGGTGCAGAAAACGGCGTCGCATTACCAGTTGGAGTCGTCTGATCTGGTGATTCAACCGAAGGTGGGCAACATTCGTTGGGACGAGGTTGGCCGCGCCGATGAGCTGATCGCCGCAGGATACGAGGCAGGGCTCGAAAGCATCCCTCGGATTCGTGAGCTGATTGACGAAGCGCTGAAGGCCCAACCGAAGTGGTACCAACTACGTCGCTCCAGTTAGACAGGATTTACATGATTATTCAGGATTAACATGTAAATCCTCTCTAAATCCTGTTAATCCTGTAAAACTGAATTTCTCACCCATTACGCATTTATAAAAACCATAAGAAAACTGAAGCACTGAAGGATCTCTCGGTCCTATGGTTATCGAGGTTATATCTGTGCCCGAGCCTCGCCGCAAAGCAAAACGTTCTGTGCGACTGGGCCTCGTACTTCTCGCGCTCTTAGCTGCTCTTGGCGCCGACGCCATAGTGCGGTCCTACACCTACTATTCTCAAATCATCGATGCTCGGCTCGAGAGTGGTTACCTAACCAGCCGCCCCGGACTCTACGCAGCGCCTCGTGTGCTTCAAGCGGGTCAAAAACTATCTCGCGAAAAACTCGTCACGATCCTGCGCCGCGCAGGGTATCTCGAATCAACAGCGAGCGGCGTGTGGAGTGGCAGTTTTACGGTCCAGGATTCGGCGATCGAGATCCGGCCGGGCCGCTCGAGCGGAACGCAGCCTGAAGTCGTTCGCGTGGTATTTGACGCCAATCAAATCGCCGAACTCCGCGGTGATCGGCGTGCACTTGGATCGTTTGAACTGGAGCCGGAGATCCTGTCGAACGATCTTTCCGCAAAGGGTGGCAAACGTGAAGTTCTGAGTTTTGGAGACATTCCGGACGTATTGGTTCGCGCGATCCTGGCGATTGAGGATCGACGTTTCTTCGATCATTCAGGAGTGGACGTTGGGGGTCTGACGCGTGCGCTCTTGAGAAACGCCGGCGACGAACGCCTCGGCCAGGGCGGATCGACGATTACTCAGCAGCTCGTCAAGAACACATATCTTTCGCCCGAGAAAACGCTACGCCGCAAGTACGCGGAGGCGATGTTGTCTGTGGCGCTCGAACGCAGGCTCTCGAAGAACGACATCCTTGCGCTCTACTGCAACGAGATCTATCTGGGGCAGCGCGGCGCCGTTGCTGTGCGTGGCGTGCAGGAGGCGGCGAGGGTTTATTTCGGTAAGGAACTCCGCGACGTCACGCTCGCAGAGGCGGCCACGCTTGCCGGAATGATTCAGAGTCCCGCGCATTACTCGCCCGTTCGAGATGCCGAAGCAGCGCGCGTCCGAAGAAATACGGTTCTCGCAGCAATGCGAGAACTCGGGTCGATCACTGCGGAGCAATACGCGACCGCGAGTAACGAGCCCATCGTAGTTGCGCCTGCTCCTGCTGTGGATAATTCATTGGCGCCCTACTTCGTCGATTACGTGAATCGGCTCGCAGAATCCGAGTTTGAGACGTCAGGGTCGAGGCAGCGAATCTACACGACTATTGATCTGGAATTACAGCAAGCCGCTGAAACAGCGCTCAAACGGCAGTTGGACCATCTCGACACTCTTTACGCCAGGCAGGATCTCAAACCGCAGGCCGCGCTCGTCGCGCTCGATCCGCACACCGGAAACATCCTTGCGATGGTCGGTGGACGCAATTACGCCGAGACACAATTGAATCGCGCTACCGACGCGCGACGCCAACCTGGTTCGACTTTCAAGCCGTTCGTTTACGCGGCGGCGATCGAGGACGGAATGTCGCCGGTGCAGATGTTCATGGATGCGCCGAGGGAATTTGTATACGACCGCAACAAGCTTTATCGCCCGGCGAATTATGGTGGCGGTTATTCGATGCAGGAAGTCACGATGCGCACAGGGCTGGTGAAATCGTTGAACGTGGTCACCGTCGATATCGCGCTTCAGACGGGGCTCGCTCGAATCGCGAACCTGGCAAACCGGTTTGGATTGCCGAAGCCCGAGCGCTACCCGGCACTCGCGCTCGGCACTGAAGAAGTGACGCCGCTGCAGTTGGCTTCAGCCTATGCTGCGTTTGTAAATGACGGCCGTCGGGTCGACGCGAAAGCGATCACGAGTGTGGGCGAACCTCCTGCGGCTCACGCAATGCCATCGTCGGAAGAGCAGGTGGTTAGTCCGTCGACGGCTTATATGATCACAAACATGCTTTCAGCCGTGATTGACCGTGGAACCGCGCGCAAGGCGCGTGGCGCTGTTTCCGGTACTGCGATCGCCGGAAAGACCGGGACCTCGCGCGATGGCTGGTTTGTTGGTTATTCGCCGAACCTGGTTTGTGTCGTGTGGATCGGCTTTGACGATAACAAGCAGCTTGGTTTGACGGGTGCTGAAGCAGCTTTGCCTGCATGGGTTGAGTTTATGAATGCGAGCGTTGCGCTGAGACCTGATTTGGGTGGCTCGAACTTCGAATGTCCCGAGGGGATCAAGTTCGTCGAGATCGACTCCACGACAGGACTGCTCTCGACGGTCACTTGTCCGCTTCGCGAGCTGATAGCAATTAGTGAACGAATGTCACCAACGCTCGAGTGTTACCTTCATGGAAACTTGCCGGTGCACACAAGTCCATTCGCTGAACTGAATGAATCGACTACTGAATCAGTTGCTCAGAAAAAACCGGCGACAACTTCTTTGGAATTGAGACCGTATGGCTCTACACGCATCGACGTAGACGCAACCGGTCGTCGAACACTAGTGAATGACATGCGTTAGCCACAAAAAGGCACAAAAGGTACACAAATACTCTTTTTGTGACTTTTTGTGCCGTTTCGTGGCCTCCTACAAATACCTCTCGAGGAGCACTTGGGCTATTGCGTGTTCGCTCGTGTGTGAGATTGTTAGATGTGTTGCGGTCGCGCCGAATTGTTCGAAGATTTTTTGCACCTGCCCGGTCAGGATTAAGTACGGTGCGCCATTTTCACGGGCCGCGATTTCCACGTCCTGCCAACTTATTCCGCCACGCCACCCTGTTTGCAATGCTTTGAGCGCCGCTTCTTTTGCCGCGAAGCGCGCTGCATAATGCTGTGCGGCCACGACGCCGCGGCTGTCGCAGTATTCACGCTCGGCGCGCGTAAAAACACGCTCGGCGAAGCGCGGCGTGCGCAACAGCACTTCGCGAATTCGCGCGACTTCGATAATGTCTATACCGATGGAAAGAATCACGAGTGACGAAGACCTAAACCGAGCCGGATTTTACTGGCGCGAGACCGATGGCGTTCGCGCGCTTATCTGTGCCCCACTTGAAGAAGACGGTTTTGTAAATGGCTTCTCAACGCGTCTCGGCGGCATCAGCGAGATGCCTGCGAATGCACTGAGTCTGGCCGGCTTCCACGATGACGCTGCGGATAACATTCTGGAGAATCGTCGCCGGTTTCTCAAGCTTTTTCCGGGCAACTGGGCGCTGGCGGGTTGTTGGCAGGTGCACGGCGCGGACGTGCGCGTGGTGCAATCCGTCGAAGACGCGAAGCCGGCAGAGAACACGCTGGGCGAGACGATTTACTGCGATGTGATAGTGAGCGATGCGAACGGAGTGTTGGCGGCAGTTAAGACTGCTGACTGCGTTCCGATTTTGCTCGGCGATCCGGTTACGCATGCGTTTGCGGCGGTTCATGCTGGATGGCGTGGCACGTTGGCGACGGCTGTTGTTATTGCCGTGCAGCGTTTGCGAGACGAGTATGGTGTGAGACCTGAGAATTTGCGCGTCGCGATCGGTGCTTCGGCTGGACCATGTTGTTACGAAGTTGGCAGTGAAGTGATCGATGCGTTCACGACGCGATTTGGCGGTGGAGCGAATTTATTCACGACAACGCGTCCGGGTCATGCAATGGTCGATCTGCTTAAAGCGAATCGAGACCAGTTGCAGTCAGCAGGAGTCATACCGGAACGAATTCACACCGCACAGATCTGTACGATGTGCCGCACAGATCTCTTCTTCTCCTATCGCAAAGAAAAGAACCTGCACGGGAAAGTTGGAAGGTTGATGGCAATCGTGGGAAGGCAATCCACAGATTACACGGATTCTATTCCACGTTGAGCCACATCTTCACTTCGCGTGTAACCGGGGGAAAGCACGACTCATCGTTGCATGCCTGAAATCGGAGCTTGCCTTTAATCTCGCCTGATCCGCCGGAATAGTTTGCGGGCACAGTGACGTTGAAACGCACGATCGATTTGCCTTCGTAGACTGCAACCATGCCTTTCGAGAACTTCAGCTTCCGCATCAATGCGCGTGGATACGAAATTGGTCCAACCTTCATTCCGGAGGGCGTTTCAACATCCAACTTTGTCGCAACCAGGAATTTGTCGAGTGGCTTGCTCGATTGCACGTGAAGTCCGGAAGGGATGTCCATTACGACGGTCGCGCGCACCACTCGTCCTTTTTTTATTTTGTCCGGAGCAACAGAGCCGCTGACGTTCACGTCCGTCGAAGACTGTGGAACCGGGTTGGAATAGAAAGTCGCGGGGATCAGTACGATAACGAGTAATGAAAATATCCGAAGTCTCGAGTGTTTGATCATTTAGCTGATTGCTCCGATTGAAGTGATTTGACTGAGATTACTAAGTGTGCCCTGACGCGCCGCTAGTTGCCCGCAGGCCGCAAAAATGTCGCGCCCTCGCGGGCGGCGAACGTAAGTGTGAATCCCTTTCGACTCCAGAATGTTTTTAAAGCGTTCGACTGTCGCTTCCGGCGAAGGATGATACGGCAGCGGATACGCCGAGTTGTGTGGAATAAGGTTCACCTTCGCTTTGATGTTATGGCGGTTGAGCAGATTTGCGAGTTGTCGCGCTTGCTCGTCTGAATCGTTCACACCGTCGAGCATTACGTATTCGAATGTAAGCCGCTCGGCGGGCTTCAACGTCTTTTCAAAAACCTTGCAGGCGGAGAGTAATTCATCGAGCGGCCATCGCTTGTTGATGGGCATCAGCTCGTCGCGCAATTCGTCAGTGGGAGCCGCCAGCGAAATCGCGAGGTGCGGTCGATCCGTTGTGTTCGCGAGATCAAGGATGCGCGGGACCACGCCTGCGGTCGACACCGTGACGCGATTGGGAACTATGTGAAGACCCTGTGGATCGGCCATCACGCGTAAAGCTTTCAAGAGCGAATCGAGATTGAGCAAAGGCTCACCCGCGCCCATTGCAACCAGGTTCGTTCCTCTTGGCGGTTTGACGCCCGCGCAATAAGCGTCGTTGAGTGCGATTTGGATTTGCTCGACGATCTCGCCCGCCGTCAGCGAGCGCAGCAGGCCGAGTTGGGCCGTCAGGCAAAACGTACACTGCAACGGGCAACCGGATTGCGACGAAAAGCAGATCGTGTCGCGGCGTTCTTCGGGAATGAAGACTGTTTCGACTGGCAGACCATCATGAGTCTTCATCAAGTACCGGCGCGTGCCGTCGTCGGACATGTATTGGGATTCGATTTTGAGCGTCCCGGCTTGCGCCACCTCGTTCAGTCGAGTTCGCAGAGCCTTTGGCAGGTCGCTGATTTCCTCGAAATCGCGCAGGCGGCGGTGCTGGAGCGCGGCGAAGATCTGGCGGCCGCGGTACGCCGGTTCACCCAGCGTTTCGACGAAGTAGATCAGTTCCGGCTGACTCAGCCCGGTTAACTCGACACGTTTGTCCATTGCATTTGTCATCTTAACATCGAGGCCACGACACGGGCGAAAGGCCGTTTCACAGGATTTACATGATTTATCAGGATTATCCTGTCTAATCCTGTAAATCCTGTGAAAGGGATTTTTGATTGCTGCGACGGTTGTGGGATGTGGAGTTCGATGGGCGAGCCGTATCTCGCCCAGGTCGAACAGTTCGTTCGCGAGTCAATCGCAAGCAACCGAAACTAGTTAGTGACGGTAAACTTTTGCGATGGCGACAATGATTGTCCGGTTACGCGATCGCGAATCCGAATCGCGACTTCATATTCGCCGTTACCGAGGTTTCGCGTGTCGATCAGGCGCGCCAGTGTTAGTCGCTGACCTGAGTCACTCAGACCTTTCCAGTCTTCAGCCTGTTTGCCCAACTCTTTGCCGTCCTTGATCAGTGCGTATTCGACGTCGACCGAAGGTCTCAACGTAGTTTGATCGATACCGGCATTGTAGACTTGCAGGTAAACACCGACTGGTTGACCGCGATGATAAACGCCGGAAACATTCGGTATGACTTTCGTGGTGCCGATCACGAACTGGCCCACCGCTGGTGTATTGACGAGGCTCTCGAGCTTCGCAGCGAGGATCATCGTCGAGGTTGAGAGTTTCTCCTGATCATACTTTGGCACCGTGAAGCCGAGCTGCTTCAAGCCGGTTGCGCCTGAAGTAACGTCGCGCACGATCACGTCGACCTTGTAGGTTCCGGGAGCGAGTGGAACGGCTTTTTGGTAGGCCGACTTTCTGTCTCTCGCTTCGGTGAGTTCTTCTGCCGTTGCTGTGGTGATTACGGGATCTTCAAAGATTCCGACGCGACGGCCGGCCACGGAAGTGATTCGCGCGAAGATATTCATGCGCGCTTGCTGTAGTCCACCGCTGTCCTGGAAAACGAGATCCTTGTTTTCCGCCTGGATCGTGAACGCAGTGATTACTCTCTCATCTGACTGGCGGAAGAAATCAATTCTCAGATCGAAGTTAAGCGGATTCTCTTCGACAACGCCTGTGTTGACTGCGGTCGCGAGATCGTTGAACTTCACTTGTGGCGGTCTGTTTAGATCAGCGAGCAACTGCAACCGTGAGAACGGGCTGTCCTGTTCGCGTTGATACTGCGAGTTGCCGATGCCACCCATTCCGGAGATGCGGTCGGCTTTATCCGAAAGGCCTAACTGTTCAGATAAGGTGAGTCCGGCACCGGGGATCATCAACAGGGCGTCTTTTTCGTTTGGATTTCTCGCAATTCGGTACTCGCCGCTGCCGGTCGGGTCAACAAACTCGATTTCGACTCCAGACCCAACACCAGCAAGATAGCGATAGAACCAGATCTCGAATGGGTAAGTGCTGGTCGAACCACCACCTTCGTATGAAGGACGCTCGTAAGAACCCCCCATCGGGTGTGTTTCGCGTTCGTCTGGTTTCCCGTACATAATCCAGATGCGGCCGCGATCGGTTTTCCAGCCGGGTATGCCGGAAGCGAAGTGCTCGTTCGCGTAAGCGATGCGCTCGTAATATTCTTCCTTGAATTCGTTTTCGTCGGTGTCAGGGTCTGGATCGCGGCGGCGCCAAAATTCCTCGATAAAGCGTTCGCGCTCGTCGTCAGTCGCCAATTTCTTGAACGCTTTGCGCTCTTCGTCGGTGATGATGTAGGTGACGTCTTTGTCGAGCCAGTCTTTGTAAGCCTTTTTCAGTTCGGGTTTGACGTTTCGCGCCTTGGTGCTCGGGTCCTGCTGGTCTTGTGTGTATACGCGGGGGATGGCGCTGAAACAAAGGCTAAGAATCAGAGCCAGACGAAGAGCGACTTTCTGGTAAGACATTAGGTACTCCTGACGATGCTGTACGAATTCGTGCGTTACGGACTACTGCCGGCGACCCGTTTGAGACCTTGGATTCTAAGATCCGCCTGAGAACACAGTCAAGGATGCCAGGGGCCGGAGGCTCGTTGCCTTAAAGGCGCGCAAAATCAGTGAATTTGGAGCGTTTAGCTGGCGGTCCGCGGCTTGTTAAAAATCCATGCGACGACGATCGATATGATGTAGAGAACAAACATCGGCGCCGCGAACAGAAGCATGTTTGCAACATCGCTTGTCGGGGACAAAACGGCGGCAGCGATGAGGATGGTGATCAGTGCTGTTTTCCAGATTCGGATCATAAGTCCGGCGGTAACCAGCCCGATTCGCGCCAAAACATAGGTTATGGCGGGCATCTGAAAGACGACTCCCATTCCGAGCATGACGAGAATGATGAAGTCGAAATAGTCGTTGGCCTTCAGGAGCAAACGAAAGTCAGTGCCTAGGCCGAGAAGGTACTTCGCGGCGGGCGGAAAGATTATGTAGTAGGCGAATGCCGCACCCGCAACGAAGGAGATAGAAGACAACATGATGAACGGTGTCACGTACGCTCGTTCATGCGGGTAGAGTCCTGGTGAAATAAAACCCCAGATCTGAAGCAGCAGAAACGGCACTGAAACAGCGACCGCTGCGTACAGGGAGACTTTTATATAAAGCGAGAATGGCTCGAGTGCCGTGGTGACGATGAGTTTGTCATTCACGCCCGAGTACGATTCTGTGGCTGCTGTGCCGAGTTCCGCGGGAAGGCGCACGCCTTTGGGGATCACGGTGTTGCCGGCAAAGAGTGCTTCGTCGGTAAACAGAGCTAATTTGCCTTCGGCGTCCTTCAATACACGGGCTGTGACTGAAGCACCGGCGGGGATCAAACTACTGCCCAGTTTTGTCTCTTCTGGGAAGACGTAACGGCCGGAATCATTCTCTTTCAATGAGTTCATGGCGCCGATCATCTCGGTCCCGGTTTGACCGGCAATCGGAACTTGTCGTCGCTGTGCATCCGCCAAGGCGCGTTCGACGGGAGCGGCGAGGAACGCGTAGATTTGACCGGAGACAAACCAACTGAGCGTGCCGGCGAGAAATATGAACACGAAACAACGGATCAGACGACGGCGCAGCTCGTCGAGATGCTCGAGGAACGACATCTGCCCGCCGAGTTCTTCTTCTTGTCCCCTGTTTGTGGATAGTGCTTTTAGAAATGCAGACATTGCGATTAGGTTAGAGCCAATCTTGTTTTCGTATGGGCTGCGGTTCTGGTTGAGTAGCTTCGGCAGCGAGTGCTTCGGGCGGCGTTTGAGTTTCGCTCTCGCGCGGCACTACCAACTCAGAGTTTGAGGTTTCAGTGACTGGTTGGTCAAATGTTTGTGGGGGTGCGTAGACTGGTTGTTGATGCGCCTCGAGTAATGAATTGTCTTCAAGCTTGGCGCTTTCCAGTGCTACTTCGCGTTCCCACGTTCGTTTGAAGTCGTCTGAGGCCTTCCGAAACTCCGCCAGTCCTTTACCCATCGAACGTGCGAGGTGAGGCAGTTTTCGCGGGCCGAAGAAAATCAGTGCGATTACAAGAATGAAGAGTAATTCAGTGCTGCCGAGACCTTCGAGAATGAATGCAAACACGGCTGTGTTCACCTTTCTAAGAAAATGCGATGTAAAACCTCGCCGGAGCGGGAGTGCCGGAAAGAGTCGGGATTCGGTGACAGCGAATTGTAGCGCGTCGCGATTGAAAGCAGAAGGCCAGAGGGCCATTAAGAGACTTTAGCGGGATCATCTAGAATCTTTCTGATGCAAGACGAGGTAAACGTCTCTACTGCCGGGACTCTTCAGGCTTTCGCCGAGTGCGCTGAAGCAGTTGCGGCTACGACGAAAAAGCTCGAGAAGGCGGCGATACTCGGAAGCTATCTCGAGACGCTTTCAGATCCTGATCTGACTCGCGCCGCGCGATATTTTGCGGGCCATCAGTTTGCGATGTCAGATTCGCGGACCACGAATGTCGGCGGCAGCATTATAAGCGCGGCGTTAAGTGAAGCTACTGGATTTAGTACTGAAGCTATGTCTCCGCGTCACGTGCGTCTCGGAGATCCTGGTGAACTGGCGGCTGAAATAATCAAGGAGACCAAACGCTATTTTAATCCGACCATCACGCTTGCAGAGACGGAATCGCTCATCGCGCGGTTAAGCGAAACACGCGGCATTAAGAATAAAACTGCGTTGCTTGCTGCTGTGCTGCATGGTGCATCACCGCTTGAAGCTAAGTACATTGTGAAGCTGCTCGCAGGTGATCTGCGCATTGGTCTAAGAGAGGGATTGGTGGAGGATGCGATCGCGCGCATCTTCGGTCAGCCGTTGGCTGATGTTGCTTACGCGAACATGTTGTTGGGTGACATTGGTGAGACAGCGACACGAGCTAGAGTTGGCGATCTGCGGGATGTGGACATGCGGCTGTTTCATCCCATCAAGTTCATGTTAGCTACGCCCGCTGCTGATCTGACCGATGTCGCCAGGACCATGCCTGAGGAGTTTTTGATCGAAGACAAGTTTGATGGAATTCGTGCTCAAGCGCATGTCGAGTCGGGAAGGGTCGCTATCTACTCTCGGACCATGGACGAAGTCACGCATCGATTTCCGGAGTTGGTCGAACCGCTGCGATCCTTGACAACGGATGTGATCATCGATGGCGAGATAGTTCCCGCGAATGGTGATGTCATACTTCCTTTCAGCGAACTGCAAAAAAGGCTGGGCCGGAAAAACGTCGGGAGCCAGTTGTTGGCGGCGGTGCCGGTCGTGCTGGTGGCCTATGATCTCCTTTATGCGGGCGGAAAAGTTCTCATCGACCAACCCTTGAGCGAGCGACGACATCTACTGGGCCAAATAGTGCCTGATCGAGGGTCACTGCGGATGTCTCAGGGCAAACTGCTCACCGACGCAGCAATGCTGGATGAGGAGTTTGAACTGGCCCGAGCCCGCGGAAACGAAGGCCTGATGATAAAGAGCCCCAGCTCGTCGTATAAGCCGGGGCGTCGAGGGCGCGACTGGCTCAAGCTAAAACGAGCCATAGCTACTCTCGATGTTGTGGTGACGGCGGTGGAAGTCGGCCATGGCAAACGGAGAAACCTGCTGTCCGACTACACCTTTGCCGTCCGGCGCTCGGGTGAGGACGATCAACTCCTGAATATTGGAAAGGCGTATTCGGGTCTGACCGATCAGGAATTGACCGAGCTTACCGAATGGTTCAAGAGCCACACACTTCAGGAATACGGGCATGGGCGGGTTCGGGTCGTAGAGCCGACGGTGGTTATTGAAGTAACATTTGACAGAATTCAACCGTCGAAGCGACACAAGAGCGGTTATGCGCTGAGATTTCCGAGGATATTGCGGTTGAGACCTGATAAAACCGCGGCTGAGATCGACACACTTGAGACGGTGCAACGGCTGGTGGAAAGCACGGCCGGAAAGGAGAACAGTCGACCGAAAGAGGTCGAAACAAGGGATGCGGGCTGAATATTATCAGGGCTTTTGTTGCAATTATATAAAGTTCCTATTGCCTCAGAAGGCCGGAAGGCGGTACGATGCTGCGCGTCACCGCCTCCCAGCACGCAGTACAAACTTGATCGGTGAGCCCGGACACACAAAACCACCTGCCGCTAGGCTGCGCCACGGCGTGAGCAATAGTGGTTTGTTTTGGGTGTGCGCTTCTTAATACACTGACAGAAGGGCCGCCAACGCTTCGTATATAAGGTAATCCGCCGTGTCAACTCCAGAGTCTTGAGTGGCAGTACCGGTGACGGTTACTAACTTTGGGTCACTCTCGACAATCGGAGATTGCGGAGGCGGGTTATTGGTACGGCCAGGTATCTCGATGTCTCCCGCAAACGTATTAACAGCCAGAACGGACACAAGTAACACGGCAAATACGAAGTTTTTAACCAGTTTCATTGATCTTCTCCTCAAATGTAGTCAGTGCCTGTGAGTGGGTGCGCAACCAAGTGATTAATTGGTATCCGTGATAATATCCGTCAATTGAAAGGCTGGCAAGATAGCAAGGTCCCTTACTAATCCGAAAAGTGGAGTCCCCGCATGAAGTTGCAGACATCTTTCCTTGGAAATGCGACCGAATTTTCGGTTGCAGACAACATTATTCCGTTGTGTGAACTCGCCAAAGCGTTCGAGGAAGCGGGCGAATATGAGACCGCAATGGAAACACTGCAGCCGTTTTGGAGAGGCTTACTTTACCGGCCCGAAACCACTGGAATCAGCGACCATGCGAAAGCCGAGCTCTTGTTACGAACAGGAACTCTAACTGGCTGGGTGGGAAGTTCCAAACAGGTCGCCGGTGCTCAGGAGGTTGCGAAAGATCTTATTAGTGAAAGTTCTGCTGTCTTTGAGAGCCTTGGCATGGCGGAGAAAGTCGCCGAAACTCGGGTCGATTTAGCGATCTGTTACTGGCGCGAGGGCGCTCTCGATGAGGCTCGAGTAACGTTACGGTTGGTTCTCGAGAGCTTACGAGACACCCAGAGTGAACAGACATTGCGAGCGTTATTAAACAGCGCTATCGTCGAAAGGGGTGCCACTCGCGATCGTGAGGCCTTACGCATCTACCGTCAGGCTGCCCTTCGATTTGACCTAAGCACGAATCATGCACTCCGAGGAAAGTTTCACAATGCACACGCTACTGTGTTGAAGCACCTCGGGGTTGCAGAAAACCGAGAGCAGTATATCGATGAGGCTCTTGTTGAATTTACTGCCGCGAGTTTTCATTTTGAGCAAGCGGGACATCATCGTTTTCAGGCCACGGTGGAAAACAACGTAGGTCTTCTTTTTGCCAGCATCCGAAGGTTTGCAGAAGCTCGCGAACATGTAAATAGTGCTCGACATCTGTTTGTTCGTGTTGGCGATCACGGCGGAGTGGCTTACGCGGACGACACGCTTGCCCAAGTGTTCTTGCTCGAGGGAAAGAGCGAGGACGCAGAGCGGGCAGCTCGACGTGCTGTCCAAGCATTAAAACGGGGTGGAGAGCAAAGAATTCTAGCTGAAGCGCTCACCACACACGGGAGAGCGCTCGCCCGATTGAAACAAGCATCTGTCGCGCGAACAGCTTTAGACCAAGCTTTAGAGATCGCTCAAAACGCCGGCACGCCGGACTGTGGCGGCATCGCCGCAATTACGGCAATCGAAGAATTGAACACTTATCTCTCGACCGCCGCACTGCAAGACTATTACCGCACTGCTGAGTCGCTCCTTTCAAACTCTCAGAACGTGAGTATCAAAAATCGTTTGGGTGAATGTGCGCGACGCGTGCTCTCTGCATCACTTGCAGAAGCCATCTCAGCGGACGCAACACAATCAACACCCACAGACTTTTCGCTCGATGCCGAAGTGCTTCGCTACGAAGGAAGTCTGATCCGCAAAGCCCTCGAAGAATCCGGCGGCAGCGTCACACGAGCCGCGCGTCGTCTCGGCGTAACACACCAGGGACTCGCATTCATTCTCAACGGCCGTCACAGCGATCTCCTGTCGATCCGAACGCCCGTTAAGAAGAGACGCCGTAGCATCATTCGTCACCATTAGTGCTCTTGTCGACAATGCACTAACATTTATGGCGCTGCTTTCAAAAAAGGCAGCGCCAATGTTTTCTCCCCCTAATTCGACCCCTGTGAGTCAACCGATGAATTTCAAACTACTTTCCCTCCTGCTGCTCCTGGTGGTGTGGTCCCCCGTCCTCGCGCAAAAGTCGAAACGAAGAGGATCAGTTCACACACCCGTCGTCACGACGCCGCGGCCACAGCCGCAGCCAGGCGCACAACCGCCCGTAACAACACCACAACCCACTAGCCCCACTTCGCTCGTTGTTGTGAATGGCCAAACCTTTACGACCGCGGATCTCCAACCCGCCTTGCGCCAGGATCTGGACCGCCTGGACCAAAAAATTGCGGAAGCGCGTGCCGCAGTTTTAGACCAGCAAATCAACACCCTGCTGCTTCAGGCGGAAGCTGCAAAGCGGCATATCGATACTGCTCGTTTGTACCAACTCGAGGTGAGCAGTCGTGTACCAACAATCACTCAGGCCGAAATCAAAAAATTCATCGACGATAACAGCCGCGAATTTGCAGGCATGGATCCGGCACTTGCCAACCAACAGGTGACTGCGTACCTGCGTCAGGAGGCTGAGAACAAGCTTGCCGACGACCTCGTGAAGCGATTGCGTAAGACGAATCCCGTTGTCATGGGAGTGGACATTAACTCACCCAATCTGACCCCGAACGCAGTGATTGCGACGATCGCAGGCTTTCCTTTGAAAGCCGAGCCTCTGATCGAGAGATTAAAACCAATCATCTACAAGCTGCGACTCGAAGCTTACGAGCTAACAAAAAACCAGACCAACCAATTAGTAGACGACACGCTGCTTTTGGAAGAAGCAAGGCGCCGCCAGATTGGACCAGAAGAAATTATCAGGGCAGAGATCAGCGACAAGGTCCGACCGCCAACCGACGACGAGGTCGTGAAATTCTATAACGACAACAAAGCACGCATCTCTGGCGATCTGAACAGCGTACGCGACCAGGTGGCGAACTATCTACAGGAGCAATCACGACAGAGTCTCGAGAAAGATTTGTCCGACAAACTTCGCAAGACCGCAAACATTCGCTGGCTGATATCCGAGCCCGCTCCGCCTGTTCAGAACATCGGCACCGACGACGATCCCGCGCGTGGCGATGCAAATGCACCAGTGACGATCGTCGAGTTTACGGATTTTCAATGTCCGGCGTGTGCTGCCATGCATCCGGTTCTTGATGAGGTATTGAAAGCGTATGGCAACAAGGTGCGCTTCGTCGTCCGTGATTTTCCACTGGTCCAGCATGAGTACGCTCGCAAGGCGGCGGAAGCCGCAAATGCTGCTCACGCGCAAGGAAAATTCTTCGAATACGCAGCATTGCTCTTCAAAAATCAGAAGGCGCTCGATGTGCCCTCGTTGAAGAAATACGCGAGCGATCTCGGACTCAATCGCGCGCGTTTCGACGCCGCATTGGACCGTGGCACGTACGCCGCGGAAGTGAAAAAGGACATCGAGGACGGCGAAATGTACGGCGTCGGAAGTACGCCGACCATTTTCATCAACGGAGTACAACTCAGAACTTTGAGCGAGGAAGCATTGCGCGAAGCGATCGAGCGAGCGCTGGGCAATGCCGGTAAAACAAACTCTTCGCCGAAATAGCGACTTGGACCAAAACCGTGCGACGTGAACGTTACGTAATACTTCCGTTGCTTAACTGACAAACAGTGAATCTAAATAGATCAAAGCCCCTTTGTAGACGACACGAGCCCGAGTTCTGAGATGGTGGTTTCGTTAAAACCAGAGCGACTCAAGCGTTACAAAGACGTCGCCATGCTCCTGATCAAGTACGGTCGCTCCGATCTGATCAGTGCGGCTGGACTGGAAGGTAGCGTTCTTCCCGACGAGATCGCCGCGGAAACAGAGACCGCTCCGGCCGAGGATCTCGCCAACGATCTGGAAAAACTTGGTCCAACTTTCATCAAGCTGGGCCAGTTACTCTCCACGCGCGCCGATCTCCTGCCAGGTCCTTACCTCGACGCTTTAGAACGACTCCAGGATCAGATCGAACCCTTCCCATATGAAGAAGTCGAGCGAATTGTTTCCGGCGAACTCGGCGTCAGGATATCGAAAGCATTCGCTGATTTTGAACCCGCGCCACTCGCCGCAGCGTCTCTGTCGCAGGTTCACCGCGCGACCATGCGCGACGGTCGAGCCGTGGTCGTAAAGGTTCAACGTCCCGGCATCAGAGAACTCATCGTCGGCGACCTGGAATCACTAGGCGAGATCGCGCATTTTCTCGACCTGCACACAGAACTCGGCAAACGGTACGAGTTTGACAACATGCTCGTGAACCTGCGCAAGAGTCTCTTGCGCGAGCTTGACTTCACGATCGAGGCAAACAATCTTCACATCATCGGACAGAACCTGGCCGAGTTTGAAGAGATCGTCATCCCCGAACCAATCGACGATTACACAACTACGCGCGTTCTGACGATGGAGTACATCTCCGGAAAGAAAATCACCGCGCTCAATCCTCTGCGCCTTTTGGAGATCGACGGTAGTTTGCTCGCCGAAGAGTTGTTCAGTGCATATCTCAAACAGTTTCTGATCGACGGTATATTTCACGCTGACCCGCACCCGGGAAACGTTTTTCTCACTGACGACGATCGCATCGGATTGATCGATCTCGGCATGGTGGGACGTGTAACGCGATCTTTTCAGGACAACCTCTTGCGACTGATGCTCGCAATCAGCGAGGGGCGAGGCGAGATGGCTGCTCAAGCAGCAATCAAGATGGGCGAACCGAAGGAAGGCTTCGATCGCGCTTCGTTCGAGCGGCGAATCACAGATCTTGTTACCGAGAACTCGGATGCGATTCTAAGTAAGATGAACGCGGGCAAAGTGACTCTCGAGATAACCAGAGTCTCAGCCGATTGTTGGTTCCACCTGCCTCCCGAGTTCACGATGATCGCAAAAGCGCTTCTAAACCTCGACCGAGTCGTTTACTCACTTGATAGTCACTTCGATCCGAATTCGATCATTCGCGAACGTGCGAACGAGATTCTGCAACGAAACATCCTGAAGAGTGTTGCGCCAAACAACCTGTTATCGGGTGTTGTCGATCTGAAAGAGTTCGCGGAGAAACTGCCCGCTCGTGTTAATCGAATCCTCGATGCAGCGGGAAACAACAATCTTCGTTTGAAGGTCGATGCGATTGACGAAAAGGTTGTGTTGGAAGGTCTACAGAAAGTGGCCAACCGCATCACGCTCGGTCTGGTAGTGGCGGCGCTTATCGTCGGCGCCGCAATGCTGATGCGTGTCGAGACGTCGTTTCGAATCTTCGGCTACCCAGGATTGGCGATGATCTTTTTCCTGGTGGCCGCTGCTGGTGGATTGGGGCTTGCTGTCAGCATACTTTCTACGGACGTGAAGCGTCGTAAGAAGAATTAGATAAACCTTTCTTTCGCCGAGGCGATTAGGTCCTTTAGTGCCGTGGTTTCCACTTCGCTTAGCGATGTAAAAGAGACTCCAAAACCAACTCCGGGTTGATACGACGTAACGTGACCTCGCAACGGCAACCACACTCCTGAAGGCAGTTGGATCTGCAAATTCACCTCTTCGTTAAGCTCCACTCTGCCAAGTGTGTTTACAAAACATCCACCCACACTGACGTCGTCAACACGAGCCTCGTGTGCGTTGGACATGCTTTCCCATTTCGCGTCCAGAAGAATTCTTTTGCGTTTGCTACTTCTTCGCTCGTCACGCATCGCTCGTCATTCTAAACGATATGACGGCTTTTATTCGCGCGGAAACAGGTTGGCACTGGCGTGGGGTCGTTGCGCCGGCAAGTACTTCGCTAGCAGGCGATACCCAAGTAGAAACAGCACGATAAACGCAAACGTCAACGGCAGACGTGTATCTGACTTGACCAGCATCCAGAAGTGGACCACTCCCGCGATCGCCGCAACATAAACCAATCGATGCAGTCGCGCCCAGCGCTTGCCTCCGAGTCGCTTCACCATCTTGTTCGTAGAGGTGATTGCCAGCGGAACCATTAAGAAAAACGCAGTCATGCCCACGAGGATGAACGGACGGCGAACAACGTCCTGGCCGACGCTTTTCAAATTGAACAGCCGATCGAACCAAATATATGTAAGCAAATGCAGCGAGCCGTAAAAGAACGCGAACAGTCCAATCATTCGCCGGTACTTCACGAGCGAATTGATGCCGAAGATCTTTCGCAACGGCGTAACAGCGACCGTCAAACTGAGAAAAATCAGCGTCAGCATTCCCGTCGTCTTCGTCGCGAAGTCGAGCGGGTTCGGACCCACTTGTTTGCGGTACACATCCCACAAGAGCAATACCAGCGGAACCAGGGAGTTGATGAAGATGACGAGTTTTGGAAATGTCATATGCTAAAAGTTCTTCACCAGATCCATCCCCTGATAAAGAGATGCGACTTGTTCGCCGTACCCATTGAATAGCAGCGTGTCGCGGCGTCCGTATTCGCCGATTCTTCGCTCTGTAGCCTGGCTCCAGCGCGGATGCGGAACGTTTGGGTTTACATTTGAATAAAAACCATATTCGTCCGGCGCCTGTATATTCCACGTCGTCGGTGGTTCGTCTGCGACAAGCGTGATCTTCACAACTGACTTGATGCTCTTGAAACCGTATTTCCAGGGAACAACGAGTCTGATCGGAGCTCCGTCCTGCGGAGGCAGAGTTTGTCCGTACATTCCCGTGGCCATGATCGTCAGCGGGTGCATTGCTTCGTCCAGACGGAGACCTTCCACGTACGGCCAATCGAGAATGCCCGTACGCTGATTCGGCATTCGTTCGGGGTCTAGAAGCGTTTGAAATGCTACGTAGCGCGCCTGCGAGGTGGGTTCAACCTTCTCCAGGAGCTTTTGCAGTGGAAACCCGATCCACGGGATCACCATCGACCACCCTTCAACGCAGCGCAGCCTGTAAATCCGTTCTTCGAGCGGAAACTTCAGCAGTTCGTCGAGATCGAAAACTTTCGGCTTGTTAACCAGACCTTCGACCGTCACCGCCCAAGGCTTTGTAACAAAGCCTTTTGCCGCGTAAGCGACTCCGCTCTTCGACGTGTCAAACTCATAGAAGTTGTTGTAGTTAGTGATCGCGTCTAAAGGCGTCAACGTATCCGATACCGCGTATCCTTCTTTGACCGCCTCCGGTTTGGACGCACTGACCGTCACGAGTTTCTCGCCCTCGACCCGTCCTGCGGGTCGAGGATTAAGCCGCCGGTAGAGCAGCGTGCTCGCAGTCGCAGTTCCAGCCAGAACCGCAGCACGCATGAACGTCCTGCGGTTCAGATAATCGCTTTTCTCAGTAACCTTTAATTTCTCAGCCATTCAAACCCTGTTTTTAGAATACCTCTATTTAGTCGCCATTATTAGTCGCGAGGTTCGCCAAATACTTACGCAGCCAAAGTCGCCATCGGATTCCCGCCGATGAAAATGCTTGAGTAATAAGCGGCTAAGGGAATAGTATCGCGCGTTGTTGTGTTCGCCCCAATCGAAGGACGATCGCGTGGAACAACCATCATCGCTACCTCCCGAACAATCCAAAGACGAACCCGCAGATAAAATTGGTTTTCGCAGCAGATTACTGCGGTGGGGGATTGTGCTGGCCGTCGCAGCCGGAATCTTGTTGATTCCGGTTCCCTCGGGCATTACGCCTCAATCGTGGCGCTTACTCGCAATCTTCGCTGCCACCATCACCGGCTCGATCGTACGCCCGATTCCAGGCGCGGCGGTCGTCTTGTTAGGTGTCAGTGCCTTACCCGTCTTCCGAGTGTTAACGATCAATGAATCGCTTACGGGCTACGCAGATCCGGTCGTGTGGTTGGTCCTCGCCGCCTTTTTCATATCGCGAGGGATGATCAAGACCGGATTGGGCCGCCGAATCGCTTTCCTTTTTATCAAAGCGATCGGCCGCCATTCACTCGGACTCACGTACGCACTGGGATCGACCGAGATCGTGCTCGCGACGGTTATTCCATCAACCGGCGCGCGCTCCGGGGGAATAATCTTTCCCATCGCGAAGAGTTTGGCTGAAGCCTACGAATCCAGACCCGGTCCTACAGCAACTCGGCTCGGCGCGTTTTTGATGGCGAGTGTTTACCAATGTAATGTCATTGCTTGTGCGATGTTTCTAACCGGTCAGGCGTCAAACCCGATCATCGCACGGTTCGCACAGGAAGTAACCGGAATCGAAATCACCTACACGCGCTGGGCCATAGCGTCGATTATTCCGGGACTCTTGAGTTTGCTGCTCGTTCCCTGGCTGTTGTATCGAGTCTTCCCGCCAGAAATCAAACACACTCCCGCCGCAAGCCAAATTGCTTCGGAGGAATTGAAGGCGATGGGCCGCATGAAGTGGTCCGAATGGACGATGTTACTCGTGTTTGGACTGGTCGCGATTCTCTGGATAACGAGCAAGCTTCATGGCATCGAATACGCCGCCGTTGCGCTGGTCGGAATAAGCGTGCTGCTGATTACGGGCGTGTTGGATTGGGAGGATCTGATTACGGAGAAGTCAGCGTGGGGGGTATTCGTCTGGTATGGCGGTTTGCTTCGCATGGCGGAAGCACTGGGCCAAACCGGAATTACAAAAAGATTCGCTGAAGCGTCGGCAAGTTTGACCACCGGCTGGAAGTGGTGGCTTGCGCTCGCGTCTCTGCTCCTGATCTATTTTTACGCTCACTACGTGTTCGCGAGTATCACCGCGCACGTGACGGCGATGTTTGTGCCTTTTCTGATTGTGATTCTGGCGGCGGGAACTCCGACCTACCTCGCCGTGCTTTCGCTCGCTTATTTTTCTAACCTTGGTGCTTCGCTGACTCATTACGGCACAACGCCAGCGCCGATCTACTTCGGCGCCGGCTACACAACGCAGCGAACCTGGTGGTGGCTTGGTCTAATTACATCTTTGACGACGATCTCGATATGGAGCCTTGTGGGTTTCACGTGGTGGAAAGTTCTTGGACTCTGGTGAGGTAAAAACAAGTGGCAGGATATTCTTCGACGCCTTTAGCAAAGAAACTTGGAATTAAAGAAGGATCTCGAATCGGCCTGGTCAATGCGCCGAAAGGCTTTCAATCGGAATTAGGAGAACTGCCGGACAACGTCGAGTTCGTCGCGCGACTGACAAATTCGCTCGACATCATTCTCTTCTTTGTGTTGACGCAACGCGAACTCGCGAGAGATTTCAGCAAGTTGGCGAAGAAGCTCGTGGCGAATGGCATGATTTGGATTGCGTGGCCTAAGAAGAGTTCAGGAGTCACCACAGATCTTTCTTTTGAATCTGTACAACGCATCGGTCTCGACGCGGGACTGGTCGACGTGAAGATCTGCGCTGTTGACGAAACCTGGTCCGGACTGAAGTTTGTTTATCGCCTCAAGGATCGTCCCGCTCAAAAGAAGAGATGAAAAGTTATCCACAGATCCTGAGGAAATCTTTGTGGAAATCCCACTGAATAGTTTTACAAAGCTGTTACAAGCGCATACTTAGAACACTTTGCACACGTGAGCGGCGCACGCGAAAAGCTTTGTGTATGAACGTCTTAACCTCATCAACACCTTTGTCACTCGACTCACTTGTCGTCGATGGTCCAAGCGTCTTTGAATTGCAACGATCATCCGATTTTTTGCACGCCCTACTAATTGTAGGACCATCAAAAATAAATACGAACTACTTGCGCCAAACATCAGGCGAACGCTTTTTCGATTTTTGGAGAGCACGCAAATTTGCTAAAGAATTCGGATGTCTCGCGACGTACTTTGCGACAGTTAAGACATAAAATCGAAGTTCGAGTTATTAGTGATGTGATCACGTATCCTCACGTGCACGAGTTGTTTGCGTTGCTGAAAAGGTATGTACAAGCAGAGAACGATCGGTAAAATTTCGGAGTTGATTTCCAGTCGAAACAAATCTGAAAAAGATGTTGCAAAAAAAGTCTTGATCACTATAATGCGATTCCCCTCGCTGAACATTGATTGCCATAGACAAGATAGACAAGTAGGGATCAGCGGCCTGTTTTTTACAATCGTTTGAAGGTTAACTAGCTCTCATCTTTTTTCTCGCAATTGCCCGGAAGCCTTCAACGAGATGCAAGTCAGGTAAGTAGTGTGGGGCGCGACTAGTGCGGTAAAGTCGCGCGAGGCAATCTAGGCGTTCTTCGCCAAACAATAACCCCCAACTAGAACTTCTCGCCGGAAGAACCAGGTTCCGGACGAAGGTGTAGTGTTGTCCGATTACCGGATTTAGCCATTTTCTTTTTTCTTATTGCCCAGTGGAGTGCGGAAAATGATGGAGATACAGTTAGCCCCCGATGTGAAACACTGTCCGATTTGCTCAAATGATCTGCCGATATCTGAATTTGGAATTTGTCGCGCCAGAAAAGACGGTCGCAATCTCTATTGCAAGAGCTGCATCCGTCACAAAGTCACACAAAGCCGTCGGGCTTTGAAGGAATACAAAACCGCTCGCAAGAAATACATTTCCCAACAAGTTGAACTCGCAGAATTGTTTTCTACTGACTCATCAACCGCTACTCAATATCCAGCCAAGGCGATGAGCAAGTTATCACCCGTCGAACGCGTCCGCGATGCCATTCGTCGCGGCTCGCGCACGCAACGCGAAATAGCGCAGGAAACAAAACTCGGAAAAGACGAGATCGGAGATGCGTTAGCTAATCTTCTGCTTTGGACCCACGAAATTCGAACCCAGGTTGTTGATAACACTCGGCTTTACTTCCTGAACGATTCCGCAGAGGCGACAACTGTGGATGATGGTCCGCGCCTACCGGCACGGAAACGGGATGTGCCGAGTTCGTTCAGTTGTTTGCATGGATTAATGCCCGGAAGGAACCCTGAAGGTGAACCCGAAAAAATTGGAGGCTGGGTGGCAGCCTAGCCTCCATTCGAGGTAAGGATCATTGGTCATATGTCATTTGACATTTCTCATTCGTCATTGAAGACGTCCGGGTTCGGAAATGACAAATGATATATGACGGCTTTGCCTTCCAAAGTCAGGAATCAGACTTGGAGGAGGTCGGTACCGTAACGCGGTAGCGTCGGGTCAGTCTCGAACATACGAAATTCTTAGCAAAATTAAGAGGCTCTACGTCGACCCGACGCTACCGCGTTACGGTACTGACCTCCTCCAACAATGACTCTCGACTTTTGAGGCAAAGCTATATATGACCAATGACTCCGGTTCACTCAGCAAAAGCCTCGAGGACCTCACTGGCGTGATCTTCTGGCTTGACCTTCTCGAAAATCTTTTTGATCTTGCCCTTCTCATCGATCAGAAAGGTGGTTCGATGGACGCCCATATACGTTCGTCCCATGAACTTCTTCTCTCCCCATACTCCATAAGCCTCCGCGATTGCGCGATCCGTGTCGGCTAAAAGAGTGAATGGGAGTTTGTACTTCGTCTCGAACTTCTTGTGGGATTTTTCGCTGTCGGGAGAAACACCCAGGACGGTGATTCCTCGTTTTTTGAACTGGGAAAAAGCGTCACGAAATGAGCAGGCTTCTTTGGTGCACCCCGGCGTGTCGTCTTTGGGATAGAAATAGAGCACGACCTTCTGCCCACGAAGGTCTTTCAAACTAACAGTTTCGCCATTAGCGTCTTTCGTTTTAAAGGCAGGCGCAGTAGCTCCTTCTTTGATCATGTTTCGTCCTCTGGTTTATCTTGAAATTGGTAAGCCGATTGTAGAGGATCAAGGTCAGTTTCATGAAAGCTACAACAAAGAACAAACATGGCTATTGGATGGTTAAGCAGGAACCTGAAACTTACTCGTGGGACGATTTCGTCAACGACGGCGGCACCGACTGGTCCGGCGTGCGAAATTATCAGGCGAGAAATAACCTGCGCGCCATGAGACCTGGTGACAAGGTCCTCTTTTACCACTCCGGCAAAGGAAAAGAAGTTGTTGGTTTAGCCGAGGTCACCAAGAGCGCCTACCCGGATCCGACTGCGGACGATCCGCAGTGGGTTGCGGTCGATCTCAAACCGGTGAAACCCCTGACAACGGCGGTTCAGTTGGCAGCCATTCGCTACGACAAGCGTCTGAGCCAGCTTCCGCTCATTCGCCAGTCACAACTTTCAGTGATGCCGTTAACCAAGGATGAATTTGACGTGATCGTCGCCATGGGAAACAACAAGGCCCGCCGGAGATCGTGAGATAATCCTGCGTAATCCTGCTAATCCTGTCAAAATCGACTCACTGAAACAGCGCTGGTGAATCATCTTCATTACTCTCCTTCGTCGCCGAATCTGCCAGCCGCGGATAAACCTTAAATAACGGCTCAGGAGCCGGAACGGGTCTTTCTTCCACAGCCGCTTTGATCTCAACTGCATTTACGACTGCCTGCCCGCGGAAGTGATTGTTTGTAATCACATACGTTTCGCGAGTGTTTTTGGCGACTTCTTTGATCCGCACGAGCCACGGATCGAGCTCGTCGAGCGAATAGAGGTAGTTATAACGCTCGTCGCGAGGCGCTTTGTCGCGAAACCAGTTCTGATAATTCCTTCCGTGAAGCCGCACGTACCCGATGCGCGACGTCGTCAGCGCTGCCGGACGAATCGACTTCTTAAACACCGGCTGATCGATGTTACAAACTCCAACACCGCGTTCTTCAAGCCATTCATAGACTTCTTCGTTGTTCCAGGACGTGTGTCGCACTTCGAGCACGAGTGGATAGTCATTAAAACGTTCTATCAGGTTAGCCAGGTAAACACGTTCCTCAGCAGTGTTCTTGAACGACCAGGGAAACTGGAGTAACACCGATCCGAGCTTGCCGGCATTCGCCAGCACGTCCATCCCTTCACGATAAGCCTTTTCATCCTCCTTCGTCGCTTTGCCTCGTTCGTGTGTGAATACTCTGTGCAGCTTTGCGGTGAAAGCGAACTCTTTATTCGCCGCAACGCGGTTAGACCACGATTTCGTGGTCGAAGGCACAGGCGGGCGGTAAAAACTACTGTTGATCTCGATCGTGTTGAAGAAACGTGCGAGATATTCGAGTGGGTCGAACGACTTGCCTGGTTTCTTTGGATAAACCACGCCTTCCCAGTCTTTGTATGACCAGCCTGCGGGACCGATGCGAATGATAGGCTTCTTTGCCAAATCAGTTAGCGCGGGGCGGTTGATAGAGATCGGGAACGCTGTCGATCACCTTGGCCGGAAGCCGTTTGAGTTTCAACTGTTCTGTAAGAAACGCAATCCGATCTCTTCTGGCTTCGGCATTCAGGGCGTGTTCCGCCTCGTAGAGTTTGAAACGTTTGGGCTCGCTCACGATCTTTTCGTAGCCACGGGCGTATTCGGCAGTCATGAACTGTTCCCTCGTCGCAAACTGTAAGAAAACCACGGCTGGCGCAGCGTGCGACACGTATTTCCCCTGATCGAGATAAGAATGCTTTGCCACGAAAGAATCAAACTTTTCGGGACCCACCTGTTGCCGGAATTGTTCCCACCCGCCGAGTTTTTTATCGACCTCGTCCGACATTGATCCCGCCATCAACACAAATGCTTTGAAGCGCCGGTCAACGCCGCTCAAGATCGCTCCGACCGTGGCATTGTAGCTATGGCCGACATATGCGAGCCGATTCGGATCGACATCCTTGCGCGCCAGTAGCAAATCGACACCCCGCCGAAAATCAACCACCTGTTGCACCATGTCCGTCGCTTGTTTCTCGTTTAGCGGCGTGTTGTCCGGCACATACCCTGGACGTGCGACGGGTCCGTCAGTCAAAAGTGAAACGACACCTGCCTGCGCGAGCGCGACCGCCTCATCGAGAAACTGTTTACGGTTGCGCATTTCCGAGTTGCGCCAATACCAGTGACCCCAAATTACTGCGGCAAATGGACCGTTTCCTTCCGCCGGGACAACGAGATACGCCGGCACAACACCTCCTTTCGGACTCGCGTAACTGATGTCATAAACAATCGCCTTGCCACGCGTCTTTGCGGAAAGTGTTTGCAGTTCAAGCGGCGCGTTCTTGTCGTAATCAAAGTGCCGCAGTAGTTTAGGGTCTTGCGCAAACACTGTGGGTACAAGAAACACAAAAAGGAAACAGAACTTGACGAGTAGAAGCGGAAACCTCATAGTCGAACCTCCAGCGATGTGAGCATTTTACAGGATTACTGATGCTAAGAAAGGAGGTCCGATCGATGCGACTGACTGAGATGGTTTCGTGTTCCGGTTGAGCGGCGAAGCTTAGCCCGAGCTTGCTCGCTCAGGTTTTGAGCGGGTTACCCAAACAACCTGCCGATCCGAATCTGATTGTCGGTTTTGATACAGCCGACGACGCGGGAGTATACCGCCTTCGCGACGACCTCGCGCTCGTGCAGACGCTCGACTTCTTCACGCCGATTGTCGACGACCCTTACGACTACGGCCGCATCGCCGCCCTCAATTCCATCAACGACGTGTGGGCGATGGCCGGGACGCCAATCACCGCTATGGCTATCACCTGTTTTCCAAAGAAGGGCGTCGATCCCGCGATTCTCGGCGAGATCATGCGCGGTGGACTGGAGACAATAAACAAATATGGCGTCACGTTGATCGGCGGCCACAGCGTCGACAACGAGCAGATCATGTTTGGATATTCGGTGACCGGTGTCATTCACCCGGACAAAGTCGCAACCAACTCGGGCGCGCGTGCCGGCGACGTCGTCATTCTGACCAAACCGATCGGCACCGGAGTGATTTCGACAGGGATCAAAAAAGCACGCGCAAGCGATGCGGTCGTCGCCGCTTCGGTGGAAACAATGCTGACGCCGGGCAAGTATGCGGCTGAAGCCATGCAGGAGTTTGGCGTGAAAGGCGCCACGGACGTGACGGGCTTCGCGCTTCTGGGTCACGCGTGGGAAATGGCGTGCGCGAGCAAAGTCACCATCGAGATTGACGCCATGGCGGTTCCGTTGTTGGACGGCGCCCTTGAACTCGCATCGCAGGGAATGCTCACCAGTGGTGACAAAACAAATCGAGAATACATCGGCGCCGACGTCGAAATCGTCAGTTCTGTTGACCAAAACCTCGTGAAGCTATTGTTCGATCCGCAAACGGCTGGCGGCATGCTGATCGCGTTCCCTGAGAGCAATGCTGAATCCCTGCTCGCAACTCTCCGCGAGAACTACCCCAACGCACAAATAATCGGACGTGTTCATCCCCTAGGCCCCCGCTCAATAGTAGTTAACGTGCTATCGGGATGAATCTTTCCAGCCGCGTCAACACGCTCAACAAAGCAAACGAAAACACTAAAGGCCGCTACGTCCTTTACTGGATGCAGATGTTCAAGCGCGCCAGCCATAACTACGCGCTCAACTTTGCAATCCAAATGGCGAACGAAAGGCGACTGCCGCTAGTCGTTTACGAAGGATTGCAGTTCTACTATCCGTGGGCCAGCGATCGGTTTCACACGTTCATTCTTGAAGGAGTGGCTGAGAAGCAGGCTGAGTTTTCCGAACGTGGCATTCGCTACCTCTTTTATCTGCAACGAAACAAACGCGATGCGAAGCACACCGTCGCGCGGCTCGCCAGGGAAGCCGTGTTGCTGGTTACAGACGACTATCCGTGTTTCATAATTCCCGAACACAACACGCGCGTCGCCGAGTTGAACTTGCCGGTCTACGCTGTAGACGCGAATGGCATGGTTCCGCTGTCCGCTTTGCCAAAAGAGGAATTCGCCGCTTACACGATCCGGCCGAAGATCCAGCGCCTACTCCCCGACTTGCCTCGCTCGATCACGACGCCCCACATCGACGTCCAAAAACCGTCACTCGAAATCGATTGCCCGGAAACGCACGTTTCGCCAAACAACATCGCCGAGCTGGTGAGTCAATGTGACATCGATCACACTGTCAAACCGTCCAACATCTATCACGGCGGCACGAAAGCCGGTCGCAAGCGGTTAACTCATTTCGTGCGAAACATACTGCCGCACTACGAGGAAACTCGCGCAGAACCTTCAATTGACGGTACCTCGCGTCTCAGTCCTTACCTGCACTTCGGATTTCTGTCGATTCAGGAGGTGGTCGGGACAGTCGAGCGCGCTGACGCGCCTGGGGCTGCAAAAGAAGCATTTCTGGAACAGGCAATCGTGCGACGTGAGCTTTCTTTCAATCTCACGCGTCACAATCCACACTACGATTCCCTGAAATCGCTTTCCGAGTGGGCGTTGAAGACCATGCGCGCTCACGCAGACGATCCGCGCCCGGAACTAATTGACGACGAAAAGATAGAAGCTGCTGAAACGTATGACGAACTCTGGAACGCGGCCCAACAAGAGTTACTCTCAACCGGACTCATACACAACTACGTCCGCATGTTGTGGGGCAAACGCGTAATCGAGTGGCAGCGAAGCTACGAGATGGCTTTCGAGTTGCTAGTGCATTTGAACAACAAATATGCACTCGACGGGCGCGATCCGAATTCATACGCCGGCATTCTGTGGTGCTTCGGTAAACACGACCGCCCGTGGTTTGAACGCGAGATCTTCGGCACGATTCGTTACATGACTTCGCGGAGCATGGCAAAAAAGTTCAGGGCAAAGGACTACATCGCAATGGTGTCGGATGGATTGCAGAAGCGCCAACGGGTATTATGGCCGTAAATCAAATCATGGCTTCAACAGTTCGCCATTTTTCAGGGCAGGGCACCGTCTCACTAGCCGATCTCTACACGCAGGTTCGCGCGCGCACGATGCAGATCGTCGCGCCGCTCGAGATTGAAGACTACGTGATCCAGACGGCTGACTTCATGAGTCCGGCACGCTGGCACATCGGTCATACATCGTGGTTCTTTGAGACGGTCCTGCAAGCCTACCGGCCGGGTTATCGCGTCTATTCCGAGGATTTTCTCTTTTACTTCAACTCGTATTACGAGGGATTTGGTGAAAGAATCGAGCGTCCGAAGCGCGGGACTAAATCACGGCCGACCGTTAAAGAAACCGTCGCCTACCGCAATCACATCGACGAGCAGATTCACCAGCTCCTGAATTCCCTCGACAGCTTGCCTAACGCTGAAACCGTTCGGTCACTCATCAGACTCGGCCTCGAGCACGAGATGCAGCACCAGGAGTTACTCGTTTACGACATCAAGCATCTCTTGTGCGATCAGTTCGATGCGCCAATCAAACCCTCGCCGAAGCCGGCCGCAAAGGTTGACGGCATGGCAGAGATCGAGGGAGGACTGTTTTCCCTGGGTTACAACGGAAGCGATTTCGCGTTCGACAATGAAAAGCCTGTGCACCAGGTGTTTCTACAGGATTTCGCGCTCGATAAAGCCCTTGTGACCAACGGTGACTTTCTCGAATTCATCCGCGACGGTGGATATCAAAACTTCCGCTGGTGGTTTTCCGAAGGCTGGGAAGCAGTCAAACGCGAACACTGGCAAGCACCGCTTTACTGGGAACTCCATGACGGCGAGTGGATGATCCGAGACTTTTCCGGTCTCAAACCCGCCGCAAGCCGCAAACCCGAACCCGTTTGCCACGCCAGTTACTTCGAAGCATCTGCATTTGCAAAATGGGCCGGCAAGCGACTGCCCACAGAGGCGGAATGGGAGAAGGCGGCGTGTTATGATGCGCAGCGCAACGCGAGGAGTGCATTTCCCTGGGGTGACGCTGACCCCGCTAGCGGCAACTCAAATCTTTTTGAGAATGGTTACTGGTCAGTAGCGCCGGTTGGCGCCTTTCCGGATGGCGCGAACGCGTACGGCTGCCAGCAGATGATCGGCGACGTGTGGGAGTGGACCACTTCCGATTACGTGCCCTATCCGGGATTCAAATCCGAGTTTGACGAATACAACGACAAGTGGTTCGTCAATCAGAAAGTTTTGCGTGGCGGCTCGTTCGCCACACCGCAGTTGCACATCAGAGCCACTTACCGAAACTTCTTCCACGCCCACGAGCGCTGGATGACGTCCGGATTTCGGTGTGCGAAAGATTTATAGTCCACAAATAGGCCCGCCTAACGAAGGAGAAGATCATGTCCCCAGGACTCCGAACACTGTTCGCGTGTGTTGTTTTGGTGGTGTCAGCAGCCGGTTCAGTTTTTGCTCAGACTGAGACACGCGACAATACGACCTCTGACTCAGGAACGAGATCAACTTCCAGTGCGCCGAAGACTGCGACCGCGGTAAATCCGAAGTACACGACACCAAAATCAGCGCTCGACACCGCTTACGGCGCTAAGATCGCCGAGTTCACCACCGAGAAGTACTTCCTGACGGAACTCGTCGATCACCTGCCGCTCTCGGACAAGGTGCCTTCTCCTGAGAAAGTCCTGGGTTATGCCATCGGTACACCAAACAAACTCACGTACACGAAGGACATGTATCGCTATTATCGAGAGCTCGCCGCAGCATCGCCGCGCGTGCGCACTTTTATGGCACCCGAAAAGAGCGAAGAGGGCCGCGACCAGATGCTTATCCTGATCAGCGATGAAGCGAATCTCGCGAAGCTCGATCGTTACAAAGACATAACCGCTAAGCTCGCCGATCCGAGAAAGCTCACCGAGACCGAAGCGCACACGCTCGTAACGGAAGGAAAACCGTTCTACTGGGCCTCAGGATCGATCCATTCTCCCGAAACTGGTTCGCCGGAAATGTTGATGGAGTTGGCGTTTCGTCTCGCAGTGGAAGATTCGCCGTTCATCGAAGACATTCGCAAAAACATGATCGTGATGATCACGCCGGCGCTCGAAGTCGACGGCCGCGATCGCATGGTGGACCTCTACAACTATCGCAAGGCGAATCCGGGTAAACCCGTCCCGTCGCTTCTTTACTGGGGCAAATACGTCGCGCACGACAACAATCGCGACGGTTTGGGCCTCGCTCTCGCGCTCACGCGCAACCAGATGCGCACGTTTCTCGAGTATCACCCGACGGTTCTGCACGACTTGCACGAGTCTGTGCCTTATCTCTACACGATGACCGGTACCGGGCCGTACAACGCCTGGCTCGATCCGCTCGCGATCGATGAGTTTCAGTTACTCGCGTACCACGAAATCGAGGAGATGACGAAGCGCGGCGTCCCGGGTGTTTGGACGCACGGTTTCTATGACGGTTGGGCGCCCAATTACATGCTCTACATCGCCACGGGTCACAACGCGATTGGCCGCTTCTACGAGACTTTCGGAAACGGCGGCGCCGACACGCGCGAACGCACACTCGGCGCCAACCAGACTTCGCGCGTCTGGTACAGGCCAAACCCGCCGTTCCCACGCGTCAACTGGTCCATGCGCAATAACATCAACATGCAACAGTCGGCGATCCTGTTTGCGATGAACTTTGTGGCTCGCGACAAGGAGCGTTTTCTCAACAACTTCTATCTCAAGAGCAAGCGTTCCATCGCCAAGGCTTCGAACGAAGGCCCCGCGGCCTACATCATTCCCGGCGATACCCCGCGCCCGGTGGAGGCCGCCGACATGGTCAACTTGTTGCGGTTGCAGGGAATTGAAGTGCACCGCGCGACGAAAGAGTTCAGCGTCAAGGACCAGAAATACGCCGCCGGTTCTTACATCATCCGAATGGATCAGCCGTACTCGCGTATGGCCGACATGCTGCTCGACACACAGTACTACAACGTCAGCGATCCCGCGCCTTACGACGATACCGGCTGGACGATGGGCCCGATGCGAAACGTGAAGACGGTTCGCATCACCGACAAGAGCGTTCTCGACGCGCCCGCGACTCTGATTGCCACGGATATTAAAGTGACTGGTCAGCTTACCGGCGCAGCTTCCGCAGTCGCTTACGTCATCAATCACAACACCGACAACACGCTCGCGACGCTGCGGTTCAAGTTGAAAGACGTGAAGATGAGTGCCGCCGAAGACTCGTTCAAGGTCGGCGAACAGCAGTTCAATAGCGGCTCGTTTATCGTGAAGAAAGACGGCAATCCGCAGGATTTGTCGTCGCGCCTGGAGTCGGCTGTAACCGAGCTTGGGCTAAAAGCAGTCGGCGTCGACAAGCTTCCGGAAGTGAAAACGCACGAACTCGCCGTGCCGCGTATCGCGATCGTTCACACGTGGACCAACACGCAGAACGAAGGCTGGTTTCGCATCGAGTTCGATCGCCTCCAAATCCCGTATACCTACATTTCGGATCACGTCATTCGCAACACGCCGAATTTGCGTGAGAAGTTTGACGTGCTGATCTTCCCGCCCGTAGGAGGCAGCGCGCAGACGATCGTCAACGGCATGCCGCGGCGCGGAGATCCGATCCCCTGGAAACAGTCAGCGATCACGCCGAATTTCGGTAACTCGCCGGATCAAACTGATGATATGCGTGGGGGAATGTCGGTTACGGGCGTCGCCAATCTTCAGAAGTTCATTGAAGACGGCGGTTTGTTCGTGACCATTGGCACCGTGTCGCAGGTACCCATCGACTACGGCATTACGTCGGGCGTCTCGATTCAATCGGCAGACAAGCTTCAGGCGCGCGGCTCGATCTACAACGGAAGTTTTGCAGACCGCAAGAGCCCGATCGCTTACGGCTACGATGCGACGCTTCCGATCTACTTCAGCCAGGCGCCGCTGTTTCAGGTCGCTGCTGGTGGAGGTGGTGGGTTTGGCGGGGGCAGTGGCGGCGGTGGACCGACTCCACGTGCCTCGGGACGCGGCAGTGTTACGGATCCTGATGTGATCCAGGCCATGCCGCAGCCGCGACCGGCTGATCCTTCGGCGCGAGCGGATGCGGACACAGCAGAACAGCGCGAAAGCCCGTTCTTTACGCCACCACAACTGCGACCACGCGTCGTTCTGCGTTTCGCGCCGGATGAAAAGAATCTGCTCGTCAGCGGCATGCTCGCAGGCGGGACCGAGCTCGCGAATCGTCCCGCGGTGGTTGACGTGCCGGTTGGTCGCGGTCACGTGGTGATGTTTGCGACGAATCCGATGTGGCGACATCAAACGCAGGGCGAGTTTTTCCTGCTGTTCAATGCTGCTTTGAACTTCGACAACCTTAACGCCGGACGTTCAGAGGGGCGCGGTGGTCAGCGTCAGACTTCAAGCATAGACGACGATCAGTGACGACCATTCTCACGGACATCGAGACGCGCGTGTTGGGGTCGCTGATTGAGAAGCAGGTGACTACGCCTGAATACTATCCGCTGACGCTCAACGCCCTGACACTCGCGTGCAATCAGAAGAACAACCGGCATCCGGTCACGTCATACACTGAGAGCCAGGTGGCTGACGCCGTGGAGAGCCTGCGTGAGAAGAACCTCTCGTATGTTTTCTACGGCAGCACGAGCCGCGTGCCGAAGTACAAGCACGTGGTGC
>DATNCH010000154.1:0-6764 GCA_035571655.1 Pyrinomonadaceae bacterium
AACGCTGCTCCGATCAAAAACCCCCGAAAGCCCGATCGTATCCAAACTGCCCCGATTGTTTGAGGAGTATTTCGATGAGCTATATCAAAAAGTTTTCCCCTTCAATTATCGCAACCCTGGCGCTAATTTTTGCCCTTTCCGGGCTGTCATACGGCAAAAGCAAGAACGTCAAATTTCCAACCGTCCGAATCAAGAACTTTGGACAAATGGATGATCGTTTCTATCGAGGCGCACGTCCCGAGGATCGTGATTACGCCGCGCTCGCTGCGTTGGGAGTGAAAACGATTATCGACCTGACCGACAATTCCAGAGAATACGAACAGTCTGCGGTAGAGCGAGCCGGGCTTCGCTACGTCAACATTCCAATGGTTGATAAGAGTTATCCAAGCATGGACCAAATAAATCAGTTCTTGAAGGTAGTTGATGATCCCTCAACTGGTAAGTTCTTCGTGCACTGTGCCGGCGGACGTCATCGCACCGGAGTCGTGGGAGCGATATATCGTTTCACTCACGATCGTTGGAATTTGGATCAGGCCCTGGCTGAGATGGATCAATACGAGTTCGGCTCTGGTTACGGTCATGGAAAGCAGCGGGACTTCGTCAAGGATTACTGGCGCCAGTTTCAGACCAGGCAAACAACTACAGCCGTCAGCGTAGCCAGCCATTAATCGCGCACTCAGAATGCTGTTGCAGAGAGCCGCTTGTCAGTGTGCGGCTCTCGCTTTATACGGTGCGGTGACGAGGATATCTCACTCAAACTATTGCATCCGAGTGACTCGTCTTATACGATCCGCGGAGCCTAATTAGTAACACCCACCGCTTTATCCCGATGTACTGGTTTCGGCTAGTTGCGACAGGATGGAAAATCAAAATCTAATCAGGTTATTTGCACTCATTAGGGACCAGCGCGATAACTTGCTCGCTCGGTGGCGTCAGCAAGTTCGACAGTTGCCGGGAGCAGCAAATCTCGATGTACCAACTATAAACGACCAGGTGCCGGAACTCCTGGATAGTCTGGCAGACTCGCTCCAGCCCACGAACGAGCTCCGGGAGACAAATGCCATTTCCGCAGAACATGGGCTACTTCGCTGGCAAGCTGGGTTCGACGTAACCGAGGTGGTCGCCGAATACAACATCCTACGTCAATGTTTGCAAGATGCGGCGGAGCAAGAGGGGATAACCCTCGTTGGAAAACCCTTACACATTATCAACGACATCGTCGACGACGCGATCGGAAAAGCTGTAAAGGCATTTGAGACAATGATGACGATTGAACTTCAACATCGTCATGATGAACATCTCGCCTTTCTCTTACATGATTTGAGGACACCTTTAGAAGCGTTGTCATTGGCTACTACTCTGATCGAACGTTCGCTTCCCGATGGTGAAAGAAACTCGGCGATCAACTCCGCTCTTTCCGTACTGCGTGGCAATATCAATCGTCTAACACAGAGAGTTCGACACGTGTTATCGACAGCTTCCGGTCTCGGTAAATCATTTCATCCGGAGTTTGGCTTATTGAACTTGCATGCTCAAGTGGAAAAGGTGATGCGTGATTTTGAACCACTGGCCGGATCAACCGGAACGACAGTTCGAAATCAGATCGATAATCAATTCGAGATTTATAGTGACGAGGTGCTGGTGGCACAGATATTCGAAAACCTGCTGTCCAATGCCCTTAAGTTTACTACTCGAGGAATTATTGAAATTGGCGCGAGAGAGATAAGCGACGATCAGATTGAGTGTTGGGTAAAGGATTCCGGCCAGGGTATTCCACCCGCACAGATCGATAAGGTGTTTGAGAGATTCGAAACGGGTTCTGAGCCAGAGCAATCCGGTATGGGTTTAGGACTCGCTATCGTGAAGGAGATCGTTGAACTGCACAAGGGTGAGATTCGAGTTGAGAGTGAACGTGGAAAGGGTTCTACATTTTGGTTCGTACTGCCGCGCAAAGAATTCTCATAGGACGTTCCATCACCAGACTCTTGCGATTGAATCTCGTTTCGCCTGGCCTTCCTGCAACAAACAATCGACAGTTCGCTTCAAGAACTCGAAATCCGGTGGCTTAACGAAAAACGCGTCACAACCTGCCTGCTTCGCGAGCTTGCGATAATGATACCCCTCAAAAGCTGTGAGCATGACAATTGGAACGGTCGCAGAGTGGTTTCCGCGCCGGCGTAGATACCGGACCATGGTGGGTCCAGTCATGTCGGGTAAATCAAAATCGGTGAGAATCAAATCTATATGATTATTTGCGGCAACTGACAGGGCTTCTCTACCGTTTGCAGCAGTTAACACCTCATAGTTCAGGGTTTCAAGCAGGAGTTTCAGCATCTGTCGGGAATCTGCGTAATCCTCCACTACCAGGATGGTCGGCGGAGTTCTGGTTTGTTGCATCACAAAAGCACCACTTTCACGAAATCCGTTCGCAACCGCAACAGAATCGAACAGTTCCGAACTCTTCACCGTTCAGCGCAATCTTTATGCCGAATGATAGTTTTTCGCTCCCTCCTTCGCCTTAACCTCATGAGAACGAAATTTATTCGAAGGAGACCTCAAACAATGCCTATTACTTTTGATAACGCAGGCAATAACATCATCGCTGGTGGCGGTGGACAGGACGGCGACATCAGCTTACTTGGTACTGACGGCAGCAACAGAGTCCGTCTCGACGGGCAAGGTGGAAATGTCTATCTCGGTGGCAACGGTACCGATGGCGACCTCCTGCTCTACACCTCTTCCGGCGATAACTCGAGCACAGCCGATGCCAGCATTCATCTGGACGGCGGCAACGGCAACGTCATCATGCGTAGCACTGACGGCCACGACCGAATTCGCCTCGACCCGGCAGGTGCAAACGTATGGCTCGGCGGAAATGGTGCGGACGGCGATCTGCTGCTATTCGCATCCTCCGGCGACAACACAACGGCCGGCGAAGCCACTATTCATTTAAACGGTTCAGCAGGTGACATCGTCCTGCGAAACGCAGACTGCGCTGAAGACTTTCCGATCGAAAACGCACGCGCAGTAGAGCCGGGCACCGTGCTCATCATCGGCGGTGATACGCAACTACGCGTTTGCAGCGAAGCCTACGACAAGCGCGTTGCAGGTGTGGTCGCGGGTGCAGGCACGTACAAACCAGGGATCATCCTCGGACGCAACGAAGACCAGCGCGACAACAGTTTACCGGTCGCACTGATGGGTCGCGTCTACTGCAAGGTTGACTCTCGCGACGGTGCGATCGAGGTTGGCGATCTGCTCACGACTTCGCCCACACCGGGACACGCAATGAAAGCGGCTGATCCGATGAAAGCCTTTGGCGCTGTGATCGGAAAAGCACTCGAACCGATTTCGCGACGCATGGGAATGATTCCGATTCTCGTGGCGCTTCAGTAAAGGAAGGGAGGGCTACATCATGCTGAGCATTAGAAACACAGCTAACTCCTGCCTCGATGTTACCAGCGGGACGATCCATGTCCGGCAAGACGTCTTTGGATACATTTGGGGACCAATGGAGCGCACGCTATCAGTGAAGAATCACCTGAATCTGATTAAAGACACGGCGTTCAATCTTTCGGTAATCATGGTCGCGCACGAAGAGGATTTCTCGGGAGCGTTTTCACAAGCCGACATCATCAGGATGCAAGCGGCCATCGACCGAATGCGCGAGCTCTATTCGCAAGTCGGTTTGGGTATCCGCAAGATCTACTGGCAATGGATTCCGACGGCGCTCGCGAATGGCTACAGCGTGGTCGACGCTTCGGAGGCGACCCAGCTCACCGAAGATTGGTCAGGTGACAATGACGGGATTGACATGTTCATCGTCACAACGGTTACCGATGCCGGTGGCTGGAGCACGAAAAACGGCTCCTGCAACAAAGGGGTAAGCGGTCGTACCGGAGCGGTGTTGGAAGTAAAAAGCGACCAGAATTATTGGGGCATCTTAATGGCTCACGAAGTCGGTCATTACCTTGGCCTCAGCCACGCAAACGACAAAGACAATCTTATGGGCGATGACTCCGACGGAGACGGCATCGGCGAGATTGACTCAGGAAGCATCGAGCTCACGCAAACTCAGGGCGACACCATGAAGAGCCATTGCTCCATCAGGGCGTCGTGCTAACAGGGAGGATTTATGAGAGACATAGACAAATTCACGGACAAAACTTTCTCGCCGGAGCTCTTGCACGCCATCGCCGCGGACGAGGCTAATTGTTCCCCGGATCTGCGGGTGCTCTCGGCCGGTGATGTGGTGGTGTTAAAGGAAATTCTGCGAGGTGAAAAACGTCCACCGATTGAGATAGACAGGAAGCGAGCTGTAAACGCACTTGCCAGCTCCGAACGATCGGCCGAGGCGAGTGCGATATTCGCGGGCGTCGTGGCGGATTTGAAAGAAACAACGCGGGTCCGCGCTACTGCTGCTGCGCAGCTCAGTGTGATGCCGCGAGAGTTTTCTGAAAATGCGCTCGCGGAGAACCTGGAAACAGAAAACGAGATCGTTCGTCGGGAGGTCCGGAAGTCGTTAGCGAAGATCGGCTCGACGAAAGGCGGTGATGTCACGTTTGGAGTCACGCGGGAGAAGAGACACGCACTGCCGATAGTAACTCGTTCACTCGAGCGTTGACCCTTGTGGCTATAATCACGGATCAATGTCGGGAATCGGTTTACTGAATGAGAAGCCGCTCCATGCATCACTGAAACAGTGGTATGCGCGGCCGGGCGATCGATTTGAAGTTCCGGTTGACGGGTTTGTGATCGATATCGTGCGCGATGAGTTGCTGATAGAGATCCAAACCCGCAATTTCTCGTCGATCAAGTCAAAGCTCACCAGGCTCGCACGCTCACATCACGTGCGATTGATTTATCCCATCGTGCAGGAGAAGTGGATCGTCAGGTTGCCGGCGGGCGATCGTGTTGCAGCCGTGCGTCGCAAGTCACCCAAGCGCGGGCGGCTCGAGGATCTGTTTTGGGAACTCGTCAGTATCCCGCAGTTGTTGACGAACCCGAATTTTTCTCTCGAAGTGTTGATGATTAGGGAAGAAGAGGTAAGGCGATACGAGGGAAAGCGAAAGTGGCGCACGAAAGGATGGGTAATTGACGGACGTCGCTTGCTCGAGGTCGTCGACCAGCGTTTGTTTGGCGCGTCGGCAGACTGGTTAAGGTTTCTTCCGGACGGATTGGGATCATTCACCACAACAGATCTCGCAACGCAGATCGAAACTCGCAGGGAGCTGGCGCAGAAGATGGCGTACTGTCTACGCGAAAGCAGAATGATCGAACTGATCGGCCGTCGCGGCCGCGCCAACCTATATCGCGTTACCGGGAGTGGGTGAGTGACCACTCTCGCATATCTCTTCCGAAGAAGCCGCCTGGATCGCGGATCCATAAAGCACATTCGCAGCGAATATCGTAGCGATAAATTGGGCAATGATATCGAACCTAACGCCGCTTAACAGATTCTCGATTGACATCGTGTTTCCGCCAGTCACGCACTCCAAAATGCAGCCGATGGACACTGTCAGTCCCCATCCAACCAGGGCGACAAGTCCGATCGCTTGCCAGCGCAGGAATAACGAGACGCGGTCAATCGCGAGATAACGGTGCATGAGCAGAGATGCCACAATCGTCAGCACCACATGCCAGATCACGACAGGAAACCACCACAGGTCTTCGACTCCTCCGTAGTAACCTCTGTAGTTGTTAGCGCGATTCCACTTCAAATAAGCATAGTAGCTATCAATGCGTGCAGCTAAAAGAAAGAGGCTCGAGGAAAACAGTCCCAGGCACGCTCCTGACAATACAACTCTCAGATCTCTTCGCAGCTTGTTCATTCCGTTCTCCTTTCAAGCGCTGAACGCTGATTGTTTAGACGCTTGAAGAGAACGTATGTTCCACAGAAACATTTTCTGACGCCGCTCCGTGATCGCAGCTTCGCAGCAAGAATCGCCAAAGGTATTTTATTGACGCTAATATTCGATGCGAGTAAATTACCCACACCCTCAAAACCCCTGAACATGATTTAGAAAAACGCACGGCCCCAACCGTTCCGCTTTTCTAATCCAACAGCTCCCGACGCTTCTCACTAACAGGTTCATCGCCGGCGTAACCACGTCCTGGCCACGTCGGATTCTATTAACTTTTTTCCGTCCAAGTCGTTCGTCCAAAACTCTTAATCATCCGCTGTCCCACCAAGGAGGGGAGTATGAAGATTCTCAAGCTGTCTGTCATCGCGTTCTTTGCCTCCGCGCTCATCATCTCGCTGGTGCCGACCGTCACAAGCCAGTCCGGACCGACCGAAGCGCCCGCACTTTTCGACAATCTAACCAACGGCTTCACAGACCAAGCCACCTTCGACGCCGATCGCGCAGCCTTCGAAGCGCGCGAGGAAAAGGCAGACGGGCTCGGCCCCATCTACAACGCACAGGCGTGCGTTGAGTGTCATCAGAACCGCGTGAGCGGCGGCGTCAGCCAAATCATGGAGGTGCGGGCCGGACACAGCGCACCCGACGGAACGTTCGTCGGTGCACCCGGTGGCTCGCTCATCAATTCGCGCAGCATCAACACCACGATTCAGGAACGCGTACCTGGCGGACCGCACATCATCTACACCAACAACGCCACGCAGGTCAGCATCGTTTCCTTTGACATCGATGCCGGCGTCATAAACACCGATCCCAACGTACCCACAACCGGTCATAGCTTCCCGGCGCTCTCGCCCGACGGGTCGAAGATCGCGTTCGGCGCCAACGGCGGAATCTGGGTCG
>DATNCH010000155.1:0-10328 GCA_035571655.1 Pyrinomonadaceae bacterium
GGCATCGTCGTGATTTGCGAACATTGCTTTTCTCCTTCAAGGGTGTTGAGTGAAATAACGGACCGACCTCGCCGGACGTCGTCTGCCGGTTCTTCACTGGATAATGATTTTGTTGACTTCCAGATCCACTGTTACGGTGTCCCCATTCGGGGTTGAGATAAACACGACACGACTACCAAGGGCGGAGCTTCCACTCACGGTTACGGTAGCTGTCAACGAAGTTCCATCGCCGTTAACCACGATGTTCGAGACCGTGATGGTTGTGTCGTTGCCGCCGCTTGCGTTTATGAACCTGATTGCCGTGGCGCCTGTAAGTCCAATGCCATTCACAGTCAACGTAACTGACGTGCCGCGCGTGATACTCGCGGGACTGACGCTTTGAATCTGTGGTCCTTTCGTCGCCGACACGAAAGCAGTGCTCGAGTACTGGCCCAGACTATTTTCGTATTTAATCGACACCTGATTTGCGAGCGCGGCGCTTTGCACAGTAGTGCTTCCACGGCGAACTGATACAGGGACGGCGAGAGCTGAGGCAGCACCTCTCAAGTTGTCGTAATGAATAGACACTTGCTGCGATAGTGCTGTTTGTAGTTCCGACGGAAATCGGTACTGCACCGATAGTTGCTGGCTGAGCGCCGTGACGCCCAAAGTTTCACGACTGAGCCTGACACTCACCGAGGGTGCGAGGATGGATTGGACGTCGTTGGGATCGCTGACTCTGACAACAGCTTCACCAGCCCTGGTGCTGTCGGCGACGCTGACCGCGCGAATTGTCAGAGCTGTGAATCGCGTATTGGGGGCGGTGTAGAGTCCCATAGCGGAGATCGTGCCGACACTGGCATTACCGCCAGGAATGCCGTCGACGCTCCACTCCACTGTCTGGTCCAACGTGGCAGGGAAAACCTCCGCGGTGAACTGCACACTCTCGCCAAACTTTATCGGCGCAAATGAAGGCGTAATCCGGAGACCGGCGATGGTGAAGGGCTCCGTCGTCGTTACTGAACCTGTCGGAGTGGTGATAGTGACCAGACCGGTCGTTGCCGCCGCGGGTACAGTTGCGACGATCTTCGAGTTTGTCGCACTGACGATCGTTGCCGACGCACCGTTAAAAGAGACTGTCGTAACTCCACCAAAACCAACGCCGAGGAAGGTCACGACGTCACCGGGCATGCCTTCGTGCGGCGAGAAGCTCAGGATCGTGAGTTCATTTGCGGCAAGCCTGCGGATCGCAGTGATATTGCCTGCCGCATCGTACTCGTAGACAGCCGCTTCGCCCGAAGGCGATATCACCGCATACAACCGTCCATTCGCATCGTAGACGTAGGTTGTCGTGCCGCCCTGTTGTGCTAACGCGGACGACGTCGTGAAGATGAGTATGAGCAGGACGGTTGCAAACCCGCGAACGATTCTATTTTTCACGATGTACTCCGCCTCTCGATATTGTCCTACCTGGTTGCTTCATGAATCGGCGCACTACCGCAGAAATGCGGCACCTTTACTTTTCTGGAGCGGCAAGCAGTCCGCTTAAGACTGGTCGTGGCGGCGAATCGCCGTCGTGCGTGTGGGCCAACACTCGCTCATCGGTCCACTGCGGATGAGTGGCGAAGAAGCGCACAGCGATCGAACTGGCCGTTGGATCGTCTCGCCACTGCAAGAAGAGGTTTCGAGCATGGGTCGCCTTATCGGCGTTTCCCTCGCTTTGATAAATCGGGGAGAGGAATTGGTAAGCACCGAAATCGGTCGGATCAACTTCCACGATCGCCTCAAACGCACGTTTCGCTTCGGCAATGCGGCCGAGGGAATAGAGCGTTTGGCCCAACTGCCGCGCCACTTCGCGATCGCGCGGGTATTCGCGGGCCAGTTTGGTAAGTTCGTCGACGGCTTGGGATGGTTTTTTCTGACTTCGCAATAGTAGGGCGTAAACGTATCTCGCTCGCGGATTGGTTGGATCGCGCTTCAGGGCTGTTTCGAGAAGTTCGGCGGCCTTGGAAAGCTGATTTCTGTCGAGACCAAAACGTTCCGTCTTCATTTCGGCAACTGCCGCACTGACGAGTGGGTTTAAGTCCGCCGGGTTAAGTTCGCTGGCACGGCGAAACGCGTCCGCCGCTGGTCCATACTGCGCCTGCTCGAGCAAGGCGATGCCATAGTCGTTCCAGCGTCGCGCTTGCAGCTCGCGATCGAGGATTGGTTTCGCTGCGATTCTTCGGGAGGGGGATGCGTGCGAGAGCGGTGCGATTTTGACTTCGCTTTCAGCCATTTGAACGATTGGAAGAGTTAACTTCCGGTTCTGTCGTTTCAGCACATAATCTGTGTATTCCTGAACGAAACGGCGGTAGTTGACGACTGCGCGAAGAGTGATAGGCGCGGCTGAGCGAGTTTCAAGATTTTCAGGTAAACGGAAACGAAAGCGAGCGATGTCGCTGCGGCCTGCGGGAATGGCGTTGTTGTAGCCGACGACGTTCGTGAGCCAGATCTGATGGCGGGTTATCGGCCGCGCATCTTCGTCAAGCAGGATTGCTTTGTAGACGTGCGCGCTTTCGTCAAGCATTCCGTCAGGCTTGATGAAACCGCTGCGCATGAGCACGTTGCCACGTTCATCCGTGGCTTCAAACGCTACCCAGATCTCATAAAGATCGCGTACCTCCGGTGCGAACGAGTGGGCCGCTTTGCGATTAGAAACCACCACTTCTGCCGTAAGCTCCTCGCCGGGCATCAACGTGAGTTGACTTCCATTCACCAACTCGCGAAACGTCTCGCCCGTCGCTTCTCGCTTTAACGCGAAGATGTCGGCGGCGATTACGTTTGAGCTGAGAAAATCCTTGATCAGTTCGACTTGTTTTGTTTGTCCATAAAAGAGAGGCGCAGCCGTGTTGGCACCCAGCCACCGGTGTGAAGCGATCACGCCGTTCTTTGCCGCACGATCGTTGAGACTCTCGATCTTCGGCATATGGCAGCCGCGACAATCCACGCGTTCTTCCGTGCGGTAGTACGGCAATACAGCTTCGTGTGAGGCGCCTGATTGCTGCCATTCATCGTAGGCAGAGAAGCCGCGCATATGTTTGTAGCCGTTGAGTGTGGGAGGGGCATCGACTTTGTGACAGGTCGCGCAAAATTCCGGCTGCCTGAGTAGCGGCCGCATGACAGCTCGTTTGTGGGCCGGAATGTCGGCAAGGATTTGTTCGTCAGTGAAGTTGCCAAAGATCGGTGTGCCGTCTTCTTTGGCAAGCAGGGCGGGCCTGCGAATGGTAAAGCTCCCCGTGCCGTTCAAACGCGCGCTCGTGATGGAATGACAAACGGAGCACGTAACACCTTCGTGATCGAGTGGCGTGAAAGGTGCTTGCTGTCGTGGTTGATCTTTAGCGAGCGCGCCGGAAAACAGTGCGATTGGTGTGTGACAACTCTCGCAGTGCCGCGTGAATTCAATGCCGCGTGTGCGCAACAGAATGTCGGCGCTTTCACGATAGAACGGTTCGCGCGCGGCGTTTCGGTGCAGTGACTCGGACCAGGCAGCATGCGTGTCGCTATGACAACCCATGCAACGCTTCGCAGAGAAGAATTGATCGACCGGAATTAGTTTGCCATCTTCAGTTCTTGCATTTGAGGGACTAAAGGTGTCCCTCGGAACGGGGGGAATTGCGCGTTTCTTAGTAGCGTCACCGGAAGCACTAGTAACTATCGCGGCGAAAAAAAGTGCGACGCTGATCGGCAGAATGAAACGAGTCTTGGCATTGATTCGTTTGAACATAGCAGAGTTGATCTTGAGCCGTTTATGGGACCGGAGTTTTGCGGTCAGAAAATCTTCGATGAGGTACGATTCTGTTTTGCCGAAAATCCGTGTTTCAAACTACAATAGTCGCCCCCGTCTTCCCGACTTTCTCCTCAACTGGATCCCACCGCGGAAAATACTTTGAGGCAAAATGGAAGTCCTTAAGAAACACCAAAAGATTTCCAAAAGAAGTCCAAAACGATGGAAGGCACAAACGTTGAGGTCGAACAGCATCTACTACAGATTTGGTCCATACCACCTTGATGAAGCGGAGCGCCTGCTGTTGCGCAATGGAGTAAAGGTGCCAATAACTCCGAAAGTTTTTGACACCTTGTTGATCCTGGTCCAAAACGCCGGCAAGGTCATGACGAAGGAGCGTTTGTTGCAGAAGGTGTGGCCCGATACTTTTGTCGAGGAAGCGAACCTCAGCGTAAACGTCGCCGCTCTCAGAAAAGCACTCGGCGAGAGTGATAGCGAATACATCGAAACGCTTCCGAAGCGCGGCTATCGTTTCGTTGCAACCGTGATCAAAGAAAACTGGGACACCGCTGCACCGGCGCGCAGGGTTAACGGAAACTCACACAAGCAGCAGCGCGATAAGGTGCATTCTCTCGCGATAATGCCTTTCTACAACGAGAGCTCTGATCCAAATGCGGAGTATCTGTCTAATGGTTTGACCGAAAGCATCATCAACAGCTTGTCGCACCTGCAAGGGTTGCGCATCATCGGCCACAACTCGGTATTTCGTTACAAGGGAAAAGAGCTCGACGGCCGGGTGGTTGGAAAAGAATTGCGCGTGAAGTCGGTGGTAACCGGCAGGATTTTGCAGTTGGGTGAACGGTTAATAGTCAGAGCTGAAATGATCGATGTGCAGACGGGATGGCATATCTGGGGAGATCAGTATCACCGCAAACTCTCGGGCGTGCTGAAGGTGCAACAAGAGATTTCTCAGAAAATATCCGTTGCGCTGAAGCAAAAACTAACACGCGCAGAAAAAGCGAAGGTGAGCAGCAGTTCGACCGAGAACGCAGAGGCTTACAAAGCCTATTTAAAAGGTCGTTATCACTGGAGCAAATTCGATCTGGCGAGTTCGAAGAAAGCGGCGGAGTATTTTGTCCAGGCAATTGAGATCGATCCGACCTATGCTCTGGCGTATGCCGGACTCGCCGATGCTTATTATCGTTTGTCGAATGTGTATGCACCGACGCGAGAAGCAATGCCGAAGGCGAGGGCAGCAGCGGTGAGAGCGCTCCAGATTGACAACACCTTATCGGAAGCGCATGCCGCGATGGGTATTCTCAAAATGCTCTATGAATGGGACTGGCCAGGCGCGGAAAAGGAATTCATAAAGGCGATTGAAAGCAATCACAACAACGCGATCGCTCACCAGCGATTTGGACTGTACTTCAACCTGCTGGGACGATTTGACGAAGCGCGGAGCGAGTTGGAGTTGGCGATGCTTATCGATCCGCTTTCACCGCATAGCTATTGGAGTCTCACCTTAACTTACTTTCTGACTTGCCAATACGACAAAGCGATCGAAGAGGTGAAAAAGGCTTTGGAGATAGAGCGCGACTACAAGCCCGCGCTGTATTTGTTGGGACGAACTTACGAGCGATGCGGGCGAGTGGATGAGGCGATTGAGATATTCAAGAAGATCTTCGCTTCGAGCAACTCGCCGATGTTTTTAGGTGCGCTTGGACGCGCTTATGCAAGTAGAGGCAAACAGCGACTTGCGAAGGACGTGCTTAAAGAATTAGAGGTGCTTTCAAAGCGATGTTACGTTTCGGCGTATAGCCGTGCGATCATTCACCTCGCCCTCGGCGACGAAAAGCGCACCTTCGAATATCTGGAAAAGGCGTGCGACGATCGTTGTGAGATGATGACGTGGCTCAACATCGATCCGACTTTCGACAACATCCGCACCGACCCTCGGTTCACAACTCTCCTCCACCGCGTCGGCCTGGTTCGTAACGCCGAAGGCGTTGGTTCATAACACCGAAGGCGTTGGTTCGTAACGCCGAAGGCGTTGGTTCATAACACCGAAGGCGTTGGTTCATAACACCGAAGGCGTTGGTTCATAACACCGAAGGCGTTGGTTCATAACACCGAAGGCGTTGGTTCGTAACGCCGAAGGCGTTGGTTCATAACGCCGAAGGCGTTGGCTAATTCAAGCCCAGGGTTCGAGCGCAGCGAGAACCCTGGGAGTAATTTAGAAAAATGATGCAACCCTGAAAGGGTTGTTGCGTTTGGAACCCCTTCAGGGTTGGTCCCGCTGTTGATGGATGATCCCAAGGTTGTCGCAAGCTCCAACCTTGGGCTGAAATTAGCGAACGCCTTTGGCGTTCATCGCAGGATTCACGATTCGTCGTAGGCTTTCTTGGCTTTCACGGTGACGAACTCGTCGGTTTCGATGATGTAGGCGGTTAGGTTGTAGCCATAGACACAGCCGGTATCGAGTCCGATTGCTTGCTTTCCCCGTCGTGGTTCGGGTGCGGGCCAGTGTCCGAAGAGAACGATCTTTTCTCCGTAATAGACGTGGTACCACGGCGTTCCCTCATCGCTTTCGCGATCGGCTCCGAGTGTCCTGATGAGCACCATATCGTCAGTGGTCTGCGAATAGAGCTCGACGTTGGGACGTAAACCGGCGTGCACGACGAGATGCGTATCGAGGTCGATTGTAAATGGAAGTCTATTGAAGAAAGCAGCGTACGCGTCTTTTTCCCCGCGGAGCTCTTTGTGCGTCTCTTTTTGTGCGGCCTTGAGTTCGATTTCCTCGCCGTTCCACTTTCGACGCAGCGCTAAATCATGATTGCCGATAACCGTCGTAAAGCGCGCGTCAGTCATGAACAGCTCGAGCACTTCGCGACTTTTCGGACCCTTAGTGATCAAATCACCGACGGAAACAACGCGGTCGTCTTTGCCGAGCTCCACCTTCTCGACTAATTCCATCAGTTCATCGTAACAACCGTGAATGTCTCCAACTACAATTGTGCGGCTCGTCATCCACCCCTCCGGTACATTTTTCAGTCTAGAGCATAAGACACAAAAGGCACAAACAGAGCCACAAAGATTCAACTAATCCTTTGTGGTTTTTTATGTGCCTTTTGTGCCCTACCGATAAAGGTAAGTCTTAGCTTCCTTCTGATCCCACTCGACACTATCCACGTTGTCACGATCCGCTGACATTATTTCTTCACTCAAACTGCTCGTGCTAGTGACCGGATCCAGGTTAACCAAATAAACGATCTTGCCCATCGGTTCGTCTTCGTCCGGACGATTGAGCTCGCGCAGCTCGTAGTCAAACCTGTGTCGCGCGAAAAGTCGCTTGAGCATCTCGTCAGTCGTGTCGACGTTACGCGTCGCAACACTCATTTCCATCGAACGGAAAACCTGGAACTGTTCTCCATACTCGAGCACCGCCAAAGCCAGCAGCACAAACAACGTCAGGATTACAGCCATGTCCCAACGTCCAACGCCCGCCGCAAGACCGACGCCAAGACACACCAGTAACACCGTCGTCTCTTTCGGGTCGCGTATGTTCGTGCGGAAACGCACCAGCGAGGCCGCAGCAAAAATTCCGAAAGCCCTCGCTGCACTATCGCCGACCACCATCATCATTCCGCCCGCCACGACCGCCATCAGAATCTGCGTCTGAGCGACATAAGGATTTCGCCGCGACGCCGATATACCGCGCCGTGGCCGAAACGCCAACAGCGACGCCAAAAACGCTGCCAACGAAAATCGCAATGCAATCCTCGCGGCGGTTGATTCCCAACTCGCCACACTCGTCGGCGTAAGCCCCGTAGCATCTGGACCAAAGAGCTCGCCGAGCAATGGAATGTCGCGCTGTACCTGGTTCTGAGCACCTGGTGACGCGACCTCGACCCCCGCAGTCGCCGGACTACGGAACATGAAAGCAAACGCTCCGGCAACAAGTAGAATCAAGACAAACGTCGCCAGCACCGCAAGACTCACACGGTTCATATCTCTTCATCCTTTCTTACTTTAAAGACTACGACTGCGACTTACCCCACAATCGCTTTCTCTTCAGCGGGTGAACGCTTCCCATCGGCGGTGAACTGTTCGGGCCTTCGAAAAACAACTGGCTATTGAAAGGCTCTTCGCCAGGCGCCATCGGCGGTGGCTCATAGATGCCGTCAGAGTTCATGACCCTGGCTTTCACGTTATCGCGCAGGTATGCGGCTAACACCGTGTCTTTCAAATACTTCTTCGCTTGTGGATCGAGCACGGGTACAACTACTTCAACACGCCGATCGAGATTACGCGCCATCCAGTCGGCCGATCCGATGTACACCTCTTCCTCGCCTCCATTCGCGAAGTAAAAGATGCGACTGTGTTCGAGGAATCGCCCGACGACGCTCCTGACGTGAATCGTTTGCGAAAGACCCGGTTCGCCGGGGCGGATCATGCACGCGCCGCGCACGATCAATTCGATCTTGACGCCCGCTTGCGATGCCTGGTAGAGCGCTTCGATGATCGGCAGGTCAGTCAGACGATTGATCTTCGCGATTATGTGCGCGGGACGGCCGGCGAGCGCATGCTCTGTCTCGCGCTTGATCAAACTCATCATGCGCTTGCGCAGATTGAGCGGCGCAACCATCAGCCGGCTGTATTCCTTCTGAATCGAGAAGCCCGTCAGAAAGTTGAACACGTCTGTCGCATCGTCTCCGATCACGGAATCGTTAGTCAGCAGTCCGAGATCTGTATAAACCCTCGAGGTTGTTGGGTTGTAGTTACCTGTCGCGATGTGAGTATAAGTTTGCAGTCCATCGGCTTCGCGCCTCACCACCAGCGCCACTTTGCTGTGAGTCTTCAGACCCACCAATCCATAGACCACGTGAACGCCGGATTCCGCGAGCTTTTCGGCCCACTCGATATTGCTCTCTTCGTCAAACCGGGCTTTGATCTCGACCACGCAAGTCACCTGCTTGCCACGCTCACTCGCCTGGATGAGAGCTTGCGGAATCGGAGACCTCTTCCCTGTTCGGTAGAGACACATCTTGATCGCCAGCACCTGCGGATCGTTCGCCGCTGCGTTGATGAAATCTACGACGGTACCAAACGAGTTGTACGGATGATGAAGCAGCACATCCTGTTTTTTAATCGCGTCGAAGATCGACGTCTGGTTCCGCAAGACAGGAGGCACAACCGCCTTTAAAGGTTTGTCTTTCAGCTCGTGAAGATTGAGTCCATAGAGTTCCATCAAGTCCTGAACGTCGAGCAGTCCGTCGATCTCGTAAACGTCGTCCGGCTCGAGATCGAGCGAATTCATCAGGTACTCAACCATCTCGGGAGGCATCGACGACGCCACTTCCAACCGCACCGCTAAACCGAATCGCCGCTCGCGTAGAGATTCTTTGATCAGCGCCAGTAGATCAGCAGCTTTGTCGTCGCGAATCTCAACGTCTGCGTCGCGCGTCACTCGGAAGAGGTGTCCCCTGCTCAGGTTCATGTTCGGGAACAGCCGGTGGATGTTGGCCTCGATTACTTCTTCCACCAGCGCAAACTTCAACTGTCCGTCAACTACCGGGATCAGGCGCGGCACCACTGGCGGTACTTTTATTCGTACAAACCGAACCTCATTTCCCAATGACGCTCCGGCGAGCGTGTCCTCCGGTCTGCTTTCAACAGTGAGACCGATATTCAAACTGAGGTTCGAGATGTACGGAAAAGGACGAGCGGGATCGACAGCCTGCGGAGTAAGCACACGAAAAATATTCTTCATGAAATACTCGGCGAGCACGCGTTTCTCGTCGTCAGAAAGCGAGTGATACGGCGCGATTACGACCCCGTGAGACGCAAGCTCGGGAAGCACCTCTTCGCGCAGGCAGCGTGTTTGTTCTGCGACGAGCGGGAGCACTCGTTTGCTGATAACGCCGAGCTGTTCCGGCGGCGTCAGTTCGCCGGGCATTGGTCCAATCTCTTCAATACCCAACATCTCCTTGATGCCGGAAACCCGGACCATGAAGAATTCGTCGAGGTTGGAGGAAAAGACGGCGAGGAACTTCAGTTTTTCGAGCACCGGCGTCGTTTTGTCAGTCGCTTCTTCGAGTACACGCCGGAAGAACTCCAACTGACACAGATCGCGATTGAGTACGGACCAGGCGAGAAAACGTTTTGGTTTTGAGTCTTTTGAAACCTGTAATTCTGATGGCATTCGTTAATTACCCTTTGGGTTCTCTCTGTGGCCCTCTGCGTATCTCTGCGTTCTCTGCGTTGCACAATCATTTAACGCAGAGCGCGCAGAGATACGCAGAGATTCGTCAGTTTCCGCAGCGCGCGTCGATGATCATCCGCGCTTTGCGCTCAAATTCCGCGGCCCATTCTGACGGCGGTCGATCGCGCTCCTCATTCCGCGAAGCCGCGAATACACGAGTGATGGTCTTGTTCTGTTTCTCAGCGTCGAGCAGTCGCTGAAGCTCGGCGGCGAGCAACTGGCGACCGGCTTCGCTAATGTTCGTGTCGCCGATGCTCTTCGCCGTCGTGGTGCAACGGGCACCGCTGACTTCGATCGGATTTTTCTTTCGCCAAACTTCGA
>DATNCH010000156.1:0-4055 GCA_035571655.1 Pyrinomonadaceae bacterium
CGCCACTTGTTTTCCCACACATCCGAAGGAAATCCCGGCGAGCAGTACCGCTACAACGGCAATCGCTTCGCAGAACTGGACAAGGTAATCGAGAAGGCCAGCGGCAAGTCATTCGCCGAACTCTTAATTGCAAATATTCTCAACCCTCTCGGCATGAATGAGACGGCGCCGAACGTACCGAGGATTGTCAACACCAGATCGCCAAACACGGCGAACCAGGCGGCAGAGGCTGAAGTGAAAGCCGCTGTAATGGATATCGTTGGTGGATTCGATTCCGGAAACGTGGATCAGATTGAGCGGCGTCTCGCGCCGCAGCAAAACCGCTTTCGCGGCGAGGGAGGTTTCTTAACTTCGTTTATCGATGCGGCTGAGTTGAAGCAAGCATTCCAGACGGGTTTCAAGGTGAAAATGCAGGTTCAGAATCTCGAGGCAGCGGTTTACGGCGACAGCGCAATCGCAACCTTTTTTGTGGGCACAACCATCACGCCTGCCAATGGACCACAGCGCACTGACGGGCCGTGGAGGTGTTCGTACTTCTTGAACAAACAGGATGGCGCCTGGAAACTCGTTCATGCGCACCAGTCGCCATTGGGCGGAGCGGTGATTACGGAAAAGCACCAGCAAAGGTTCGACACGATCGGAAAGATACTGGCCCAACCGTATGCGCTCGATCGCCAATTTAACATCACGAAAATAAGTTACCCGCAGAGTTTCAGCGTTTCCGCCGGATTGATCTCAACTGTTCTTGACATGGCGAAGTATGACATTGCGATCGATCAGAACAAGTTTCTTACGAAAGAAACCCAACAACTCGCGTTCACTCCGACTGTCTCAACCAGGGGTGAGACGCTTCCCTACGGGCTCGGTTGGTTTACGACGAACTACAAGGGTACGAAGCTGCTTTGGCATTACGGCTACTGGACCGGCAACTCATCTTTCATCTTAAAAGTGCCGGAGCAAAACATCACGTTCATCATCATGGCGAACTCTGACAATCTCAGCCGGCCGACGGACCTCGGCGCCGGCAATGCACTGAGCTCTCCGGTAGGCATGGCCTTTCTGAAGACGTTCATCTTTCCGGAGAAGTTCGGAGAGAGCATTCCAGAGATTAGTTGGAACGCTCCGGTCGCGGAATTGAAAAATCAGCTCAACGCGATAGCAGCTAAGCCCTACGCCGATCTCTATCGCACAGACCTCGTGACAAAGGTCCGGATCTCTCAAAGCGTGGGACGCGCAACCGATACCATGCCGCTGATGAAAATGTATGGGGAGTTGTATTCCAAGCCTATGCCCGAGGATTTGTTGAAGCTGCCAGTGATTGCGCAGATCGTTCAAGTGCTCGACAACGAAGATAAGAGTGTTGCGTTTAGTCTGCCGAGCAGTCAGGACGTGCGTATTTTCGCCATCGGCGAAGGTCAGGCCGGTGAGATGTTTGACTATGGTTGGATCGAAGACGTCGAGAAGGGCTCACGTGTGTGGGAGATGCAAGAGGCTAAGACTACATACGCAGGCGGTGCGGGTAAGAACAGGAAAGTTGACGTGGTAATCACTCTGCCCGCGGGAAACTACAAGTTGCGTTACAAAACTGATGATTCGCACGCGTTCGACCACTGGAACAGCATGCCACCCGACATTAATTTTTGGGGGATTGCCGTCTACAAGAAATGAGGCGAATTCCGTGGGAAGGCGCTCGCTAATTTAACGCCGGAACGCGTTCACTGATTAACGCCGAAGGCGTTCGCTGATTAACGCCGAAGGTGGTCACTGATTTAACGCCGAAGGCGTTCGCTAATTCCAGCCCAGGGTTCGAGCAGCGCGAGAACCCTGGGACATAATTTAAAATCGCGACCAACCCTGAAAGGGTTACGGCTGTGTTAATCGATCAAAGCCAAAAGACTGGTCCAATCTCGCTTTGCCCGCTCTGTGACGGCCTCGGGTGTAAACCTGAAGACAACGTGTATTCCACCTCGGTTTACTCCCTCACTACTGCGAGTCATCTTTAAACCCGCCACACGGCCATTCTCCGTAATCTCAATACCTTTCTGTGTTCCGGTATAACAGATCCACTCCGGTTTAGTGTGCATATTTGCACGGTCTGGAGAGTAAGCATACTTTCGCCCACAGTCTTTACCCCTTGTACCAAGAGCTCCTCCACCAACCCAACAATGATGTCTCACGAGAATTTTCACCTGCGCACTGTCGTAATCAGCCCGCCTCGTAGCACTAAATTCTTCCTCGAGTTGTTTCATTAAAGAATCCAGAAGTGCGGGTCGTTCAGCGGGTATGGGATGCTCGTCAACTCTTCTTTTAATCAAACGGAGTTGTCCCTTGTAGCGTGGTACATAATCGGCCAAGGACGAGAGGCTAACCGTTTTGGGCTCCTTTTTCGGAGGACAATACACTGGTTTTTCAATCGCTTGTGCGCTCGCGACTGATGAAACGAGTAGTAACAGAAAAACGAAACCGATCGCATGTGAGTGGCTCACGCTCATTGTCCTCCACAGAGTTGGTCCGCAGAATCACATATACATTTCACGATACCAACACAAGGCACAGCAAAAACATCGACCGCGACTTTTGATGAAACCATCACAAAAACGCCGCCGTACTATCTTCGACTAAAGCAGATCTCCACAACCTGCTCCGCGATTTTGAATTCTCTTATACATTTTCGGAATTCACATTCACGGATCGGGATTCAGCGACAATTTATTGAAGAGACAATCACAATGATCCGAATACTGATTCTGTTGTTCCTAACCGTTACCACGACGATGGCCCAGGCAACCTTTCACGGTGACGCAGCGCGCACGGGAGTTTACCCGACCGCCGGACCGCAGCAACTGAATGGAACAAAGTGGACGTTCAAAACTGATGGCCCAATCATTGGCTCTCCCGCAGTTACCAACGGCGTGGTCTATATCGGCAGTACTGATGGAAATCTCTACGCAGTGGACCAGGAAACCGGAAAGCAGAAGTGGAAGTTCAAAACATTCGCCTCGCGACAGGTTACTTCATCACCAACGATCGCCAATGGTCTGGTCTATTTCGGCGGCTTCGATGGAATTCTTTACGCGCTCGATGCGGAAACGGGCGCGCTGAAATGGACCTTTGTATCCGAGTATGAGCGACGGTTCGAAGGAAAACGTCTGCACGGCTACCCGTCCGGCTTCCAAACCATTCCTGACTCATGGGACATCTACACGTCTTCGCCCGCAGTCACCAACGGACGAGTTTATATCGGCAGCGGCGACGGAAATGTTTACTGCGTGGATGCTGTCACTGGAATTCTGCAATGGAAGTTTGCTACGGGTGACATCGTCCATGCATCTCCGGCAGTTGCAAACAACACCGTCTACATCGGTAGCTGGGACAGCTATCTTTACGCGCTTGACGCGGAGACGGGCCAGGAGAGATGGCGCTTCAAGACCGGTGAAGATACGTACATCCGTAATCAACAGGGCTTTCAATCTTCCCCAGCCATCGCCGATGGGACTATTTATGTTGGTTGTCGAGATGGACACCTCTATGCAGTTGATGCCGCGACGGGTCGTAAACGTTGGGACTATCCGACGAACAAAGGATGGGTGAATAGTACGCCGGCGATCCGTGGTGGCGTAGTGTATGCCGGAACATCGGATGGCTACCGGTTCTTCGCGCTCGACGCGAAAACGGGTCGGTTGAAATTCACGCTGGACGCCAAAGGCGCGGTGTTCTCATCGCCTGCGCTTGCCGGCGAGATGGCTTACGTCGGCGTCTCGAATGGGCGGTTGTTAGCGGTCGATGTGAAGAATGGCAAGCTGTCGTGGGATTTTCAGACTGAAGGATCGAAGAAGGATCCGATGAAGATGCTGAAGCCGGATGGCGGGTTGAACAACGATGCGATCTATGCACGTTATTTTGGTGATTACCAAGACATGGTGCTTGCGTTTTATCGAGTGTTCTCCGTGGGTGCAATCTGGTCTTCACCAGTCGTCGATAAAGGTGTGGTTTATTTTGGCAGTACCGATGGGTCGCTATATGCCGTTAACTGAAGTTTGCGAGAAACCCCATTT
>DATNCH010000157.1:0-8383 GCA_035571655.1 Pyrinomonadaceae bacterium
TCAGCCGATCGAAGTGGTCGTAGATCCGAATAACAAGATCCTCCGCATGTCTGATGACTTGCGAGTTTCGATCATCGCGCGACGTGGAATCGAGCAGATGAAGGAAGGGATTTACTCGGAAGCGCAGCAGCAGTTTGAGGCGGCGCTGAAGCTCGACCGCTCGAATTCGTGGGTTTACTACAACCTGGGATTGCTCTTCCTCGAACAGCGCAACTGGCAACAGGCGCTCGACAACCTCGAAGCGTCTCTCATCGGCAATTTGAAGCCGGCCTGGATTGAAGTGTGGGCCCACATCAAACGCGGGAATGCCTACGACGCCAAGGGCGAGCGCACCAGGGCGGTAGCGGAATACAACAAGGCGGTGCAGTCAGGTATTGATTACGACAATGCCCAGGCCGTCGCGAAGCGATACCTCGCAACCCCCTACGATCCCAAGGCCTCGCAAACCGTGGAAGCTATTACCAGCAACCCCGGGAATTAATAAAAAACCAGCCGCAGATTTTCGCAGATAAACGCAGATCAAATCTGCGTTTATCCGCGTAATCTGCGGCTGGTTTTTTATACCGCAACAATCGCGATCTTGTTTTTCTCCGCGGCTCGAATCATCTCGTCGCGGTCGAACATGAGCGTCTTGCCTGCCGTGATGGAGAGACACGTCGCACCCGCTTCAACCATCGCTTCGATCGTCGGCACTCCAACCACCGGCACATCGAAACGCATGTCCTGATCCGGCTTCGCCACCTTCACAACCGTCAGTCTTCCATTAACCAACTGCCCCGCTCGCTTGATCGTTTCATCCGTGCCTTCCATCGCCTCGATCGCTACACAAGCCTGACCTCGAACCACGATCGTTTGACCCAGGTCGAGCCGCGCGATTTCACGCGCGATTTCCAGACCGTATTTAATGTCGTCGCGTTCCTGCCTCGACGGTTCGCGGCGCGTGATCGTGCCACTCTTCGGCAACGAATCCTGTAGAAAACAAGTCGAATCGACCAGCTCGATACCCTCGCTCTCCAACTCCGTCGCAATCGCGCCGATCAAGGCATCCGTGTTTCGACGAGGAAGTTTCAGCAACACTTTCAGCATTCGCGCGTCGGGCACGGCCCGGCTGAAAATCTGAACGTGTTTCACCTGCCCGGCCATGATCGCTTTCTCGACACCCTCTTCTTTAAAGAACCGAATCATCTTCCCAAGCTGGCCAATTCCCACCCACTTTACGCGTTCGGCAAGCTGGTCCATCTGCGGATCGGTCTCTTCGCGGATCGCAGCCACAACGAGTGGCACCCCGGATTGCCGTGCACCTTCGACGACCATAAACGGAAACTTTCCGTTGCCCGCGATCAATCCGAACTTCATTTGGTGACGCCGCGCCTGGAGGTCTCGATGAAACGAAGCAAATCGGAAACTTCGGGAGAGTTGGCGATCTCTTCCTTGATTCGTTCGACCGCCTGGGTGGTATTGAGCTTTGCGGAAAGTAAGAGGTGAAACGCGTGGTGAAGCGCGTCGATGGCCGCACGAGAATATCCGCGGCGCTTCATGCCGGTAATGTTTAGTCCATAACACTTCGCGTGGTTTCCGACGGTCAAAGCAAACGGCAATGCATCTTTGACGACGACCGAGTAGCCGCCGATATACGCCTCCTTGCCGACACGACAAAACTGATGCACGCCGGAATACGCGCCAATGTTCGCACGATCTTCGATACTCACGTGTCCCGCGAGTGTCGCGGCATTTGCCATGATGACGCCATCGCCGATCAAACAATCGTGCGCGATGTGTGCCTGGGCCATGATCAAACAGTCGTCGCCGGTCTTCGTGAGCATCCCGCCGCCGGCAGTGCCTCGATGAATCGTGACGAACTCTCGGATGTTGTTTCGTTCGCCGATGCGCGTTTCGGAGGGTTCGCCTTTATATTTCAGGTCTTGCGACGCGAGGCCGATGGAGACGAAGGGAAACACGTGTGTTCCGGCGCCGATGAAAGTGCGTCCATCGACGACGCAGTGTGAATCGAGCCTGACGCCGTCGCCAAGTTGAACCTCATCGCCGACGACGCAGTATGGTCCAATAAAACACTCGTACCCGATCTGTGCACTGGGACTCACCACTGCCGTGGGATGAATTGACGCCGGGTGAGTAGCTGTCGACATTGACGACCTATTCTCTCGGAGCGACGATGCTCATGATCTCGGCATCAGCCGCGAGTTGGCCCTCGACTTTCGCCTCGCCACGCATTCGCTGCACGCGCGACCCGATGCGCAGGGCAGTAACCTCCAGCACGAGCGTGTCGCCGGGAACGACGGGCCTTCTAAAACGCGCTTCCTTGATACCTGTAAACAGAACCAGTTTTTGATCGCGATCCTCGATCTCGCGCAGCGCGAGCACCGCGCCAACCTGGGCCAGCGCTTCAACCACGAGCACCCCAGGCATCACGGGCGCCCCCGGAAAATGGCCCTGAAAAAACAGCTCGTTAATACTTACCTGTTTGATGCCGACGATTCTTTCGCGGGGGACGAGCTCAACGATGCGATCGACGAGGAGGAACGGATAGCGGTGCGGCAGAAGTTTTTGTATCGCCTGTGAATCGAGAACTGTTTCCATGTGCGATCAGCAGCCACAAAGAAGCACAAGAATACAAAAATGCTTTTGTAATTCTTGTGCCTTCTTGTGGCCCTATTCAGGCGGCGTGATCGTGGCGGTTACAGGATTCTTGCTGTTGAAGTCTGCAATAAATGCCCGTGTGATATCCAGGTTCCGATCGGCATACAGCAAAGGCGCCTGGGCCGCATCGATAATCACGTTGATGCCTCGCGCTTTGGCGAAGGCCTCGAGCGCTTTGCGAATTTCGTCTTCAACGGGTGCAAAGAGTTCCTGGCGCCTGCGATCGTAAGACCCTTGCGCATCTTCAGCCTTGCGCTGAGTGTCTTTTTTCAACTGCTCCAATTGATCGATCTTTGTCTGCAATGATTTCTGATCGATTGGCGTACCAGCGGGCGCTTCTCGCAGTTTGTTGATCTCAGTCTCGAGCGCGCCTGCCCGGGTTTGCATCTGGGTGATCTCGTCTTTGATCTTTTGGAACTCGCCATTCAGCTTCGTCAGCGTGCTATTGAACTTGGCGATACCTTCTTTCGGATCCAAAAACAGACCAGTTGAGATCAGCGCGATCTTGCTCGTCGGCAGCGCAGCGTCAGCAACAGGTGCGGTCGCAGTCGGCGTTTGCGTCGGCTGAGGAGCAGGACGTGTCGGAGCAGGCGTAGCTGCCGGTCGTTGTGCACTGACGGACATGGCGATTGCCAGGACCATCAATGCACTTATTGGAAACAGATTATGTCTCATCATGATGCTTGCCACTAACTATGGTTTCGCCGCAGCAGCAGGCTGTGTTCCTGCTGGTTGTGTTACTGCCGCGGTTGCCGGGTTTTTCGCGTTGAAATCGTTGATAAACGCACGAGTGATGTCGAGACTGTTGGCCGCATAAAGCATCGGCATCTGGCTTCCGTCCACAACTACGGTGATACCACGTGCCTTCGCAAAATCCTCAATTGCCTTTTCGATATCATTTCGCAGCGGCGTGAACAGTTCGTCGCGACGCTTTTGGTAGGCAGCCTGGGCGTCTTCAGTTTTCCGTTTCAGGTCGGTATTCATCTGAGCGAGCTGATCTCTCTTTTGGCGGATCGCATTCGGATCGGCGACGTTCTGAGTGTCGTCAATCTCTTTAGACAGAGTGTTAACGCGGGTCTGCAATGCCTGTAATTCGGCGGAGCGCGGCTGAAACTCACGCTCGAGGGTGGCGCTCAAACTGTGGAATTTGGCGATACCGGTTTTCTCAGTCAGGAATTCGTTTGAAAAGATCAAAGCCATCTTACTGTCCGGAATGGCCACTGTCTGTGGCGCCGCTGCGGGGGCCGCCGGCTTTTGTTGTGCTGACACGCAAAATGCAGCAGCCGACAGCAAAGCGACCGCAGCCAAAAAACGAGCTATCTTCATGACTTTCTTGTATGACTCCTTAAAGTTGAGGCGATTGGACAAACCCTTTAGTTGTTTGTCGCGCCGCCATTGGTTGGCTCAGGCGCTTAGAAAGTGCGCCCTACGCTAAAGCGAATGACTCTCTTTTTTTCGTTAAAGAAGAACGGAAAACCATCAATGACTTGGTTTGGCCTGGCATTTGGATTATACGCAAAGATCAGCCGAAAGGGTACATTGATGACCGGAACCTGGACCCGCACCTCCATGCCCAAACTGGACCGGTAATCGCCGATCGAGTCAAACAAGCTCTGCGACAACTTGACGATACTGTTCGTCTGGGCTTGTCCGCGAAGGAAGACCGGCTGGAACCCGCGTGGCAACCCCGTGCTCGGGTCGACGTCGCCGGTTTGGGCTGCTTCGAGCTCAGCGATAGTCACAAGGCGGTTATCGCGTGCGACGAGCGCGCCGAAAAACGGCTGTGCAGCGAGGTTCGGGTTGTTACAAAGCGCCAGTACACTCAATGAAACAGGTATAAGTACCGGACCGAACCGGTCGCACTGTATTCTCCCCACCGTCGAGAGGAATGGCTGGTCTGTAAGAAAGTTACTCGAGAACGTTTGATCACCCTTGGAGCGCACGTTGAACGCGCTTCCGATATCCGCAAACGCCGCGAGACCGACAGTATTGCCGATAATAGGTATGCGGTACTCGAAGTTTCCGAGTATCTGCGTATCGCCACCGACCGAAGTGAATGAGCGAGGCAATGCTGCAACGTTGCTGCCGCTGGTTCCCGTGAACGTGCCCAGGACCGCCGCACCTTGCAAACTCGGAATCGAAACCGGATCGCCCGAAGCATTCTCTGCGACGACGACATTTTGCGACGTGATAAACGTGTCGACCGGCGCGATCGGGCTGATCGAACGTACGTTGTAGCCACGAATCGTAAACTCGTCACCGAGGAAGAAGCGCTCGAAAATCGGAATGCCGTCTACGAATGCGAGTGAATTTGCTTCCCTGACCTTTCTCGACGTCGCGAAGCTTCCGACGGTTCCTGCGATGATGCGGAACCCGAAGACCTCAGGATGTTCCGATTTCTTGCGCCGCATCGGGAAGTACTGCGTGTAGGAAATCGTCGGCTGATAAGTTCGAACGTCTCCACCCAGACCCGCCAGCGCGATCGCCGTTGAAAGCTCACGACCCTTCGTGGGATCGACGCTCGCATTCCGCGTGTCGTAAGAAAAGGTCAACGTGCCGCGACTCGTCAAGATATTCGGCTGGTCGTAGACCACCGGAATGAACGTCTCAGGATTATTCGGATCGTTCCCCTGCGGGTCTTTCACACTCGAAAGCGAGAGCTGGTACGAAGCGCCGATGCGTGAAAACTGCGTGAACCGTCGCTTGCGATAAAACTCAGACAGCGGTGCGCTGGCGAAGATCGATGCGCCGTAGGATTCCCTCGTGAACAGGTTCTCTTCGTTTACGTCGTTGAAGTTGAAATCAAAAACATCCTGCTGCGCCTGGAGGTTCTGCGAAAGGAATGTTCCCTCGCCGAAGAACTTCTGCGAGAACGCAAAGATGGAGAAGCCCGCGCTGATGGGCCTGTCGCGAATGTACGGCTCCGTGAACGAGAACTGGAACGAGCGCTGACGATTGCCCGCGGCGAGGTTGAACGAAAGCACCTCACCACGACCCAGCAGGTTGTTCGTCGAGTATTCGAGTCCGAAGAACGAACCACCAATGCCGGAAATACCACCGTTGAACGAGATCTGCTGGCGACCGCGTTCGCTCACCTTCAACGTGAGATCGACACTCGCCTCTTCATCGTTCGTGCGGCGGTCGACGTCTTTATCTTTGTCAATCGGGTTGAAGTAGCCGAGCTGGTTCAACTTGACGACTGAGTATTCCCAGTAAGCGTCGTTGTAGATGTCGCCTTCGTTGACGAGCACTTCGCGTCGCAGCACGTTGTCGCGCGTAAACGTGTTGCCGATAAACTCTAAACGACGCAACGTGAATTGCTTTCCTTCCTCGATCGTTACCGTGAAGTCGACGATGCCTTCGTTTGGATTTTGCGGATTGTCTTTGAAGGTTGGTACCGGCTCGGCGGTGTATTCGATAAAGCCCTGTTGACCGTAAAACTTCTTGAGGTTTTCAAAGAGACCCTTGCTGACTCGTTCGCCGTTGGCGACGTCGCCCTTGTTGAGACCGATTACTGCTTTGATCTGATCCTCCGAGAAGATCGAGTTGCCTTCTACCTTGAACTCGCCGAGACGATAAACTTTCCCTTCGACGATCGGCACCGTGATACGCAGTCCCTCGTCGACAGACGATAAAAACGGCAGAGGCAAGATCGGGAAACCCGTGCGATGGCGGCCGATACCCTCGACTCGCGGCTCACCGTGACGCGCTTGCAGGTAGCCTTTCGAGCGCATGTAGTTGTCGACCAGTCGCAAGTCGTATTCGAGCTTCTCGCGATGGAGTATGTCGGAGCTCTTGAAGCGCGTGATCAAGCCCGCTTCTTTGACGTACTTCATTGCGCCGCGCAGTTGGCCGTCGCTGAAGACTTGATTTCCTTCGAACTGGATGTCGACGACACGAACGCGGTCGCCTTCATTGACCACGAAAGTGATCGCCAGAGACGTCGCTGAAACTTCTTCCGTGCGCTCCTCTACAGTCGCGTTCGGATGGCCGCCCTCTGAGAGAAGTTCCTTGATAACGCGCATCGCGTTGCGGACCTTGACGGGATCGTAAACACTCTCTTTCGACACGCCGACGCGCCGCTCGCGAAACGCCTTGAGCACGTCGGATTCCTGAACACTGCCGAGACCTTCAAACGTCAGGTCACGAATGATTGGAAGCTCTTTGACTTCAAAAATGACATTGACGCCACCTCGCACACCGTTTTCAGTGAAAACACGAGTCGCGGTTTTATCGAAGAAGGCAAGCGAAAGGAGCGTCTGGTAGTCGCGTTGAACGAGGTTGACGTCGTAAACGTCGCCGGGTCTGGTCTGAATGTAATAAAGAATATCGTCCTTGCGCAGACGGCGATTACCGATGATCTCGACGTTTTCTACGAGTCGCTGTTGTGATTGTGGTTGTGGCTGTGGCTGCTGGGCTGTGACGCGTCGGGGCGTCGCGATAAAGATTCCTGACAGTAGTCCGAAAATTAATAGCCAGAACGCGCGATATGAGTGCATAGGCACCAATTCCCTCAGTAGTTCTTACCGGGCCTCAGAAACTTCGGGGAGCTTTTGAATGCTGTACTGGCGCGAAGACCGCAGCTTTGATTCATCGTCATAACAGCCAGTTGCCAGCTTTTGAGTAGCAAAGTGGCGCATTATAAGCGAAAAAACTTGAAAGTGCCACACACCGTCAGACAGAAAACTCAGCCACAAAAAGGCACAAAAGTCACAAATAATGGTCAATCCAATAGACACTCGAATTGGATTCAGTTGTTTGTGCTTTTTGTGCTTTTTTGCGGCTAATTAGTGAATCAGGAGAGCGTCGTCGTCTGCGGTCTCGACGCCCGCTGGACGGAAGTTGAGCTCATTGCCGTCCAGGTAGACTTCTATGAGCGTCGCACCTTCGAGCTGGCCCTGGATCAACGCTTCCGAAAGCGGATCCTCGACGTATTTCTGCAAGGCACGCCGGATTGGACGCGCGCCGTACAAGCGGTCCGCACAGGTCTTCTCGACAATCCAGCGCTTCGCGTCGTCCGTCAATTTGATCTCGAACCCGTGCCGGGTCATGGTCTTGTTGATCTGATCGAGTTGCAACTGGACGACTTCGAGCAGCTCGTTATCGAGCAACTGATCAAAGATGATGATCTCGTCGAGACGGTTGATAAATTCCGGATTGAACGTCTGTCGTACTGACGACATCACCATCTCTTCCATCTTTTCACGCGTGGCATCGGTGTTTGCCTGGAAGCCGAGCGTGCCCTTCTTCTGGATGAAGCGGGCGCCGATGTTGGAAGTCATGATGATGATTGCGTTCTTGAAATCGACCGTATTGCCGAGCGCGTCTGTCAGTATTCCGTCTTCAAAAACCTGGAGTAGGATATTGAAGATGTCGGGATGGGCCTTTTCAATTTCATCAAACAACAAAACTGAATAAGGCGAACGCTTGATACGCTCGGTTAACTGGCCGCCTTCCTCATGACCCACGTAGCCCGGAGGCGAACCGATCAGTTTCGAGACTGAATGCTTCTCCATGAACTCCGACATATCGAAGCGAATCAGCGCGCGCTCGCTGCTGAATAGAAATTGCGCCAGCGAACGGGCCACTTCAGTTTTGCCAACGCCTGTTGGGCCGAGGAAGAGAAACGACCCAACCGGACGCAGCGGATTCTTCAGCCCGGCACGAGATCTTCGAATCGCGCGTGCAAGCGCCGAGATAGCCGGCCGCTGAGAAATGACGCGTT
>DATNCH010000158.1:0-11577 GCA_035571655.1 Pyrinomonadaceae bacterium
GTAAAGAAAGTCCTCGTCGATTCTGTGCTTGGGCTTTGGGACGTCGTTAACAACCTCACGCGCTTGAAGCCATCGCGACGAGATCGCTATCGGGTGACGATTTTCGGTTCGGCGAGAGCGAAGCCTGGAACGGTTGCTTACGAGGAAACGAAACGCGCTGCGCACGCGTTGGCGGAAATGGGTTGCGACATCATCACCGGTGGCGGGCCCGGATTGATGCAGGCCGCAAACGCTGGTGTCGATCTCGCCGGTGAATCCAAATCGATGGGTATCCGCGTGGATCTTCCATTCGAGCAGGAGGTAAACCCATTCGTCGAACTCGCATTCGAGCATCGCACGTTTTTTACACGCCTACATCACTTCGTGCTCGCCTCAGACTCATTCATCGTTGCCCCGGGTGGTATCGGCACAGTGCTGGAGACGATGATGATCTGGCAGTTACTCCAAGTCCATCATCTCGAGCGGACGCCGTTGATCATGGTGGGAAAGATGTGGCCGGGTCTCGTCGAGTGGGTGCGCGATGCGATGCTTTCGTTCGAGACGCCACTCATCAACCCCGAGGACGTCGACATCCCTGTTTGTGTGGCAAACGCCGATGAAGCAATAGCGATCATTCGACGCCACAAAGAGGCACAAAAAGCAGCAACTGCTTGATCAGACTTCTTTTGTGCTTTTTGTGGCTGTATATCGCGGCCGCTCGATTCCTAGTTTTCGCATCTTTGATCGAAGCGTGCTGGGGTGAAGGTTCAGCAACTCGGCTGCGCCGCCCGGCCCTTCCACTCTCCAGTAAACATCCTTGAGCGTACGCTGTATCAGGTTGTATTCATTCTGTTCGAGTGTCTCGCGGCCATGCGCCGAGTCAGCGAGTGCTCCGTGCATTCCGCTTTGTTCGTTAAGGTCCAGCTCCAGAGCCTGCGAATCAAGATCGTCGATGAGACGAAGTTTCGATCCCTGGGTAATGATCACCGCGCGCTCTAGCACGTTTCTCAGTTCGCGCACATTCCCCGGCCACGGATAATCCCGCAACTTCGTCATCGTTTCTTGCGGGATAGCGTCAATCGTTTTGCCGAGCTTCTGGCTCAACTGCTTCACCATGTGTGTCACGAGTATCGGTATGTCTTCTTTCCGCTCGCGCAGTGGCGGCAGAGTAATCGGAAAGATGCTGAGCCGGTAATACAGATCCGAGCGAAAGATTCCTTTCCGCACCGCCTCCTCGAGATTGCGATTGGTAGCGGCGATGACACGGACATCCACTTTTACCGTGTGACTTGCTCCGACTCTTTCAAACTCACCTTCTTCGAGTACGCGCAATAGCTTGGCCTGTAGATCGAGAGGAAGCTCGCCAACCTCGTCGAGAAAGATGGTCCCGCCGTTGGCAATCTCAAATCGTCCTGTGCGTCGAGCATCGGCCCCGGTGAAGGCCCCTTTCTCGTGTCCGAACAACTCGCTCTCGATGAGAGTGCCGGGCAGCGCAGCGCAATTCACTTTGACTAACGTATGATTTTTCCGGCCGCTGAGATTGTGGATCGCATGGGCCAGGAGCTCTTTTCCCGTACCAGTCTCGCCGAGAATTGAAACAGTGGTGTCGAGCGGAGCGACTTGTTCGGCCTGGCGCAAAACACGTCGCAGTGCCTCGCTGTTGCCGATGATCTCGCCGAAGTTGCTGGCGACGCGGATCTCCTCCTGCAAATAAATATTTTCTTCATGCAGTTGATTTTTCAATCGCTGAACTTCATCGAGCGCGTTTGTTAACGACTCCTCCGCGACCTTCCGTTCCGTGATGTCGCGCACAATCGCCAGAATCTTGTCGCCATCGCATCTCACCATCGACGCTTCATAAGTGTGTAAACGATCAGCCATCGGAAGGGAATATTCCAAAAGCACCGGCTGATCTGATTTGAACACTTCGTCGAAACTCTGAAAAAACCGGGATGCGAGTTCCGGCGGCAACACCTCCGTCTGGTTTTTCCCGAGAAACTCACTCGGAAGCCTCAACAACGACGCTTCATCACTAGTATGAAAGTCCAAATATGTTCCTTCGCGATCGAGTACGAACATCATATCGGGGATGGCATTCAGGATTGCACGGCTGCGTTCTTCGCTCGCGTGCAGCGCCGCTTCACGACGCTGTAATTCAGCTCGCGCGTGTGCCTGCTCCAGTTCCCACGGTAGTTGATAGAGATAACCAGCTCGCTTTACGAGACAGCTCGAAGCGCCGAGTTTAAGGGCTTGTCGAGCAAACTCTTCTTCGTGTTCGTTACAAACCAGGACAACCGGAGCGCCTTGATTTGAGTTCACACTAGTCTCTTTCAGAATATGCAGCGCATTGAGACCGGCGAACTTAAAGTCGACGAGAACCACATCGTGGGTAGCTGCCTTCTCACGCAGATTTGAAAATACTTCTGGCGCAGCGGTTATGACGTCAATGCGAATATGATCTGCGTTTACGGCTAAATGGCGGCGCGTAGTTTCGATGGCGCGGGAGTCAGGTTCCAGGTAAAGAACTCTGAGTGGATTTGCGCGCCGCGCGGCGTCGGCAGAGTAGTGATTAAAAGCACCCTCGAGTACTACCGCCAGCCTGTCGAGATATCCTTTACGTTTGACCACGTAATCATCGGCGCGAGCTTTCAGTGCGGCCACGGCAGTCTCTTCATCGCCGACGCCAGTGACGATCACTACCGCGACTGGGATGGAGTTTTCGCGTATACGATCGAGCAGAAAAAGGCCGTCGCCGTCGTGCAACTGCATATCGGAGAGCACGAGATCGAGCGGTTCTGAATCGATGCGTTGCAAACGCGCAAGTGCACCTTCGATGCTGGCGACAATTTCGAGAGAGATATGAGGACTCGTTCTGGCTAGTGTTCGTAATGTAAGGTCCGCATCCCTCGGATCGTCTTCTACGTAAAGAACTTTCATTTTGGAATCTCGAGATAGAAAGTCGCTCCCTGACCGGGCTCACTTTCTGCCCACGCTCGTCCACCCATACGCTCCATCGCCTTTCGCACGATCGCCAGACCGATACCGGTGCCCGGGTATTGTTCCGAAACGCTTAGGCGTTGGAAGATGTTGAAGATCTGATCGTGGTATTTCATGTCAAAGCCGATGCCGTTGTCTCGAACCCACAGCAGGCATTTCCCTGGGCCATTTTTCGAACCGATTTCGATCCGCGGACTGGCAACCTGCGTCGTGAATTTGATTGCGTTGTCGAGATAGTTTCTGATCGACTGAGCGAGGCCACTGGCGTCGGCCAGAACGACCGAGCCATTGACGTCGATCACAATCTCAACGGGACGCTCTATTGCTTCACGTCTTGCTTCCACTACCGAATTCACGATCGGGGCCAATTCAATTCTGTCGCGTGTCAACTCCCGGCGCTCGAGCCGTGAATAGGCCAGGAGATCGTCGATCAACTGGTTCATCTCGTCGGTCGAGTTCTGAATTGTCTGGAGGAATGACTGTCCATCGTGATCCAAACGCTCACGATAGTCTTCGAGCAGGAGACGGCTGTATCCGTCAATTCCACGGAGCGGCGCTTTGAGGTCATGAGCGACTGTATAGGTGAAACTCTCCAACTCCTGAGTCTTGGCGTTGAGAGCACTCGTGCGTGCCTCGATGCGTGTTTCAAGCTCCGCGTTGAGTCGGTCGAGAGCTTCCTTCGCGCGACGACGCCTGCGACGTTCGGCCAGCAGTATCGCAATAAAGGCGGCTTGCAGGATCACGAGTGTGATCAAGCCGGCTATTCGCCACTTGTATAACTCCCAAAACGTGAATTCCTTGAAGCGCACTACGCTGGCAGGTGGAAGACTGCTCTCGAGGACGCCCCAGCGTTTTAACTCACGCCAATCAAACATCGGTACTCTCTGCGATTGTTCAACCGGTATTGCGCGAGCTCGAGCACCGTTCAGGATCCGGTCCACGAGCTCGGCGACCTTTGCGCCGTTCATCTCAGGTCCTTGAAGATAACCTCCGACGATTCCCGAACCGAGCATCACGGTGCCGAATCCGTAAATCGGAGCCGACGACCCGGGTGCAATGCGACTCAGCACTTCATAGCTTTCTAAAAGTTTTCCAAGCTCATTCACCGACTGCTGCCACGCGTAGAGGATCACTGAATCGGGTGGCAAGTTCCTCGTTCTGGCGATCAGTTCGGTTAAAGGCAGATCAGTGAGATAAGTAATCTCGACTTTTTTGACACCGGAGAGCTCCTGCTGTACCACCTTCTCAAATCGACGATCCTGCTGTGGCGAGCCGCTTACGACAAAAACGCGCTTCGTCGCAGGGTGTAACCGTAGTGCTAAATCCAGTGTTTCGCGGTAAGCGTTCTTGTAATGAATTCCAGTCGCGCCTGGTCCAGAGGTAAGAGCGGCAGATGAAGGCAGATCGTTCGCGACAAACACGATCGGAGAATCTGAAAAAAGATCGTTTCGGAAATCGAGCAGAAACTTCAAAGGGGCATCAGCCGACGCCACGACGACGTCGACGGGGTGATCGCCATATTTCGACTGTAAGTATTTGCGAAACGATAATCGGTGGTGTTCCTCTGGAAAGCGACTGACTTCAAAGTATTCGGGAAAGTACTCGACGTCTTGCCGTCGATCCAATTGCAACTGTGTCTTGAAACTCTCCTCAAACCGGGCGTTGCCGGGAAACTCCTTGTTATCCCAATAGAGTACGACCACTCGCTTCGGTGCGACTGCCTGCGCCCGAACATCTTGAGCCAGCAGCGTGAGTGCAGACACGACAAGCAGCAACGTTGAACTAACTATGAGCCCTACTTGGACGAGGTCAGTACCGTAACGCGGTAGCGTCGGGTCAGTCTCGACATCGGCGCAACACGACGCTACCGCGTTACGGTACTGACCTCGTCCAAGGCTGATCTCTAACTCCTGGTGCAAAGACTTTGCTCCGCTAAATCGTGATCTTCACGGCAAACTGAATCTGCCGCGACGATCCTGACTCGCCGGTTTGAAATCGCGTACTTGTAATTTGTCCGAACGCCGGGGTGCCGACGATATTCCCGGGCGTGCCGAAGTTTGCATGATTAAAAAGATCGAAGAACTCGACCCGAAACTGCATGCGAACTGTTTCGTTCAGCTTTGTGTTTTTGATGATCGCGAGATCTGTATTTTTAAAACCCGGTCCGATGACGACGTTGCGGCCGAGGTTGCCGAAGCGCGGCACTGCCGTGAACGCAGACGTATCGAACCACCTCTCGACGGTGTTGAGCATCGTGATCGGCCCGCTTACGTCGGGGCGCAGCGTGTTGCCGACCCCATTCACCGTACTGTTACTCGTGACGATGTTGATCGGACTGCCGCTTTGAAGCTGAACGATCGCAGCTAACTGCCAGCCATCGAGACAAAGATGGCCGCGCAAAGGCAAGTCGTAGATACCGTTGAAGACGAGTCGATGACGCGCGTCAAAATCTGAAAGTCCTCGATCGCCTTTCAGGTTGTAACTGTCTTGTCCGACGATTCCTCCGGTGCTGAAAGAGTTGGAATCCAACGATTTCGACCAGGTGTACGACGCCTGGAATTGTAGTCCGCGGGCAAGCCGCTGCGACCCTTTAACCCATAGCGCGTTGTAACTCGAATTCCCGCCACTCTCGACCTGTGTGATGTTGCCAAGACTCGTACCGGGAAGTGTGGGACTTGACTGCGAGAGTGTGCGAAACGGACGTACGCCGTTAATCGGCTGATTGAGATTGCGCCGCGAAATCAAATGCGTGCCCTTCGAACCGAAATAGCCAACGGACAAAGCAATGTTTCGCAGCACCTCGCGTTGCACATTGAAATTCCACGACTGGAGATAAGCGTTGGTAAAGTCGTGTGCGATTGACTGCGGTGCGAGTCCTGCTGGCCTGGCCTGATTGATCGCGTTGTCAAGCCTGATCGCTCCACTAAAGGTCAACGGAATCGCTAGCGGAGGATTGGTGCTCGTTCCGATTACCACGCTCGTCATCGGCTGATCGGTCTGCAACGCATACGCTGCCCGCACCGAAGTCTTTCCATCACCAAACGGGTCCCAGGCAAAACCAACACGCGGCTGCACGTTCTTATTGTTTTGTTGGTAGACCTCGTCGATCTGATCACCAACCCGAATCAGCGATGCACTCGATGGATCGAAGACGATGAAGCGGTCGTAGCGTTCCGTGGGTGTCATGTTCCACTCGTAACGCAGACCAAGCTCGAGCATGAGATTGGATCGCACCTTGTAGTTGTCTTGCACAAAGAAGCCGAGCGCGCCTTCGGCTATGCTGCTCGACTGGCTACCGAGCGTGACGCTGAACGAGTTTGCCGTACCCGCGAGGAAAGAGGCGACTGTGGGAAAGTTAAAACTGCCTGTACCCTGTCTGAAATTGTTATTGAGAAACTGGCGATATTCACCGCCTCCTTTTAACGAGTGTTTGCCGCGCTGGTAGTTGAAGGAGTCGCCTACGATAAACGTCGTGTCGCCACGTCCTGACGGATTGATGGATGGCCCACCGAAGTTCAGGCCTCCGGCGACGCTGATCTGGGGCAAACCGATCGGCTCGGTGATTCCGTGATTGATACCAAACTCGGTTGGATTCAACTGGGCGTTTGGAACGGTGGCCGAGCTGAACCGGTTGAAGCCGAAACGTAGTTCATTGACCAGCGTGGAACCGAAGATGTGTGTCTCATTCAAGGTGAAAACCTGCCGCAGTTGATCCGTCGTGTTTCCAAAACCAGGAACAGTGTTGCCGTTGCGATTCGGTTCTGTCAGCGAGGTGCTGTATGCCGAATAATAACCATGCAAGCGATCGTTTTTATCGGCGTTGTAGCTGAGATCGATGCTCCATTGATCCGTGTCGACGGAAGCCTTTGCCGAACCGACGAAGCGCGACGTACCCGCTGAGTCGACGAAATTCGCGCGCGGGATCAATGGCAGCAGTTTCAGGATTACGGGATCACTTACCGAGGCACGTTGCGAATCACTCAGCACAAGGCTGTTCAGATTTACACTTTGCCGTTGGCGCAAGCCATCGTACGAAAAGAAAAAGAATGCCTTTTCTTTGACGATTGGCCCGCCGAGTTGCCCGCCAAACTGATTGCGCTTGAATGGCGGCGGCTGATTCGCAGTGAGGGTAAAAAAGTTGCGAGCATCCAGTGCATCGTTCCGGAAGAAGTCATACACCTCACCATGGAAATCATTGCCTCCGGATCTGGTCGCTATATTTACTACCGCACCTGAGCTTTGGCCATATTCAGCACTGAACGTGGAGTTATCGACTTTAAACTCCTGCACAGCTCCAATCGAAGGCTGAAACGTGATCGAACTATTGGTGAGATTGTTGAGCGTGATCCCATTGATAATGTAATTGACTGTCTCCTCCCGGCTGCCTCCAGTCGTGATCGAGAACGAACCCAACCCGCGTATGGGCGCCGATGAAAAAGCACCTTGCGGAGGTGTTACTGAACCTGGAACCAGCAATCCGAGATCGAGGAAGTACCTCCCATTCAGCGGGATGTCCTGCACCATGCGTCGATCGATCACGTGCCCGACAGACATAGTCGAACGTTCGATACCGCCGTTGCTGGAAGTTATCGTTATTTGTTCTGAAACGTCGCCCACTTCGAGTTGAAAGTCCTGGATGAGTCTCCTGCTCACCTCGATCGTGACGCTCTCTACCACCTGCTTTTTGAATCCGCTGGTGCTGGCTTCGACCGTGTAGTCACCGACAGGCAACGCTGCTAGTAGATATCTGCCAGCAGTGTCGGAGACGGTCTTACGCTCGACACCGATCTCGGCGCTTCGAGCCACGATCTTCACGCTCGGAATAACGGCGCCGTCTTGATCGAACACTTGTCCTTCGATTGAAGCGGTTGATTGTGCTGAGACTTCAAGGACGAGAATGAAAGGCAGAATTATGCCTACTGCCGTTCCGAAGAAGGGAATTCGGAGACAATACGCGCGCATAGGGGAGAACACTTTCCGAGTCGTTCAACGAACGGCAGCAAGTTCGCGCTTTTCTCTATTAGTAACCTATGAGTACTGCGATCGCTAACGTTCGGGGGGAAGTCGTCAGCGCAAGTCGCGTGCGCACATTGGGAGGAACGCGGCCATTATAGAGCGAAGACTCAGATGGTCATATCCGTAATTCTACTGAGGTTTAGAGTTCAACCCTTTACATTGGTCCAATTCGCCCCACTCGTTTCAAACTGTTTACATCTGATTTTTGTTTGCACTTACGTCGACGCGACGAGTTCGTTTTGAGCTGCTTCCGTTCTTGCTGAGGCGATCGTGTGTTTTCGCTTCAACACAACAGCGGTGAGATCGTCTTTCTGTTCGGTGCCTTTCGAAAAATCCGTGACTGCCTTATGCAGTCTCGCGATCACTTCTTCCGCCGAACAATCTCGAGCCTGGCGGATCGTTTCTTTCAACCTCTCGATTCCAAACTCTTCTGCTTCGGGATTTTGCCACTCATAAAAACCGTCCGTGACGAGGACGATCATGTCACCCGCCTTCAGGCTTTTCATTCGTGAGTCTTCATACGTCATGCCTGCGATCATTCCGAGTGGAATTCCCTGTGCTTCGAAATTCTCCAACTTACTGCTAGCCCGGCGATACCAGAGAATTGGACCATGTCCAGCCGAAAGCACTTTGATTTCCGAAGTCGCCGGATTGAGAAAGATGACGGCAAACGTGACGAAACGGTCGTCAGCAAGATCACTCGCCAGCAAACTGTTGAGCCGCTCGAGGACTTGAGCGTGTTTCGCCTCGACGAGGAAACTCGCGCGCGCATACGCGCGGCACAGCGCGCTCACCAGCGCGGGCCCGATTCCGTGTCCAGTCGCATCTCCGACACTGATCGCGATCTGCCCGTCGGGCAGGAGTTGCCAGTCGAAATAGTCGCCGCCGGTTTGATTGGCGGGTTGATTCCAGCCGGCGATTTCGAAGTGATCCAGTTGGGGCGGAGTCGCCGGCAGCAGTCCCTGCTGAATCGCACGCGCGATATCGAGGTCGTGGTTGATGCGCTCGAGCTCGCCCTGGAGTTTGGCTTCTCGCAAAGCCGCTTTGACGTAGCCGCGAACCTCTTGGGCCACGGCGGCAGCGATGATTCCGCCGGTTAGAATCAATGCGGCATAAACGAAATAGACGATTAAGGGAAAGCGAAAGACGAGAGCGGCGGGATCGACGTAAAAGAGATGTACGTAAAACGTGACGAGAATATAGCCGAGCGCTGAGAGCAAGCCCGTCACTAACGTAAGCGCCGGACGCAGCCGCAGTGTCGAAAGCGTGATGAACAGGAAGTAGAGAACAATCGCGGGCGCTACCAGTACCTGGTATGGAGTCATCCATTGGGCCAGCAGCAATATGAAGAGCGCTACGGTCGGAATTTGGCTCTCGATCAAAACATTGAAGACCCAGAGCTCGGGCAACATCTGTTCGTCATCGCGAAGCGCGCCCCTGATGGCGCGCAACATCACGGCTTCGTGAGCAATGACGAAACCGAGAACGACGATTTGACCTACCAGCAGGACGTAGTTCCGCGTTAAAACACCGCGCACCACCACCAAAAGCGTAATGATGGCCAGCACGCAAAGCAGCGCGATGACGCGGTAGGATTCGCTTTTAAGAGAAGCTCGCTCGAAGGCTCTCGACTGAAGCGCAAAACCATTTGTGTCTTCTGTTGTGCCTTTTGGTGGCATTACTGCCAACCACCTCCGAGCGCTTTGTACAGTTGCACGACCGACACCAGCTCATCGCGGCGTGCGAGGGCCAGGCTTCGTTCAGCCTCGAAGAGCTCTCGGTCGGCATCGAGCGCATCCAGCAATGTTGCTACGCCTCCGGTGTAACGTAAGTAGGAAAGTCGGGAGCGATCGCGCAGAGTGTCGACGAGATGGGCGCGTTGCGTGCGGACTTCTTTAACCTTTTGATATGCAATCAAAGAGTCGGAAACTTCACGAAACGCAGACGCAATCGTCTTTTGATAATCGATGAGCAGGAAGTCACGTTGCGCTTGTGTGAAACGCACGTTCGACTTCAAGCGCCCGCCGGTGAAGATCGGTTGTGTGACTTGTCCGGCCAGGCTGAAAATATTTCTACTGTTGCTGAAGAGATTTGTGAGTTGGCCACTCTCGTAACCGAGAAACGAAGTGAGCGAGATACGCGGGAAGAATTCTTTCTTTGCCACTTCAATCCGCGCATTGGCAGCAACCAGATTCTTCTCAGCTTCTCTGATATCAGGACGGCGTGCGATCAAGTCGGACGGTAATCCGGCTGGAACTGCCGGCGGCATTTGCTGGTCCGTCAAACTGATTCCGCGTTCGATCGCAGACGGGTTTTTGCCAGTGAGAAAGCTGAGGAAGTTTTCTGTTTGTTGTATCGCCTGTTCCAAAGCGGGTATTACTTCTCGCGCATCGTAGACCAACTCTTCCGCCTGCCGCACTTCGAGCATCGTGGAGACACCGCGTTGTTGCCGGAGTTGAATGAGGCGTAAAGACTCTTCGCGTGATTTGAGTGTGCGCTGCGAAATGTCGAGCTCGAAATCGAGTTCACGCAAACCGAAGTAAGCTGTCGCAACGTCGCTGACCAGCGTAGTGATGATCGCTTTATGTGCTTCTTCAGTGGCCAGGAGATCGGCTCTTGCTGCGGCGGTTTGTTTTCGCAGCCGTCCCCAGATGTCGATCTCGAAGGTGAGTAGGTTCAGCAGGATGCTTCCAAAAGATCGATCTCGTTTTAATGGTTCGGGTAGATCGAAAGTACTACTCCGGGATTGTCGCTGAGTGACTGCGTCACCACTCGCGATGATCGAGGGAAACTGTTCGGAGCGTGTAATGCCCAGACTGGCCCGAGCGGCATCTATGCGAGCAGCGGCTTCACGCACGTCATAGTTGTTTGCCAGTGCGTCCTGGATGAGTTGCTGAAGCTTTTCATCTTTGAAGACGTCAAACCACTTCATGTTGGCGAGTGATTGAGGATCGGGCTGAGGAGCGGCGTCGCCACGGAAGGTGCTTGGCGGACTCGGCTTTAACTCCTTCGGCTCAGGGATTTTTTGTTGCGCAACCACATAGGTCTGGGTCATACAAACCAGCAAGAGTGCAACGATTAATCGCTTCATGACTGCCTCAAAACAGAAGTTGTCTAGTTGGATCGGGTCAGTACCACCTGCAACGTGCTTGGATACGCATCAGTGCCATCTGTGTCGTGTACTTGGCATCAATATCACCTGCGTCGCGTGCTTGGATACGCATCAGTACCGCATCGTCGTGCTTGGATACGCATCAGTACCGCGTCGCGTGCTTGGATACGCATCAGTACCGCGTCGTCGTGCTTGGGTGAGGTCAGTACCGTAACGCGGTAGCGTCGGGTGGTCGCGGAGCCAAAATATTCTAATGTGTTCATGTACCACGTTGACCCGACGCTACCGCGTTACGGTACTGACCTCACCCAAGCACGACCGCCACAGCACTGACCCTCACCCAAGCACGACCGCCAGAGCGCACTGACCTCACCCAAGCACGACCGCCACAGCACTGACCTCACCCAAGCACGATCGCCAATGCCGACCTCATCAGTTTCAGTGCTCACCACCAGCTTCGGCCGTTGCCGGCA
>DATNCH010000159.1:0-5833 GCA_035571655.1 Pyrinomonadaceae bacterium
TGGCACGGGCATTGCCGAGGGGCTGAGCGGAGGTCCCTCGATGTCCACATCCCTCGCCTACATTTATCCTGAGCCCGAACCTCATTTGCCTCTGCTGAGCAAGGAAGTACACGCTGATTCACAGACCCAGGTTCAGCGAGAGGTTCAGGCAAATCTTCAAAACGAAATTGACTCCGTGGTCCGCCAAATCGCCGATCCCGAGTTGCGCGTAACCTCACAAACCATTCTCGGCGAGATGCTTAGGTTCTTCGACTGGCTCGCCCGCATCGAAAACAACCTGCAAAAGCTCGACACGCTGCTCGAAAGTCTCTCTTTGCTCGAAGTCCTCGAATTTGAGGCGCGCTCACTCACCGATTTTATTGACACAAAAGCTGTTAAGCTGGCCCAGGAGAACGAACGACTTCACGACGTCCTGGACGGTATTTGCTACGGAATTAATCATGATTTGCGCCGGATTTTCGAGCGCGAACTGGTCCGTGGCGTCACCGAGCAGTCGATTCCGATCGTCTACGGAAAGATCATGCATGCGCATGGTCTACTCACCAACTGCTTCCAACAATCCACCATCACTCTCTTGCAAGTCTTCAGACCGTCTCTCGATGCCTCAACGCTCTTCAACGACGTGGAACTCAGGCTCCAGCAGTCACTTATCCTGTGTAAGGACCTCTCCTCCCTGATGCGGTTCGTGCGCCTGGCCCAGGCCAACGACGACCCGGACGTTTACCGCTCAGTCACTTCCCGAATACTCGAATTCAGGGACGGAAGCATGCAGTATTTGATGTACAAAGACTGGCGCGGATACGAGAGCCTGGCGCTCGAAGTCATCACCGCGTTTGAGAACAATCTCGATCCCAAACCCTTGCTACACCGGTTTATTTGTTTTCTCGAAGTGCTCTATGGCCATGTGAAGATGCGTGCAGTGCTGGCCGACAAGTTTCCGTATTCCGGAGGCGAAGAGGAAAGCTAGAGGTGCCGCAAACTGTTAGGGCGCGGGTAACAGAAATTGTAAGTTCACGGATTGGACGGATAAAAACGCGGATCGAATCCGTGAAATCCGCGGCAATTAATTCTTTTGACATTTGGGGCAGTAGTAGGTTGATCTGCCACCCTGGACCACGCGCCGGATCTTGGTCTCGCACCTGACGCACGGCTCGCCTTCTCGTTCGTAAACGCGCCAAAACCGTTCCGTCGTACCGAAATAAATTCCGTTACCATCCGCGAGATCGATTCTCAACGTCGAACCTGCGTCGATTGCTTCCTGCAGCACCTCACGAATCGCCTGGTACAACTTGCGTGCGCGCGGCTTCGATAACCGGTTCGATGCCTTCAACGGATTTACACCCGCAAGAAACAACGCTTCAACCGCATAAATGTTTCCGAGACCGAGCACGCGCGTCTGGTCCAACAACAACTGCTTCAACGGCCGTCGCGACCGCGAGAGCGTTTCAAGGAAATAGTCTTCCGTGAAATCGTCGGACAACGGCTCGGGCGCGAGCGTCGCCAGCTCTTTCGGCTGTTTCGCGAAAATCCGCATCCGTCCAAACTGGCGCATATCGCAGAACACGAGCCGTCGCTCATCGTCGAGATAAAAGATGACGTGCGCGTATGGAGGCAGTGATTGATCTGTATTGAGCGACACGAACTTGCCCGTCATGCGCAGGTGCGTCGCGAGCACATGTCCCGATTCGAGGTTGAAGAGAATGTATTTGCCGCGTCTGCCGACGGATTCGATCAGCGAGTTACGCAAGGTGCGGTTGAACGCGGGACGCGAGATTCCGGGTGCGATTCGTTTGAGGTTGAGTTCGGCGGCAAGGATGCGCCGGCCACTGACCAGCGGAGACAAAGCTCGAACGACGTGCTCGACTTCGGGAAGCTCAGGCATTTGTCTCCTTAACTATGTTTTCGATCTCGTTCTTTTTCTGCTCGACTAAACCTTCCTTTCGTGCCTCGATGTTCAGGCGCAAAAGCGGCTCCGTGTTTGAAGCGCGAATGTTGAAACGCCATTCAGGAGTCTCGAGTGAGTAGCCGTCAGTAAAGTCTTCCGTTCCTTCCGAGCGAAACCTCTCCTGAACTTTGTTGATGACGGCCTTAATGTCCTTCACGCGATAATTGAGTTCTCCAGACATGTAATGCCCGGCCATGTACGGAGCGATGATCTCCGAGAACGGCTTGTCGTGCGTGGAGAGGTGTTCCAGCACGAGCAGGAACGGAATCACACCGTTATCGCAGTAGTAATTGTCGCGGAAGTAATAATGCGCGCTCATCTCGCCGGCAAATAACGCGTTCTCACGGCGCATTATATCTTTCATGAATGCGTGGCCACTCTTAGCGACGATGGGTGTTGCCCCTCGTCGTTTGCACACGTCCACTGTGGGCCAGATCACTCTGGGATCGAAGATGATCGTGTTATCGCTGCCGTATTTCGTGAGCAGGATATCGGCGAGCAGTGCAGTGATGTACGCGCCGGAGATGAACTCGCCTTTTTCGGTAAAGAACATGCAGCGGTCGGCGTCGGCGTCCCAGATCACGCCGAAGTCAACGTCGCGTTCTCGAATGAGCGCTTCGGTTTCAGCCCGGTTGCCGGGCAGCATCGGATCGGGAGGACCTTTTGGAAATGTGCCGTCCGGTTCGAAGTTGAGAGTGATCAGGTTCAATCCGAGTTGCTGTCCGAGCCTGGCCGCAGGTCTGCACACGTAACCGAAGTTGGCGTTTGCCACTACAGTGAACTTCTTGATCGCGCTCTGGTCGACGGATTTCAAAACGTGAGCGAGATAGTCGTCGATGATGTCGCGTTCGGTGTATGTACCTTTGCGATCGGAAGTAACCTCCGCGTCCTTTCCGGCTTTCAGTGCGTCGCGTATGTCGAACAATCCGGTGTCAGAGGAGATTGCGGCGGCCTTCTCCTTGACCATTTTCATGCCGTTGTATTCTTTCGGATTGTGAGAGGCTGAGACGACGACTCCGCCGGAGTAGTCATATGCGCCAACGGCGAAATAGATCATGTCTGTAGTGATCTCGCCGATGTCGATCACGTCGACACCGGCATCGAGGAAGCCTCGTACGAGACTCGCTTTCAACGGAGGCGACGATTGGCGGGCATCCATGCCGACAACCATCGTCTTTGGTTTGAAGAGGTGAACGTAGCCTTTAGCGATTCGGTAATACGCTTCTTCGTCGATATCGGTCGGATAGATTCCGCGGATGTCGTAAGCTCGAAAAACTTCCCAGTTCATGATTGCAAACCCTCTCCAGAAGGAATTTCCTCGCAAAGGCGCCAAGACGCAAAGAGAAGAGCATGAATTCTTCTTTGCGCCCTGGCGCCTTTGCGAGGAAAACCCACCTCGCTCATGTCAATGTGTAATCGGTCAACGACGTCTTGTCGCCGAGTACCGTTTCTGGTCCAACTACCGCCGAACGACCGATATGACAGCCACGACCAACGATGGCTCCGTTCAATTGCGCGGTTGTGCCGATTCGCGTGTGCGGCCAGATAACACAATTCTCGACTCGAGCGCGCTCCTCAACAAAACAGCCTTGGCCCAACACTGAGTTGATGATCTGCGCGCCGGGTTTTATCTGACAGTCGTCGCCGATTATCGAGAGATCGTCGATCTCCGCCACTGTCGCGGCATCGAATTGTCCTTTCCGATCCTTGACGTGAATGCGCCCGACACGATTCGCCAGCAGATCATCGTGTACCTGGAGATATCGCTCGGGAGTTCCGATGTCGATCCAGTACGTGCGCGTCGGGATGTGCGCATAAAACGCTTCGCCACGTTTCAAGAGATCCGGAAACAGACCATACTCAAACGAGTAATTCTCGCCGGCCGGCAAGTAGTCGAGCACCTTCGGTTCGAGCACGTACGTCCCCGCGTTGATGTTGTTGCTCGTGACCTCTTCGGCTTTCGGTTTTTCGAGAAAGCGGCGAACTCGTCCGTCCTTTTCAGTTTCGACAACGCCGTACGTTGTCGGATCTTTAACCGGAGTCAACACGATCGTCGCAGTTGCTTTTCTTTCGTTGTGCTCGCGGATCACGGCCTTGAGATCGAGATCCGTCAAGATGTCGCCGTTGAAGACAACCGCCGGTTCGCGAATCAGGTCTTCCGCAAACTTGTAAGCGCCCGCTGTGCCCATCGGCTGCGGTTCGACCGTGTACTTCAGTTTCACACCGTGATCCGAGCCGTCGCCCAGCAGTTGCTCGATTTTGTTTGGCTGGTATGAAAGCGATAGTGTGATATCAGTAATGCCGGCGCGGCGAAGCGTGTCGATTTGATAAAGCAGGAATGGTCGATTACAGATCGGAACGATCGGTTTTGGCGTGTAAACTGTTAACGGGCGAAGGCGCGTACCTTTACCACCAGCAAGAATGAGTGCCTGCATGCTTTATGAATAAAGAAATAAAGTCTAATATCGGACCAAGTCTAGCATAAGGGAGTTTGAAATGCCGGAATTGAACGAAGCCGTAATCATAAGCGCCGCGCGAACGCCGGTCGGAAAGTTTTTGGGATCTCTGAAAGGGTTTTCTGCGACTGAACTCGGCGCGATCGTCGTGCGCGAGAGCGTGAAGCGCGCGGGTATCAAGGCAGAGGACGTCGACGAAGTGATCATGGGCTGTGTGATCCAGGCTGGTTTGGGTCAGAACCCTGCACGCCAGGCCGCACTCAATGGAGGGATTCCGCCGACGGTCGCAGCGGTGACTGTGAACAAGGTGTGTGGATCGGGTTTGAAGGCTGTGATGATGGCTGCGCAGGGTGTGCAACTCGGCGATTCGGAGATCGTGGTCGCGGGCGGAATGGAGTCGATGAGCAACGCGCCTTACTTGATCCCGAAAGCGCGCGAGGGTTATCGGCTGGGAAATGGTGAACTGATCGATTCGATGATCAACGACGGGCTCTGGTGTGCGTTTGAGAATTATCACATGGGGTGCACCGGGGAAGTTGTCGCTGAAGAATACGCGATCAGTCGAGCACAGCAGGACGAGTTTGCGATGAACTCGCATCGGAAGGCTGCGGCGGCGATCAAGGCGGGCAAGTTCAAAGACGAGATCGTTCCGGTGGAGATCAAGCAGAGGAAAGGGCCGGCGCTGATCTTTGATACTGACGAGACTGTGCGTGAAGACACGTCGATGGAAGTGCTCGGAAAGCTGAAGCCGGCGTTCAAGCAGGAAGGCGGCACGGTGACGGCAGGGAATGCGCCGGGTGTTAACGATGGTGCGTCCGCAGTGGTTGTGACGTCGCTTCGTCGTGCGCGTGAACTGGGTGTCGAGCCGATGGCGCGGATTGTGGCGCAGGCCGTAGCCGGTGTTGAGCCGAGGCTGGTGATGATGGCGCCGGTTGAAGCTGTGCGAAAGCTGTTTAAGAAGACTGGATGGTCGCCGAGTGAAGTCGATCTCGTGGAATTGAATGAGGCGTTTTCAGTGGCGGCAGTTGCGGTGACACGCGAACTCGGTTTGGATCCTGAAAAAGTGAATGTGAACGGAGGTGCCGTCGCGTTGGGCCACGCGATCGGGCAATCCGGTTCACGCTTGTTGACGACTATTCTTTACGAATTGAAGCGACGCGACGCGCGGCGTGGGATTGTTTCGTTGTGTCTCGGTGGTGGTAACGCTGTGGCGATGGCGATCGAACGTTAGACAGGATTAACAGGATTTTTCAGGATGAGTGATGTAATTGGCGTGGTGGGTGCGGGGACGATGGGTAATGGGATTGCCCAGGTCGCCGCGCGTGCGGGTTATGAAGTGGTGCTGCACGACGTCAGCGAAGATTTTCTTCAGCGTGGACTCGGTGCGATCGATAAAAGCCTGCAACGCGACGTCGACAAAGAACGTTTGGAC
>DATNCH010000160.1:0-9398 GCA_035571655.1 Pyrinomonadaceae bacterium
AAGGTTGAGGTGCTAGCTATCAGAGGCTACGCCTGCCTGGTCGCGCCACCTTCTCTCATCGACACCAAAAACCAATAGCCAAAAGATCATTACGACCGCGATTAGCAAACCAACCGGCGCAGTAAATGTGAACAAGCTGGAGCCGAACGGAGGGTAGATAAACGTAAGCCAGCACAGGCCTGCAATCATTCCAAGCGCACCAAGCCACCGCGGTAGAAAGGTTGAACGGAAAATTAGATAGCCGTTCAGCGGCACCGAAACTCCAAAAAATGCCATCGCTATCGCAGCCCCAGATGCATTCGCTCTGAAAAGAACCAAAGCAATCGACTGTAGCTGTTCTGGCGTGAATCCGTGCAGAGCGGGGTTTACGATGCCGCCTGGTGTTGACGCGGCGCCTCTGGTCACTCGGAAGCACGCGAGATCAAGGCCTGAAAAGGCCGAAATATCGCGCCGAATTACGCCCTTAGGGCGGGATAGGTGTTGATTACGTCACTGATGGCGAAGTGGTTTCGGAATAAGCGGAAATTAGACGTAAGAGGTTAAACTAAGTGAGGCGGCGAGATGGTGAAAAACATGGACCATTGGCCCAAAGGGGCACAACGGAGCTGATTGATATGAAAAGGAAAATCATGCGCGGTGAGAACGTTGGTTTGTTTGTGTTGCTGCTTGCCGCTCTAGTATTGACTGGCTGTGGTGGTCAAAGGGACGTTGTTCAAAAGACGCAGGACGGTGTGTTCTGCCTAAAGAGAGCGGATCTGAGACTTATCTCCGCAGCCCTGAACAGAAATACTGCAAAAATGGCAGACGCACTCAAATCTGGGGCTGATGTAAACATAATGGTTGAAGGGTTGGGCCCGCCCATAGTCATCGCATCAGTGGGCGACAACTATAATGGTGCTAAGCTACTACTGGATGGAGGCGCCCATGTTAACAAAGAAGATAGTGATGGTTCTACGGCGCTGATTACTGCGTCTCTCAGCAACAACACGGAGATGGTGCGGCTATTACTTTCAAGGGGCGCAAATGCGAAGGCTCCATCGAATTTGATGGTTAATGGGAAACGATCCGGAATTACACCATTGATGATTGCTAAATCAAAAGGAAATCAGGAAATTGTGAAACTGCTGACGGAAGCAGGCGCGAAGCAATGAGAGGAGGCAGATCCATCTCGTAATGTCTGCCTCCTGTCCTGTGGTCACCACGTCTGACTGTTAGGGCGCGCATTCACACCAAGGGAACACCGCGCAGGTTCCACAATCAGTACAAACGCATGCCGCGCAGATCAGCGCGCCGCTGCAAGTCCTCGCACAACACGTCCCGCCGGCGGCAGCGAGGATTTCGGCCGGCAGCCTCTTATTAAGGTCGAGAACCTGCACACTAAACTGCAGATTTCCTCGGTTGAGTTTCGTCAAGCTCTGATCAACCAGCAAGGTATCTGCCGCTTCCATCACCTCCTTGCCCTCGCGCTGAACTGCTTGAAACACCCGCAGCTCGACCTTGCCTTGTTCGCGTATGTACGGAGTGATTGCCAGTTTACTCCCGTCCTTTTCGACTTTGATTGTGCCGCCTTCGACTTGGGTTACGTTGGCCGCGTCCCCACTCGCGAAAGTGAGCCTTAGTTTCACGGCTCTTACCGAATCCGTACTGGCTGGCGTTAGTGGAGGCTCGGGTTTGTCGTGAGCCCAGACAATCATCATGAAACCACACACAGCCAGCAGAGTTGTCACTGTAATAATGCGATGTATCTTAATCACTGAAGTTCTCCTTTTCCTGACCTTGTTGTTTCGGGAGGTTATTGCGTCCGACACTGGAGGCATGCCGGCTGGGCTGAAGTGTGAAATAAATTGTCGGGTAATGCGCGAATTATACTCTAATATCCGGCTGAACCGCTCCCGTCGCAATTAGAGCGGTTCAGCGTCATCACTGGATCATTGGCGGCCCGGAGGTGAGACGTTAACCAGCGATCCAAACAAGCCGTGTTCCTCCTCCGCTGGTCCAGCGGTGAAAAACAGCGTATTCGTCGGCCCATTGGCACTGGCTCCGTGTCCGAATTGAAGTGCCCAAAGACCATCAATCTGGATCGGCCTTCCTGAGGCGGAATGAAGTAGACCGACAGCTTCGAACTCGCCGGCTTCTGTAAGCTGAGCCGGATCGAAAGCATGAATACGTCCGTTTCCGAAGTTGCCGATGAGGAGATCACCACTGAACCTGCCAAAATTCTCAGGCGCTAATGCCAGGCCCCACGGCGAGTTGAGCTCGCCGGCTGAAGCAACACGCCGGATTAAGTTTCCGGAAGTATCATACGCATCCACGTAACCGTTTCCCGGACCAGCTACGTCGTCTTCCGCATCTTCATCCTGCAATGCGTACGTCACATAGATGGTCCCATTGATGTTCTGAATTCCGAATGGCGCGAATCCCGCTGGGAGATTCGGATCCGTGAACGCTCCGGGAATCGTTACGGCATGGAATGAGCTATCAAAGATGTCGACTTTGCCGTTGTGAAAGTCGGTTGCGTAAAGGAATTGGCCGGCGGTGGGACTGTCAATCGCGAGTCCCTTATAAATTGCACCATGCGCTGGGGCCTGTGCATTCGGGACGACCGTGACAATCGGCGCGCCTTTGAAGGCCGAGAGCGTGCCATCCTCGCTCGAGAAGATAAATCGAGCCGCTGCCGGTGAACCGACGCCGTTGTTCACGACAAAGCCAGTGCCACCGTTGAAGACGAGTCCGGTTGGATTGCCCTGCGCACCGCCGGCGCCGGGGACTGTGAAGTCCGTCACGATGGTTCCGGTGCCGACGTTGTACAAAGTGGTTGTGCCTGTTCCATTGTTAGCAATCCACCAGGGTGTTGCTGGGCCTGAGACCAGGCCCCAGGCATTGACCACGTTGGAATGAGTGATGTCGGCAGGCACGAATCCATCTGAGATGAGATTGTGCTGGAGATAAAACTGTGACGAACCTGTCGGTGTTGACGAGGCAGTTACAAGTGCTCTTTGACCGCCGAAAACAAGGGCGATCACGGCGACTATAATTACGGCAAGAATCGGGACGAAGAATTTCGCTCTATCTCTCATTGATCCTCCCCAAGGGAACGTACGTTAATGAAGCGACAAGCGGCGTACGGGTACGCCGACGCAAAAACGCTGATATGAATTTCTTCAGGGGGATTCGAAAATTATATGAAGAACTGTGGCTCGAACGTAGTACCGTTGACGATCATTGTCAAGAGTCAAAACTCCGCAATTTTTAGTAGTGCATCGGTTTGAGATTGACCCCGAGCTAAAGCTTGGGGAGCCACAAAAAGGCACAAAAGGTACAAAACAAGTGATGTAACCGAATATCAGATTTTGTGTGCATTTTGTGCCTTTTTGTGGCGTAAAAGCGGACCCTGGGTTGGAATTAGCGGCGTTATTACCAGATTTCGGGGAGATGGCAAGTGCTCGCTGGCGCGCAGTTGTGCGTATTCAACCACAATCGAAATATATTGATTTTTGTTTCATCGCAGTTTTTCGCTGGCTTTGTATTTGCATCCGCTTCTCAACAGATTCGCACCTCAATCATCGCGAAAGGACTTATTACCATGGTTATCTCTTCGTTCCGTTTGCTTGTTGCTGCAATCGCCCTATGCCTATTGCTGATTAGCAGCGGCGCCACAACCACCACGCACGCACAGGCACGCGCCTACGTGACAAACTCCTGTAGCAACACAGTCAGTGTCATCGACATCGACACCAACACAATCGTCAAGACCGTAACAGTCGGCCTTAATCCCCTCGGAGTGGCCGTCACGCCCGATGGCGCACAAGTCTACGTAGCGAATCATGCGAGCAACACAGTCTCCGTTATCGATACGGCGACCGATACGGTCGTCGCTACCATCCCGGTCGGCGATGCACCCTTTGAACTGGCCGTCTCCCCAGATGGTGCGCGTGTCTATGTAGGGAATGAGGGAAACCAAACGGTTTCTGTCATCGACACGCAAACCAACACGGTCGTCGACACCATCTTTGTCGGCGTCTTTCCTTTAGGAGTAGCCGTAACACCCGATGGCACCCGCCTCTACGTGACAGATATTGGGAACGATACGGTCACGGTCGTCGATCTAGCGACGAATGCGGTGGTGAGCACCATCCCCATCCGCTTTCATCCCTTCGGAGTAGTTTTCACGCCGGATGGTGCGCGCGCCTACGTGCAAGAACCGAACGAATTCCTCAACATAATCGACACGGCAACTAACACCGTCCTCAGCCACATCCTGCAAGACATACTTCACGACCACATGACCATTTCGCTAGATGGTTCGAGCCTTTACGTGACGAGCCCAAGCTCGAATAAGGTCTTCATCATCGACACGAGCACAAACGCGGTCGTCAATAACATTCCGATTGGCGCCAGCCCGATTTTTCCAGCGCTGACATCCGACGGCACGCGCCTCTATACAGTTAATGTAGAGAACACGGTCTCCGTCATCGATACGGCGACTAACACGCTGGTCGCCACCATTCCGGGTTTTGATTGTCCTCTTCGGATCGCAATCACACCCGTCCCGAAGAGCAAGGATGAGTGCAAGGATGGCGGCTACAAAAATTTCCGTGCGCTCGCGTTCCCGAATCAGGGGCAATGCGTTAAGTACGTCAATAGCCATCAAAAGTAATAGCCACGGGGCTTTGCACAAAAAGTGGCAAATCTGATTTGTTTTCTCTGCGGCCTCTGCGTATCTCTGCGTTGAAAGGCCCATTAACGCAGAGAACGCAGAGATACGCAGAGGGCCGCAGAGGAAAGACTTCCATCTCAACTCGATTTTTTGTGCAAAGCTTAGCCACGGACTAAATCCGTGGCTACTTGAAAAAACAGCCCGCGTGAATGGAATTAGTAGTTGATGGTTCCGACTGCCGTGACCGTGTATGCTCCGGTTAAAAAGTTCTGCTCGACCACGTAGCTGATGGTGCCGGTAGCGTTTGCAAAACGGCCGGTGCCGCCAGTGAAGCTGAAGTGTCCGGTTCCGACGCCCGTGACGAGACTCTGCGAACCATCTGCCACAACGAAGATCAGCTTGTCGCCGTTGGCGGCTGTCAGAGTGGCCTGGCCGGACGGAATGATCGAAGTCGGATCGTTTGGATCCGGACTGAAAAACACTTTGCCGACGGTCGTGAACAGGCCGATATGAGTGCCGTTGCCGGAACCGGTTACATCTATGCCGATCGGCTGGCCGGACTCGTTCAGGATTGGAACCGCGAGTCCTCCTCCGTTGAATGAAAAGGGACGTTCGGTTGCAGTTGCCGCGACACTTCCAGCGAGGAGTGTAAGCGTGAGCACGAGAATTTTGATATCGAGGAAACGTTTCATTGTCTTCTTTCTCCTTCAGAATTTATTGCAAAGTTTTCTTTGCATTACGTTCTAAAGTGGCCCTCCATTACGAAACATCACACCACGATCTCACAGAGGGGCGAGACAAGCGGCGCTCGGTAAAGTAACATCAGCAAAGTTATGCGAGTAGTTTTCCTGATGGTGGTTTTGCTCGGCGTGGTCTCTGCTCAACAGATACTCGGGCAGGTTAAGACTGATGCGTCTGATGATGTTGTTCGCACCAAAACCGAGTTGGTTCAGACCGACGTCACGGTGTTGGATAAGCGTGGGCGCGTTGTCGAAGGGTTGAGTGCAGAAGATTTTGAGCTGCGCGTGGATAACAAACTTCAACCACTCTCGTTCTTCGAGCAGGTGAGAGCAGGTAGCCGTGACGAAGAGAAGCAGTTAACCGCTGCCCGCAAGGGAGGACCAACTACTCAACCAAAGTTGGTCGAAACACCACCCAGCGATCGCGAACGTGTGATTTTCTTTTTTGTCGACGACGTTCACTTGACAGTCGACGGCTTGAACCGCGCCCGCGAAGTGTTAACTCATTTCGTCGAAAACCAGATGGCGTCTAACGACCGGGTCGCCATTGTTTCCACCACCGGCCAGATCGGTTTTCTCCAACAGCTCACCGATAACAAAGCAGTATTACGAGAAGCGATCGGCCGGCTCAACTCCAACTACAACCCGGAGACCATAACCAGCCACGTAGCGATCAGTGAAGTAGATGCCAATATGGTCGCGAACCATGCTGACCGCGGTCTCTTCGCGTACCTCGTCGAAGCGACGATGCATGAGTTTCAAGTCGGGCCAGTCAATGCCGCCAATATCGTGATTAACCGAGTTCGGCAAATCAATGCTCAATCCAAAAATGCTGAGATGGACACTCTTTCGCGATTGGAGGGTTTGCTGCGGTCAAGCATTCCCGTTGCCGGGCGTAAGGTTTTGTTCTTCATTTCAGACGGTTTTGTTGTAGATGCGAAAAGGTCGAGTGGCTCGGATGTGATGCGCCGCGTAGTCAACGAAGCCGCGCGAGTGGGTGTTGTGATCTACAGCCTGGGCACGCGCTCGAGCTCCCTTGGTCCAGGCGTTGATGCGTCCAGTACTAGCTACCCGGATTTTTCGCCAAGAACTGCGGGTAGATCGCTCGTTGAGAGCAAGATGCCACAAGAACCGCTGGACACGCTCGCCGACGAGACTGGCGGGCGGGCGTACCTTAATCCCAACACGCTCGACGATGGAATCGCGAACGCCTTGACTGAGAGTTCTACCTATTACCTTCTGGCCTGGCGCCCGGACAGCGAAAATCAGCGCCCGGGAAAGTCTCGCATCAATGTGACGATCAAAAGTCGCCAGGATTTACGCGTGAGGATGAGGCGGCATTTCTTCGATTTCAGAGAGACTGAAGCGGCCGCGAACAAAGCGGCCGCCGCCACGACGCCGGAGGATGATCTGAAGGCAGCCCTGGGATCTCTTTATCCGCGTCGTGACTTACCGACTTTCGTCTCCACGAGCTTTCAGAAATCAGCGGACAAAGCTACGGCGCTCAACCTGGCCATGAAGCTCGATGGAGCGACTTTGGGTTTTGACGAGTCTTCGGGTAAATCACGCGCCATCGTCGACGTGCTCGGAATCGCCCTGGACGATCGCGGTCGATTCTCCAGCTTCAGGCAAAAACTCGACATCCCGCAGGAAGTACTCGCCAAAGACGGCCGTTTCATCAAGTGGACCCAATCTTTGCCGCTCCCGGCGGGTCTCTACCAGGTGCGAGTCGCCGTCAGAGATCGTCAAACCGGTCGCACCGGCAGTGCGATCGCATGGATTGAAATCCCTCTGAATTAAGCTGCGGCCAAAGTCGCCAGTACCACGCACAATGCGATAATTGCTGAGAGCTGTTGCATTTCGATTCTCCTTCTTTGCGAACGTTCAAGCCGCACGCAGAGTAAAGAACCGCACGCCGGGGCACATCGGGCGTGTTACCTATTTTGGAAGCGCGAGTTCCCTATTTTGGGTTGATGAGGTTTGACTGGAGAGCTACTGAAACGGCTTCGACGCGGTTGTGTGCATCGAGTTTGGCGAGAATGGCGGAAACGTGGTGGTCAACAGTCTTGTTGGATATGAAAAGCCGCTCGGCGATCTCCGTGTTGGTGCAACCGTCATTCATCAACGAAAGCACCTCCATCTGACGAGCTGTTAGTCCGGCCCGGTTCTCTTTCGTGCTGGGCCTTGGACCACGAGGAATGCCGCGCACGCCGGTGGTGCGAAGTTTGTGCCGAAGTTTTTCCGCTGCCGGATTCGCTCCGAGCTTTTCGAAGATGGCGAGTGCTTCGAGTTGCGCCGCTTCGTTTCCGTCGGCGAGGGCGGTGGCTTCCTCATACGGACAGCCGATCTCTTTCCAAAGATCGGCGGCAGCGCGCCAGTCTCCCGCGATTTGCAGCGCATAAGGTTCAGCAATCGGTTGTTCGATCGGTTGAGTCACTCCGGCGCGCCACAACCAGAGCGCAAACTCGCCGCGTAGCCAGGGATCGTTATCATCCCTGGACATCTCCAACATCGATTGAGACTCGGCAACCACCTGCTCGAGGTCGCCTGCGACGAAGGCCATCTCGATGCAAGCCGAGGCAACCGGACCAATGCGTGAAACCTCCTTCGTCAGCATCGCTAACTCGTAGGCTTCGGTAAGTACCTGCGAAGCATCCGGGTCGCCACGGCGCAGTCGAACATGGCCCAGAATGTTCAGCGCTGGAATTCGCGTTACGCTGTAACCACGTGAGATCTCGAGCACAGACGCTGCATCGTCTGTCGCCATGGTCCAGAGTCCCGTCTCAAAATGCACGCGAGCCCGCGCCATTGTCATGTAACATCTGCACGACTCGAGATCGTGTTCTGTCGCGTAGGCGATGCCTTCGTCGAGGTAGCGCAGCGCCAGCTCATAATTGTGATCCCTCAGCGCAATCGATGAGATGTTTGTGAACGCCCGTGATGCGTGCTCTTCGAGATCGTTCGCCAACGATAGTCGTAAACTCTGTTCGAGCAGCGCGCAACCTTCGTCGTCATGTGCAACCGCTTGCGCCGTGCCGACATTATTCAAGGCATGAACAAGGGTTTCCGTTGCGTCAAACTTCTCCGCCAACTCGATAGCACGCGAGCCCCAAACGACTGCTTCCACCGTCTCGCCCGCGAGCATGTATAGTTGCGCGCGATTGCTGTAAGCCCAGGCCAGTTCCGGGCTGACCGGAAGTGCTTCCAAAACTTCGACTGCTTCGTTTCCACACTTCTCGGCGTCTTCTTTGTGACCGAGATACCACGCGAGACGCGACATCCATCTGAGATTATCGCCGTGACGGAGCTTGTCACCCGACTGCTGCCACACTTCAAGTGCTTGCCGGCGCGTCGCCCACGCGTCGCTGATTTGTCCGGTCACGTAACACTCGTAGGAGCGGCGCTCGAGCAAGTCAGCTCGTTGTTCGGATGAAAGGGCACCCGCATATTTCAAAGCAGTTTGATAGTGCAACGCAGATTCGCGATGAGCGTGGAGTGCGGCCGCCTGGCGCGCTGCAATCGGCGCGTATTCAAGTACAGCGGCAGCATCGCCTGACTTCTCCGCGTGATGAACGATGCGCGCAAGTTGCCCTTCAGCACCACGGCTGAGCAACGCTTTCAGCATCTGCGCATGCAAACTATGAAGACGTGGTGCGGCAAGTGAGTCTTCGACCGCCCGTCGCGCGAGCTCGTGACGGAAACCTATGGCGCTGTTATCCAACAACAAAATTCCCGCGCTGACACATTCTTCGAGCACTGTGGTGGTGGGATTGATGCTTTCGTTGAGCAACCACAGCTCCGCCTTCGTCGGCACAACCGCAACAAGCTCCACAACAGCACGAGCAGCAGGGCTCAACCGCGCGAGTCGAGAGAGCATGGCATCGCTCACAGACACCGGGACGCCGGGATCCTGGCTGTCGAGTGCCTCTGTCACGAAGAAAGGATTACCACCCGTCACTTCGTAAAGATCGTCGATCGGTTTGCCCGCGCGTGCTGCCAGT
>DATNCH010000161.1:0-4726 GCA_035571655.1 Pyrinomonadaceae bacterium
CCGGAGCAAAACAGACGGTGGAGCTCACGCCGCAGAATGCGTACACACGCAGTAAAACGTTTTAGGCCACAAAGAGGCACAAAGAAGCTCACAAAAATGCATGCTTGCTCTCCGCGTTCAGAAAAAGAGTGTCTCACTAAAAAATATTGACAAACCAGATCGCACCGATGAGGCGCTCGTGCGTGTGCTCCTCTCAGGCATCTGCAACACGGATCTCGAGATCGCGCGTGGCTACGCCGGTTTCAAAGGGACGATCGGACACGAATTCGTCGGCGTCGTCGAAGAGAGCAGTAATAGCTCACTCGCCGGTAGTCGCGTCGTCGGAGAGATAAACGCAGGTTGCGGCAAATGTGACCTTTGTCGCGCCGGTGATTCGCGACATTGTGCTCGTCGCACGGTGCTCGGCATCCACGGTCGTGACGGCGCGCACGCTGAGTTCCTGCAACTGCCCGTCGAAAATCTCCTGCCGGTTCCAAAAAACATTCCTGACGAACACGCCGTCTTCACCGAACCACTCGCGGCCGCATGTGGAATTCTCGAACGCGTTTCGATCTCAAAAACAGATCGCGTTGCCGTCATCGGCGATGGCAAACTCGGACTACTCTGCGCGCAAGTTCTCGCACTCACCGGCGCGTCGCTGCTCCTGATCGGAAAGCACTCCTCCAAACTGCGAATCGCGGAACGACGCGGCATCGAAACAGCAACTCCCAAACAGACCGCTAAGCGGAAACGCCAGTTCGACGTTGTCGTCGAAGCTTCAGGCTCAGCAAGTGGATTCGGCCTCGCACTCGACCTGCTTCGTCCAAAGGGTCAACTGGTCTTGAAGTCGACTTTTCACGGAAAAACCGAGCTCGACGCGGCGCGGATCGTGGTTGACGAAATTTCGATCGTCGGTTCGCGTTGCGGTCGCTTCACGCCGGCTCTCGACTTGTTAAAGAAATCCGCGATCGACGTCGACAGTCTCATCAGCGAAGAGTATCCACTTTCAAACGGCGTCCACGCGATGCGCCGCGCCGCCGCGCGCGGTGTCCTAAAAGTCGTGCTCCGTCCGTAGAAATCCGGACCTTCTTCTTTCAATGGCAAATGGAAAACCCTTTCGCTATACTCTACTCCTTTCCCTGGGCCGCGATTCGGCTTCTAGAAGGTGGTGCAAATTTATGTTTGACGGCAAAAACAACACGACAGAACAGGAACGAACGATTCTGCGCAAGCTTCGCATCTGGATCACCGCGCTAGCCATCGCATGCCTGCTCGCAGGCATCGGCATCGGCGCGATTTTGTCAGGGCGAACGACGATCGCGCAGCCCGATATGCAGATTGCGCGCGCGCCGGAAGCTTTGTCCGCATCGTTCGCAGAGATTGCGCGTCGTGTTGAGCCCGCCGTAGTCAATATTGAAACCACCCAGGTGTCCGAGGAAATCAGCGAAAAGGACGAAGACAAGGAAGATCAGTCGTCAAACAACTCGCTGCTCGACATGTTTCGACGTCCGAAACGGCCGATGCGCGGAGTTGGCAGCGGATTCATCGTGAGTAAGGATGGTTACATCCTGACCAACAATCACGTGATCGAAGATGCAACGCGTATCACTGTTGGGTTGCAGTCGGGTGAGAAATATCGCGGCGCGGTCGTCGGCGTCGATTCGGAAACGGACGTCGCAGTGCTCAAGATCGACGCGCCGAAAGATCTTCCCACCGTAACGCTCGGCGATTCCAATGCGGCACAGGTCGGCGACTGGGTGCTGGCGATGGGTTCGCCCTTCGGTTTGGACCAGACAGTCACCGCGGGAATCATCTCCAAGAAAGAACGAGAGAGTCCTTACTTCAACCCCTTCCAACGCTTCTTACAAACTGACGCAGCCATCAATCGTGGCAACAGTGGTGGACCACTCGTCAATATGCGCGGCGAAATCATCGGAATGAATTCGCAAATCGCGACTTCGACCGGCGATTACAACGGCATCGGGTTCGCCCTGCCTGCGAACGAAACCAATTTTGTTTACAAACAGATCATCGCCCAGGGCAAAGTGAAACGCGGATATCTCGGCATCACTCTGGAATCTGTGCACGATGAATTTGCGAAAGTTTACGGTCTTTCGGAAGCGAAGGGCGCGATCGTGATGTCAGTCGCGGCTGAAGAAGGCGGTCAGGCGACTCCGGCAGCAAAAATCGGTCTGCAACCAAGCGACATCATTGTCGATTTTCAGGGTACTCCTGTTGCTAACGCGCAGGATCTCATCCAGCGTGTGGCAAGCACGGCGGTGGGCCAACAGGTAACACTCGTTTTTCTGCGAGACGTCAACGGCAAATTCGAGAAGAAAACTGCCAGCGTCGCGTTGGGTGAACGGCCGCCACCGCGCAATGGTCGCGAGTGGATTGCTCCGCCGAAGACCGCGCCTAAAGACGCTTCTCCGAAAGGTAACGCGCTCCGTCTCGGGGTCACTCTGGCTGAGCTGACGCCGCAATTGATTGCGGACCGTCACTTGACCGGCGTTCAAGGTCTTTTCGTTAAAGACATCGATCCGAACGGGCTCATCGCCGAGCTTCGCGTTCCACCTACGAGTCAACAGGCGGTGGCCATAGGCGACGTTATCAATCGCATCAATCGCACGCCGGTATCTTCACTCGCAGATTTTCAACGGGTGCTGAATGGACTCAAATCCGGCGATCCGATCGTGCTGAACATGACGAGAGTCCGAGGAGACAATAATCAATTGCTGCCGCTGATCGTGCAGTTCACTTATCAATAGCAACTTTATGGCTCAGGCAAAGAAGGCAATCTCGAAGACCGGCGGCAAACTGGCGGCGCGCAACGCCGCACGCGCGGCAGTCAAAACATATCAAAACTACATCGACGGCGAATGGGTCGAAAGCCAGTCGGGTGAAATGTTTGAAAACATCAACCCGGCCGATAATCGCGACATCGTCGGACGCTTTCCGCTCTCCACCAGCGACGACGTCAACGCGGCGGTCAATGCCGCGCAGGGCGCGTTCGATCGCTGGCGCAACACCCCGGCTCCCAAACGCGCTGAACTGCTGTTTCGCCTCGGCGAGATCCTGATCCGCCACAAGGAAGAGTTCACGGCAGACATGACGCGCGAGATGGGGAAGGTTTTGAAGGAAGCCGGCGGCGACGTTCAGGAAGCAATCGATTGTACGTACTACACAGCAGGAGAAGGTCGACGACTTCACGGGTTCACTACGCCCGCTGAGATGCGCGACAAGTTTGCCATGTGCGTGCGCCAGCCGGTTGGTCTTTGCGGTCTGATCACCCCGTGGAATTTTCCGATGGCGATTCCGTCGTGGAAACTTATCCCGGCACTGATCTGCGGCAATACCGTCGTGCTCAAACCCGCCGAAGACACGCCGCTTTCGACCTACAATCTCGTAAAGGCTTGCGAGGAAGCCGGAATCCCGCCGGGCGTTGTGAACCTCGTCACCGGATACGGTGAAACTGTCGGCGCTGCGATGACGAATCATCCGGCTTTGCGTCTGATCTCGTTTACGGGATCGACTGAAACCGGCCGCATCGTCGCTTCAGCGTGTGCCGAGCGCAATGCGATCTGTTCGCTCGAGATGGGCGGAAAGAATGCCATCATCGTCATGGACGACGCCGATATCGATCTTGCTATTGAAGGCGCCATTTGGGGCGCGTTCGGCACGTCAGGCCAACGCTGCACCGCGTCGTCGCGATTGATAGTTCACAAGAAAGTCTACAAACAATTCGCCACGAAGCTCATCGAGAATACGAAAGCGCTGCGAGTTGGAAACGGCGCCGATCCGAAGACGGATGTTGGTCCAGTGATCAATGCCGATGCCGTCGAGAAGATCATGGGTTACATACGCATCGGTCGTGACGACGATGGCGCAAAGTTGGCCTGCGGCGGCAAACGTCTCACCAGGGGCGACTACGCGAATGGCCATTTCATCGAGCCGACCGTATTTCTCGACGCGACTGCCGACATGCGCATTTCGCAGGAAGAGATTTTTGGACCAGTAACGACCGTCATTCCCGCAAACTCACTCGAGGATGCGATTCAGATCGCCAACGGAGTTCGCTATGGACTCTCGGCTGCCATCTATACGCAAAACGTCAATCGCGCGTTCAAGGCGATGAACGAGATGTACACGGGCATCTTCTACGTGAATGCGTCGACGATTGGCGCGGAAGTGCATCTGCCGTTCGGCGGCACCAAGGCCACCGGCAATGGTCACCGCGAAGCAGGAACGCAAGTGTTGGATATCTTCTCGGAATGGAAGTCGATCTACGTCGACTTCAGTGGGAAGCTGCAACGCGCGCAGATCGACCAGTTAGAGTCGCCGCAATAAACATTAGCCACAAAAAAGCACAAAAGGCACACAAAACAAAAGCCACATAAGACAAAGGCACGCAAGAATGATCTTTATTCATTTTTGTGTCTTTTGTGCCTTTTTGTGGCCTACCTCTTCGATGTTGCTAAGGAGGTCTTCGGGTGAGACGGGCTTTGAGAGAAACGCATCGACTTGTTCAGACTCGTCAGTAGAATTCTTCGGATCGAGCGCGCTTAAAAGAATTATCGGCAAATGAGAGAAGTGCTCGCTGTTCCTTACGAACCGACACAACTCATAACCATCGAGATTCGGCATCAAAGCGTCCGTGACGATCACGTCCACTCCGACACTCAGCAGGATCTTCATCGCCTCCAGCCCATCACCCGCCGTCAGCACCACGTATCCGGCACGTTGCAGC
>DATNCH010000162.1:0-9058 GCA_035571655.1 Pyrinomonadaceae bacterium
CAACGTCGAGCAACATAATCGCGCTGCGCGGGCGAGCACCAGGTGAATCGGGTAACACAACGCGCACAAAAGAAATCACCCGCCCGTCAGGCGACCACGCGGCATTTCCGTCGTACGCGTCAGGATTCGACAACTGCGTTAACTGGCGCACGGCGCCCGAAGCAACGTCGAGCAGAAACAATCCCGTCCGCCCATTTCGCTCACCACGAAACACCACCTGCAGGCCATCCGGCGAGAACGACGGATCGAGATCCTCTGCAACATCGCGCACGGCGTTCGTGATTGCACGAGCCTGACCGCCAGTCGCCGGCATCAGCCAGAGCTGGCCCAACAGGTCCAACACGATCGAACGTCCCTCGGGCGACACGTCGAACCCGAGCGTTGTGCCTTCTCGAACGCGGATGGAAATGGTTTCCGTAGGTTTTTGCGCTGCCAAAGGCGACGCAAACACGATAGCCAGCAGGAGGGCTGCAAAGGGGAACCGGAACATTGTCATTGATTTATACCACCTTTATCTAGTGGCACATTTCGAAAATCCATCACACCCGTAACTTCCGGAAAACCTTTGTGATCTTTCGCGGTACTTCGCCACAAACACCGGAGAGTGAAGAATGAGCGAGCTTTTCACAAATGCGGTGTTGGTGGTCGGACATGGGAGCCGGCGTGAAGAGGCCAACGAAGATGTGCGCCAGGCTGCGCAACGCATTCGCGAGTGTGGCCGCTTCCCACTGGTGGTCGCCGCGTTTCTCGAGATTGCTCACCCAACAATCGCCGAGGGCTTTGCTCAACTCGTCGAACTGGGCGCGAAGCACGTAGTCGTCCATCCTTATTTCCTTTCCCCAGGCAGACACACGCGCGGTGACATACCGGTCGAAGTTCGCGCGGCCGCCAGTCGCTGCGACGTCACTTATCAGATAACTGAACCACTCGCCGCGCACCGTCTCGTCATCGACGCCTCGATCGAGCGCATCCGCGAAACGATCGCTACCGAACAAGAGCGAGGAAAGGTTTACCTCGTCGGCGCCGGCCCCGGCGATCCCGATCTTCTGACATTGAAAGCACTGAATGTGCTGCGGAAAGCAGAAGTAGTCATCTACGACTACCTGATCCACGCAGACGTGCTCGCACACGTGCCTGCGCACGCCGAAACGTTGTACGCCGGCAAGATCGGCGGTGGCACGCAAACGCCCCAGGATGAAATCAATCGGCTCCTGATTCAAAAAGCGCGAGAAGGAAAACAGGTTGTTCGACTTAAAGGCGGGGATCCGTTCCTCTTCGGTCGCGGGGGCGAAGAGGCACGCGCTCTGAGCGCGGCGCGGATCCCCTTTGAAGTTGTGCCCGGCGTGAGTTCAGCGCTCGCAGTGCCTGCTTACGCCGGCATTCCCGTGACGCATCGCGGCGTCTCGTCGTCCGTCATAATTGTTAGTGCCGCTCGCGCGGGCGACGGTGAGTTCTCGAGACAACTTCTGCACGCCAAAGACGCTGACACGATCGTCATCCTGATGGGTGTAACGCATCTTCGCCAGATCGCCGGCGAATTGATCTCGGCCGGGCGTTCGGCAAATACACCCGTCGCAGTGATCCACCGCGGCACTTACGAAACACAACAAACCGTCATCGGTTCACTCATGAACATCGCCGATCGCGTCGAGCGGGAACGACTGCTCGCACCGGCGGTCATCGTCGTCGGCGAGGTTGTTCGCCTGCGAGACGAGTTGAACTGGTTCGGAATGAACTTAAGTCAGGAAGCGCAAATGGAGGTGGCGGCATGAGATCCATGACTGCTTTGAATTTCAGGATTATTGACGGCGAGCTTTATACGCTGCCGGACGGTTTAGAGACTGCTTCACCGCAAGTCGTTTTGAAGTGGGCGCTCGACGAGTTCGGTTCCGACGTTGCGCTGGCCACAGGCTTTGGCGCCGAAGGTTGCATCCTCGTCGACATGGTCGCGCGTATCGATCCGTCTGCTCGCATCTTCTATCTCGATACCGATCTGCTCTTTCCCGAAACGTACGAGCTTCGCGATCGACTCGAGGCGCGTTACGGCATTCGTTTCGAACGTCGCAGCGCCGTGAGATCGCTCGAACAACAAAATCTCCGGCACGGCGAAAAACTCTGGGAGCGCGATCCGGATCTCTGTTGCCGCCTGCGAAAGGTCGAGCCGCTGAAGCAAATGCTCTCCGGTCTGCGCGCATGGATCACGGCGATTCGCCGCGACCAATCGCCGGCACGCGCGCGCGCGAAGGTTGTCGACCAGGACGCGAAATTCGGACTCATCAAGATCAATCCGCTCGCGGGTTGGACCAAACAACAGGTCTGGAAGTACGCGCTGGAAAACGACGTTCCATACAACCCGCTCTACGACCAGGGCTATTCGTCGATCGGCTGCATGCCGTGCACGACGCCCGTGCAGATCAATGAAGACCAGCGTGCTGGTCGTTGGCGCGGATTTCAGAAAACCGAATGCGGTTTACATCAGTGAAAGTGCATCAGTGAAAGTGAAGGACTAATACGATGAAACTCATAAATCCACATGGCGGCACACTCGTCAATCGCGAAGTAAAAGGACGCGAGCGAGATCAACTCATGCGACGCGCGACGACCATGCCGAAGCTGCAACTCAACGCGCGACAGATTTCCGACGTCTTGATGATCGCCACCGGCGCTTATTCACCAATCGAGGGTTTCATGGGTGAAGCAGACTACAACGCCGTCGTCTCCAGCATGCGGCTGGCGAACGGAGTCGCATGGCCCATCCCGATTACGATGGCTGTTTCGACCGGCGACGCCAGGCGACTGCAAACGGGGCAAGACGTCGCGCTTTACCAGGACCATCTTCTTCTCGGCGTGCTGCACCTCGGGGAGAAATACACGTATCACAAAGCGCGCGAAGCGGAGTCGGTCTATCGCACCACAGATCTGCTGCACCCGGGAGTGCAGGCGATCCACAACCAGGGCGATTGGTTGCTCGGCGGATGCATCAGTCTGATTAACCGACCCGACGGTCTGTCGTTTGTTGAATACCGCAAGGACCCGGAAGAAACACGGACCATGTTCAAGGATCGCGGTTGGCGCCGGATCGTGGCCTTCCAGACGCGCAACCCGGTGCACCGAGCGCACGAATACATCCAGAAGTGCGCGATGGAGATCGCCGACGGATTGCTGCTGCATCCGCTGGTGGGCGAAACGAAGTCAGACGACGTGCCTGCGGAAGTCAGAATGCGGTCGTACGAAAAGATCCTCGCGAACTACTACCCGGTGTCGCGCACGGTCCTGGCAGTTATGCCGGCTGCAATGCGTTACGCTGGACCACGCGAAGCAGTCTTTCATGCGTTGATTCGCAAGAATTATGGTTGTTCGCACTTCATCGTCGGACGCGATCACGCCGGTGTCGGTAACTATTACGGCACTTACGACGCGCATCACATCTTCGACGAATTCGAACCGCACGAACTAGGCATCACACCGCTCTTCTTCGATCACACGTTCTATTGCAAAGCATGTGGCGCGATGGCGTCGACGAAGACGTGTCCGCACGACCAGTCGGAACACGTAACGCTCTCGGGTACGAAAGTGCGCGAACTGCTGAACGCGGGACAGCTACCGCCGGTCGAGTTTTCGCGGCCGGAAGTCGCGCAGGTGTTGATTGAGGCTTATGCCGCAACACGGACGGTGGCAAGGGTCATTTAATTAAATTTGAAATCGTAAGCGAGGAACGATCATGTCAAAGCAAGGATTCACGTTATGGATGACGGGATTGTCGGGAGCCGGCAAGACGACGCTGACCACGCAGCTCATCGGTGAGCTGCGCAATCATGGACTATCCCTTGAAGTTTTGGACGGCGATGAGGTGCGCACGAACCTGTCGAAGGGACTCGGCTTCTCCAAAGAAGATCGAGACACAAACATTCGTCGCATCGGCTATGTCAGCCGGCTGCTGTCGCGCAACGGTGTTGGCGTGATCACGGCCGCGATCTCGCCGTATCGAGCGATTCGAGATGAAGTGCGGCGATCGATTGAAGCCGACGGTGCGCTGTTCATCGAAGTGTATGTGCAATGCCCGATCGCGGTTCTTGCCGAACGCGATGTCAAGGGTCTGTACAAGAAGGCGCTGGCCGGCGAGATCAAAGAGTTCACCGGCGTCTCTGATCCTTACGAAGAGCCACTCGCGCCTGAAGTCGTGGTCTCGACGGATCGGGAAACGGTGGAAGAGAGCGCGCAAAAAATTCTTCGAGAGCTGGCCAGACACGGGCTTATCGACCAAAAACACGTAGCGGCGACGATGCCATATCAGCGCGTTGAAGAAGGTTGGGCAATTGTATGAAGCACAAGAAATAAAAGACACCTCGTTAACAGTCCATCTCACGGTGCTTTGAACGTAAAAACGACTTCTCACAGGATTTGCAGGATTAGGCAAGATTTGCAAGTTAATCCTGAAAAATCATGTAAATCCTGTGAAACCGACATCGGGTTGAAAGCCCCTCTAGGGTTCAAACAATGAGTGCAGCGGTTTCGACAATTCGGCACGTGCAGGGCTTCGACGTCGTGCGGCCATTGAGCATAGGAACACTGATATTCCTCATGCTGCCGCTGGTGTTTCTGCCACTGGCATCGATCTTCATCTTCGGCACGAGCAAGGGCCTGCCGCGATTCTGGTCTGCGTTGACCGCGCCTGAAGCAATCTTCGCGCTGAAGCTCTCGCTCGCAACCAGCTTCTGGGCCACCGTGTTCAATGTTCTCTTTGGATTGTTCGCCGCGTACGTGTTGTCGCGTTATTCGTTCTGGGGCCGGAACGCTCTGATCGTCACCATCTCGCTGCCAACAGCGATTCCCACCGCTGTCGCCGGTTTCGCGTTGCTGCTTTTGTGGGGACCGTACGGCACGTTGGGCCGTCTGCTCGCCCCACACGGAATCCACGTCATGTTCACCGGAGGCGCGATCATCCTCGCCAATATCTTCGTCACGTTTCCACTCGCGTTCGGCGTCATGAAAGCCGTGTTCGATACGATGAACCACTCGCTGGAAGAAGCGTCGGCAACGATCGGCGCGTCGCGTTGGCAAACGTTCTGGCACGTTACACTTCCGGCTTTGCGCGGCGCGATCGTCACCGGAGCGCTCTTAACGTTCGCGCGTGCTGTCGGTGAATTCGGATCGACGATCCTCGTCTCAGGAAATCTCGCCGGGCGTACTCAGACAGCCCCGCTCTACATTTTCGCGAAATTCAACGAAGGCCAGATTGAAGCCGCGAACGCGATCGCGATCGTGCTCGCGTTACTTTCGTTCCTGATTTTTAGCGTGCTCTTCTTTGCGCGCGATCGGATGGAGGCGAAGTAAACATGCTTGCCGCACACCAGATCGCGACTTTTCTTCCACGCTTCACGGCGACAACGCACGAAGCGCCGAAACCGCGACGCATTGCGGCGAGCGTCACCGGTTTGAGCAAACAGTTTGGAAACACGCCAGTGTTGAAGGACATCAACTTCGACATCGCGGAGGGCGAAACACTGGTGCTGCTCGGCGCATCCGGAAGTGGAAAGACGACGATCCTGAGAATCATCGCGGGTCTCGAGCGACCGGATACAGGTCGTGTGATCCTTCACGGCAGGGACGTTAGCGACCTGCCTGCGCGTGAGCGTGGTGTCGGCGTCATATTTCAGTCGTACGCGCTCTTTCCGAACATGACGGTTGAACAAAACATAGGCTACGGATTGCGGATTCGTCGTCGTAACGGGAAAGAGATTCGCGAGACAGTGGACCGACTGCTTGAACTGGTCCGACTTACAGAGCATCGGCGGAAGTATCCGTCGCAACTCTCGGGCGGACAGCAACAGCGAGTCGCGATCGCGCGCACGGTGGCTTACGAACCTGAAGTCGTGCTCTTCGACGAGCCGTTCGGTGCGCTCGATGCGCAAACCCGCACTCGTCTCCGCAGTGAGATTCGTGCGCTGCTACGTAAGGTAAACGTGCCGGCGATCTTTATCACTCACGACCAGGAAGAAGCGCTCGAACTCGGCGATCGGATCGCAGTGCTCAACGCGGGCCATATCGAACAGATCGGGACGCCGCAGGAAGTCTACGATCAGTCTGCGAGTGAATATGTCGCTACCTTCCTGGGCCGCGCGAATCTGGTGAAGGGTGTTCACCAGGGGGAGAAAGTAACTCTCATATTTCGTCCAGAGGATGTGCGGCTCGGCGACGAGCAGCTCAGGGGCTGTCATCACCTCGGGACCGGCATCGTCAAGGAGGTTGTGTTTGCCGGAGCGTATGAACGCCTGTCCGTACAAGTTGACGACACCGAGATCGTAGTCACGCGCATGAAGCCTCAAACAAATGCGCAGAGACTCAAAATGGGAGACCGCGTCAAAGTTGGGTTGGACGCCTACACAGTGTTGGCGCCTCTCCGCGGCCCTCTGCGTATCTCTGCGGCCCCTGCGGTTAATGGCCGCTTCAGCGCAGAGAACGCAGAGGTACTCAGAGGGCCGCAGAGAAAAGCTTCGAAGGAGAGTGATTTATTGTGGAACTAAAGCACGCACAAACAAAACCCGATCCGATTCCTGACTACATTCAGGAAGAGCTGGCCCACTACGAGGAGCAGATTCACAAATACCGCGCGGGCCAGGTGAACGAAACCAAGATGCAGAAACTCCGCCTGACCTTCGGCACTTACGCACAACGTCAGGAAGGCGTGCAAATGCAACGCATCAAGATCCCCGGTGGATACCTCACCGCGGACCACCTCGCGCTGCTCGGCGATGCCGCAGATCGCTTCGGCAGTGGCTTCATACATTTCACGACTCGCGAGGACGCACAACTGTATTACGTGAAACTCGAACAGTCGCCCGACCTGCTGCGTTTTCTCGCTGCCGGAGGCATGACCACGAGAGAAGCTTGCGGCAACACAGTCCGCAACATCACCGCGTGTTATCGCGCCGGCACCTCTCCTACCGAACCTTTCGACGTCTCCCCTTACGCCGACGCTCTGTTTCGTTATCTCGTGCGCAACAAGTACAACCAGAACATGGGCCGCAAGATCAAGATCACTTTCGAAGGGTGCGCCGAAGATCACTCCGCACTGCGAATTCACGACATCGGCTTTTGGGCGACAACACGCGAAGGCCGGCGCGGATTCCGAGTCTTTCTCGGCGGTGGACTCGGCACCACTCCACAGATGGCCCAGCTCTATACGGAATTCCTGCCCGTCGAACAGATCCTGAATCTCTCGGCCGCGATCGTCCGACTCTTTGATCGTTACGGGGAAAGAAAGGCGCGCATGAAAGCGCGCCTGAAGTTCCTGATTCAGTCGATGGGTTGGGACGCATTCGTCGCAGCATTGGACGAAGAGCGCCAACGTGTCGGTCCGGTTCCACTGGCAGACTACTTACAAGAGACATTCGAGCGAACGACGTCGTCACGAAACGGCTTGCGGTTACTTGATCCTCGGATTAGCGACGAGGACTTTCGTTCGTGGGTGCGCGATTCCGTCGTCGAACACAAACAACCGGGATTTCGCGGTGTTCACGTGCGTTTGAAATTGGGCGACATCACGTCCGAACGAGCTCGTCGACTAGCCGAAGTAGCGAGGCGTTTTTCGTCCGGCGAGTTGCGAATCTCCATCGGTCAAAATATCTATCTGCCCTGGGTACGCGAAGAGAAGCTGCCGGATCTTCATGCAGCGTTGAAGCAGATCGATTTAGGTGACATCGGAGTTGGAACAGTTACAGACGTAACCACGTGCCCGGGCGCTGACACGTGCCGGCTCGGAATCGCCTCCGCGAAGGGTCTCGGGACCGCGCTTTCAGAGAGCTTCGATGGTCCACTCGCAAGCTATCGCGAGCTGGCGCGTCCACTGAAGATCAAGATCTCCGGTTGCCCGAACGGGTGCTCACAGCACGGTATCGCAGACATCGGTTTTCACGCGGCCGCATTGACGTACGACGGCAAAACCGTCCCGGCTCATCAACTCTTTCTCGGCGGTCAGACGAATCCCGACTCAGCACGGTTCGCTCGTCTCGTTGGAAAGTTTCCTGCGAGACACTCCATCAACGTAATCGAAACGTTGCTGCAAGTTTTTAAAGCAGAGCGAGTGGACGCGGAAGAGTTCGGTGCGTTTGTTAACCGTGTCGGCGAGTCGAGACTAAGAGCAGCGTTGGAGCCGTGGCGAGCAGTCCCGACGTTTGAAACAGATCCGACGTTTTACCAGGACTACGGACACGAAAACGAACGCTTCGCAGTGCGTCCGGGCGTCAAGGGTGAATGCGCAGACAAGATCGTTCCGGAGGTTGTGCCGCAGATCGATGCTGCTCGCGAACTCATCTCGCAAGCCGAAGCGTTTCTGTATCACAAAGAGTACGAGCACGCGACGCGCACCGCGTACGAAGCGGCGGCGGCGGCTGCACGCGTTCCACTGTACGCGCGGCTGGTCGATCCGTTCACGTCCGACGAAGTGCTTTGGGAGTTCGAGAATCTGTTTGTCTTGTCAGGACAGACGAAGGGCGAGTGGCTGGAGGTGTCGTCGCGGCTGTTGGAGCTCAAAAAGGGCGAGCCAAACGAGGAGCGGGCGCAAGCGATTTTGGCCGAGGTCAGAAAATTTGTGACCTATTGCGCCGATTTTTTCGCGTTAACTAGTGATGATAAATGAACTTGTCATCGTTAATCTTCGCCCACATCACACGGAGACGATCCCTGACGGGCTGACCAACTTGCAATGGCAAACGTGCCTGCGACGTATCGTCTTCCTACACCGCAGCGAGTCCCGGACATTTGCGGCTAAACCGGGCTCGCACACCTACCACGGGCGCGATGCTTATCAGTTTCTGCTCGAGGTAATCTGTGGTTTGCACTCGCCTCTCGTGGGAGAGAACGCGGTGATGGGTCAGTTTCGTCAGTTTCGCAATGCCGCGAGAATTCCGAATACGGCATGGGGCAAGTTCCTGCGCAAAATGATGACCGATGTGCTCGTCGATGCGCGACAGGTCAGGCATCGTCATCTGGAAGGTCTCGGAAGCCAGTCGTATGGCAGCTTGATTAGGAAACACTTGAAAGGTCAGTCGAGCGTGGC
>DATNCH010000163.1:0-5519 GCA_035571655.1 Pyrinomonadaceae bacterium
AAAAATCAACGGCACCGTCGAGGGCGACATCCTCGCGAGCAAAGAACTTGTCCTCGGCCGCACCGCCAACGTCAAAGGCCAAGTCACCGCCCCCGCATTAGTCGTCGAAGAGGGCGCCCAACTAAACGGCAACTGCCGCCGTATCTAAGCCGCAAAAAAGCACAAAAGGCACAAAAGCAGAGCATTTCCAATTTCAAGTAAAACAGCACGCGTGGTAACTATGTGCGTTGAAGATTCTCGTAACTTTCTTGCAAGCTTTATGGCGGGTTCGTGATTTTGGTCCGTGCGAGCTGATAGCGCGACGGCATAAGACGTGTCGAGGAAAACTTTACTCATTAACCGTGCCGTTTCCGCCGTACAGATATTCATCGAGACGGGAAGACCAATCCGGAGGTCCTTCGAGGTTCAATGACTCTGCGACTTCTAAAAACGACACCGGTTCCTTGTTGGAGGTTGTGGCTGGTTCAATGGTGATTCGCACGCGCGTATTCGGCTCCAGCTCGATCGGCTGGTCTGGCCTAAACACGCTGCCATCAAAAATTGCCTCAAGTGTTTGACTCATAAATACCTCCAAGCGATTGGAACGGTCGCTTCCGATTCTAGCTTTCACGCCTGGCTAAGTCGAGTGTTGGTAGCCATGCCCGAATAACGCAGAACGTTCGCAGTTCGTACTTTATCTACCACTTACTTTGCAGGTCACTTCCAGCGGCGCCCGTGTTTGATGATGATGTCGACGTCCTGCAGGAGATCGATCGCGCACGACGATACTGGCTTTGAAAGCGCGATCTTCTCGAGACCGAGGCCGCAAGCACGACAGAAGTTCTGGTTCGCCGAAGTTTTAGTGCCGCAGTTTGGGCAATACATACTAGTCTCGGATCTCGACGTCGAGTTCACGCACGGTGGGTGGTGGGAGGCGAAACCACTGGTGACGCCCAATGGCTACTGCACGCAGACGAGCTCGACCGGGTTGGAAATGTGAAAGCGTTTCCGGCGTTAGCGTCGCACTTTCAGAACCATGCCGCGTACGTGGATCGAAGAACCCCAATTCGTTTCCACGCACCTGCAAGTCAATGAGTTTCTCCGAGTACGCACCCTGAACCAGGTCAACCTCGACGTCGACCGTCGTGCGTCCTGAACTCACGACCGAACTCGTGACGATCGACCCGGCGGACAACACCGCAGGCGCGCTCAATTCAAGATCTCGCACTTGAAAGTACGCACGATAGCTCGACACCATTCCAATCGCGAGCAGCGCAGCGATCACAAACGCAAACACACGTTTGAGCCACATGATCGGTTTCGCGTCTTGAATAGTTAAGCTATCGAACATCACCTGTACCAGGATGCGATAGAAAAACGTTCGCCGTGCGTGACCGGCGTCACTTCATGCGTGGTCTCAGAGCGAAAAGCGACAAGCGTGCCGGGCTCAGCGGGCATTTGAAATCTCGACGACAGGTTCGTGAACACAAGCACGCCGCCCGAATACTCGCGATTCAAAAATATGACCGTCGAAATCCGTCGTCGCTCTGTGTCTAACAATAGCATTCCCGTGTTCCCGTCCTGGTGTGCGACGAAGAAGTCGCCTTCTCGGTAACGAAGAAACTGCGGGTCTTCGCATTCGTCGAGCGTGAGTGAGAAATGTTGTTCGACGGCTTGTTTACAAGACAACAGTCTCTGAATCACAAGCTCAACTGTTTCACTCGATGGGACCACTCGAAGCGTGTTGCGCACGTTTGAGTCGATTGAGCCTGAAGCACCCTTGCCATAAACAGTCGCGGCGCCGGCTTTTGCTGCTTTCATTTCAGCGACGATCGCGTCACAAACGCGTGGTTCGAAGAAATGTTTGACAACAAAAAGGTTGGGCCACTCAGTCAAGGGTCATCTACCCGATGGAAGCGCTGCTCGACGGAAACCGCTCCGCAGTTCGCGCGCGAGCTTTAGCTGCCTCGACCTCACGATCGCGAGGCGGCGCGTTCGTCACGAGCGAGTCGAGTAACTCGTTCGCGGCCTGGGTCACCTGGTCCACTGCTCGGTTGAAAGCAATTTCGTTTGTCTTGGAAGGTTTTGAAAAACCGCTGAGCTTCCGAACAAATTGCAACGACGACGCGCGGATCTCTTCTTCGGTTGCCGGCGGTTTGAAGTTATGAAGGGTTTTGATATTTCTACACATGTTTCTTTTGTTGCTACTTCAGATGAAAACGTTTACAGATTTTGCTGGCGCTTCTCGATTCGCGCTTCTATTGCGCCAACCACACCAAGAACCAAAAGGGTAAGCGCAGTACCGATCAGAGCAAGACCGAGACTCCCCAACCCAACCGCAACGCCGATCGCGGCGGTCACCCAAAGTCCAGCCGCCGTTGTCAGTCCTCTTATCTCACGCTGCTCACTCAACTTGAGTATTGAACCAGCACCGATAAAACCGATTCCCGTAACGATGCCCTGAACCACACGCGACAGAGCAGACGTGTCCATGCTGCTTGCAATGCAAGCTAAAACAACAACGGCTGTCCCAAGGCAGACCATCATGTGCGTGCGCAGCCCCGCAGGTTTGCGTGCTTTTTCACGTTGCATTCCGATAATACCGCCCAGCAGCATAGCCGCTATAACTCGGATCAGTACAATGGCCAGTTGCCTGCCGTCAGGCAGACCGCGAGTAAGCTCTTGCCAGAGTACATCCATTACTTTCGTTTCGTCCCCTTGCGGACCTCAGCAATCATTTATACCCAAAATTCGCGATCAAGTGCGGATCCATCAGGTACCAGTTAATCAACCCCGCAATCAGTCCGATGGCGAAGACGACGAAGACGATTACTTTATCCCGCCTTGTTTCCGGTTTTCCTCCCATAGTTGGGAAAAAGAACAGAAAAATGCCGCCGATACCGACAAGCGGTGAAAATGCCGCCATCTTCGGGTAATAGACACCATCGGCGAACAATCGGTACCAACCGTAATAGATCATCCCCAGCGAGCCCAGGACCAACAGAACTGCGAAAAGGCGTTGTTTGATGTACATAGTATTCCTCTGTACGTTGTGTGCGTTTGCGGCTTACGCAGATGTGGATCGGCTATACCGTGGATCAAGCGGGGATTCTAGCCGCTCGCGCGATCCGATTTCCAGAAAAAATCTTGTAACTTTTGCAGAACTCACGTGTTTTAGGAGACGTAGCGCAGCTTATGGCGAGCCAAGACGACGAGTTCACCATGCTGTTTCAGGATTTCTACCCTAGCCTATGCCGCTTTCTGGAGTGTTTATTGGGAGGCCGTGCGTCTTTGGCGCAGGATCTGGCACAGGAGAGCTTCCTGCAACTACATCGGACGGCGTGGGGAACTCTGCCGGTCGGTGAAGCGCGCTTCTGGCTGTATCGCGTCGCTCGCAACATGGCGATCAACGAGTTTCGGAAGTCGCATACGCGCTACAGGCTTTTCGATCGGGTAGTGGAAGCAATGATGCCGCGAGCACGCAACCCGGAACAGGAATACGAGACTCAGGAACGAAGAACGCTGGTGTTGGAGATGTTACAGACTTTGCCGGAAGATCAACGAACGGCGTTGCTACTGAGAGAACAGGAACAGTTGAGTTACCGCGAGATAGGTGAAGTGCTGAACGTCTCCGAGAGCAAAGTGAAAGTCGACATTTTTCGCGCGCGCGCCTCGTTGCGTGAGCGCTGGAGCAAACGAGTGTTTAGAGTTCAACCTTTAGGTTGTAATTCGTCGAAGTAGGAAGCTAAAGCTTGAAACTGGCTCTGCCCGAAAAGACAGGAGCCGCGCTTGGACGAGGTCAGTACCGCAACGCGGTAACGTCGGGTCAGCCGAGGCGACCACAATTATGCGAAGAATATCGTAAGTCTGAGATTGACCCGACGCTACCGCGTTACGGTACTGACCTCGTCCAAGTGAACTGAACGTTGAAATCGAGACAGCCCAAATGAGTTGCAATTTCACTGAAAAAATCTCTTCGCTGATCGATGGTGAGTTGACGCAGGTCGAGGCGCGTGAGGTTGAGCGGCATTTGCTGAGCTGTGGTGAGTGCGAACAACTGCGGGCTGACTTTCTCAACCTGCGCAGCGAGATCGCCGCTTTTGAAACGTCACTGCAACCAGCCGTTCAGAATCGTGCGCTCAAAAAGATTCTGTCAACAGAGCGACGTGTTCCCGTTCGCGGACTGCAATGGAGCTTTGCCACGCAGGCGATTGCTTTCGTCGCACTGCTGATCGCGGGTGCAGTGTTGAGCCTGATGCTATTCCCGAGTTCCGACAAATCACCGAAGTCGACGGCACGTGCGGACCTCCATCCTGCGGCGCCATTACCAAGCGCGTCGGTTCAACCGAAAGCGACGCCGGAAGAATCGCCAAAGCCGGCGCCGAAGGAAGTCAACAATCCGCGTAGCGCTCCAAGCCCAGCGAAGCGACCGCCGGTCCGCGAGCCGAAGCCGGGTGAACAGTTTGCCGCGATCCCTGAAACCGTGCGTCCCGCAGACGCACGTCCCGCAGACGCTCGTCCGGCAGACGCCCGTCCCGCAGACGCCCAGACAATGACGGCGATGCACTTCGACAAAGCTGAAACGTTGTTGGTCGGCTTTAGAAACGTTCGTCTGAACGAACCCGGCACCGCAGAGGAAATCGCATATGAACGCAAACGCGCGCAACAACTTGTCTACCAAAACATGATCTTGCGGCGCGAGGCCGAGGCCAGCGGTGATATTCAAACTGAGTCGCTGCTGGAGAGTTTGGAACCAATACTTTTGGACATCGCGAATCTTGCGGACAAGCCGAATAAAGATGCGGTGCGCGTGATTCGCGAACGCGTGGAACGGAAGAACATCGTTCCGCTGTTGCGCGTCAATTCAACCGCGCTCGCACGCGCGCTCGACTAAGCGCGTGCTTGATAACCAGTTCTTTTCAGGCGGTTCACCTTAGAGGCACAGGGAACGTAGAGATGCCATGTGCGTTTTTGATCACCGCTCGATCTGCTGCGCTCGCTCTCGGGTTCTCTGTGCCTGTGCGGTGAACCACGAATAATTCATTTAAGGACAAACGAATGATCATGAAGCATTTAGTTAAAAGCCCGAAGACTGTCACCATTGCCCTGCTCGCTATCGCAGCCGTTATCGCGATTTCAACACACCGCGCACAAGCTATTGATCAGGACATCGCCAAGCTCAACCGGTTCGTGCAAGCGACGAAGGGCAACACCGCGTCGATGCAAGTCTTCCGTGAGGGCCGCGACCTCATCGAAGCTCAAAACTGGCAAAAAGCCGCCGAAAAATTCAACGACTTCATCAACGGGTTTCCAAAAGACAAGGACATGGACGCCGCGCTCTACTGGTATGGCTATGCGCTCGAGAAACAGAACCGTAAAGAAGAGGCAAAGGTGCCTCTCACTCGACTGGTTCAAAGATACCGCAATTCAAGCTGGCGTCAGGAAGCACTAGCGCTGCTCGTCGTACTGGGCGAGAAGGCTTTGGTGGACCAGGAGGTCGTCAAAGAGAACTGTGAGATCAAGATACTCGCATTGCAAAG
>DATNCH010000164.1:0-23158 GCA_035571655.1 Pyrinomonadaceae bacterium
CAGGTGATGGAGCAGGGCGCTGTCGGCGTGTTATCGGAGCGCGAAGCGTCTACGGGTTTCAATGGCGCATGGCTTCAAGTCGCCGACATTCGTTGCGCGATGGCGCTCGCTGCCTCAGAAGTCCACCACCATCCATCACGCGAACTCCAACTCGCCGGCATCACCGGAACGAACGGCAAAACAACCACCGCCTACTTGATCGCTTCAATCCCGGAAGCAGCCGGTGAACTCGTCGCGATGACGGGCACCGTCGAATACCGCCTCGGAAAAGAACGATTCAAAGCCGATCGCACCACCCCTGAAGCCACCGACATGCAGCGCTTGCTTCGACGCGCGGTCGAGATCGGATGTCGCACCGCCGTGATGGAGGCTTCATCGCAGGCGATGGATTTTCATCGTTGCGATGAACTGGAATACGCAGTCGCGGTGTTCACCAACCTCACGCGCGACCATCTCGACTATCACAAGACGATGGAGAACTACTGGTACGCGAAACAACGTCTGTTCGACGGCCGCTTGGGAACGCGACCACGCACGTCGGTCATCAACATCGACGATCCGTACGGCGTCGAGCTCGCGACGTCGCTCGAGAAAGACGGCCTGCGCGTCATTCGTTACGCAGTCAAAGGCGACGCCGACGTCATCGCTCGCGATCCGCAGTTTTCGCTGAACGGAATGCGGTTTCGTCTGTCGACACCCGCTGGCGAGCGCGACTTCAATTCGCCACTGGTTGGACCACCTCACGTCTACAACACGCTCGCCGCGGTCGCGAGCGGACTGGCGTTGGGGTACGATCTCGACACTATCAGCGCCGCGCTGGAGAAGTGCACGGGCGCGCCCGGTCGTTTCGAGCGAGTCGCGCACGAGGGCGACTTTTCAGTGGTCGTCGATTACGCGCACAGCGACGATGCGCTGTTGAATGTTTTGCGAACGGCACGCCAGGTTGTGAAAGGAAAGATCATCACAGTCTTTGGTTGTGGCGGCGATCGCGATCGTTCGAAACGTGCGCCGATGGGCGAAGCAGCAGGAAGTTTGAGCGACGTCGTGATTCTTACGTCAGACAATCCCCGCACCGAAGATCCGGAACAGATCCTTTGCGACGCGGAGGAGGGAATTCAGAAGACGGGCAAGCCGTACAGAAAGATCGCGGATCGCACGGAAGCAATTCACCAGGCGATTTCCGAAGCTCGCGGCGGCGACCTGGTTTTGATCGCGGGCAAAGGCCACGAAGACTATCAGATCATCGGACGTGAGACGTTTCACTTCGACGATAAGGAAGTGGCACGCGCGGCACTGGCGCACAAGAAGTGAATATCAAAGAAATAATTTGCTCGCAAAGGCGCAAAGACGCAAAGTTTTTCCTTTCTTGTTTGCGCCTTTGCGTCTTTGCGAGCATATGTTTTTTCCCGCAATCGAAACCGCCAACCTATGGCCCACCTTTAACGGTCGGCATACTACACGACAATTCGATCGACGAGAGCAGCGGCCTGGTCGCATCTCGTTTGACGCCGGGCGCGTACTGGACCCACAACGACGATGGAGCATTCATCTACGCCCTGAATTCTCGCGGTGCGCCGCTCGGAGTCTTTCGCGTCCCGGGCGTTCAGGCACGCGATTGGGAAGACATCTCGATCGGACCTGGACCAGAACGCGGCAAGTCGTACCTTTACATCGGCGACATCGGTGACAACGACTCGATACGTCCGGAGATCGTCGTATATCGTGTCGCCGAACCTGCCCTTACACCTCAGACTGTAAACTTCACGAGGCAAATGCCTGGAATGACCGCCAACGCGGAAGCAATTCGACTTCGCTATCCCGATGGCAAGTTCGACGCAGAGACACTGCTCGTCAATCCCGCGACCGGCGACATCTACGTCATCACGAAAATCGCGGTTTTTCGGCCGGTGGTTTACGAGGCAGCAGCGCCATTCACGCCCGGCCAATTGATCACGATGAAACGGATCGGTGAGCTTCGGGTGCCGAGTTTACTCGGTGGCGTGCTCACGGGAGGCAGCGTCTCTCCCGACGGTCGTCGCGTCGCGCTTTGCGATTATCTTCAGGGGTTCGAGTTGGTGTTACCGCCGAAGAGCACTGACTTCAACGACATCTGGAAACAGCGCATGACCGTATTCGATCTGGGCAAGCGCAAGCAGGGTGAATCGATCGCATACCGACTCGACGGCAAAGCGCTGCTCGCCACGAGTGAAGGAAAGAATGCTCCGCTGATTCAGGTCGCGATCAATCCTTGACGAATTCCACCTCCGGCTGAGGTGCGCGCTTCCGCCGGCTCTCAATAATCCAATACACAGGCAGGCCGAGAAGAATCAAGAACAGACCGATTCCCGATCGGCCTGGATTGCTGCGAATCGTCTCGAAGATCAGCCACGTCGAAACGATCAGGAACAGAATCGGCACCACCGGATATCCCCACGTCTTGTACGGTCGCTCTGCATCGGGTTCGCGCCGCCGGAAGATGAAAATCGATGCTGCGACAAGCGCATAGAAGAGTGTCAACGCGAAGATCGCGTAGTCAGTAAGTGTGTCGTACGAACCCGAGAGCGCGATCAAGGATGCCCATACACCTTGGATCAGCAATGATCGGACGGGCACGTGAGTGCGTGGCGATACCCGCGCCAAACTCTTCACGACGAGGCCATCCTTCGCGAGTGCGTACGGGATGCGAGCTGTCGCGAGCACCGATGCGTGCAGCGCGCCGAAGGACGACGTCATCATTGCAGCCGCCATCAGCGTAACCGCAAAAGCGCCGAGTAACCTTCTAATCACTTCTGCGGCGACTGAAGAAGATGCGGCCACGTTCGCAACCTCCGTCGGCGTCATCACGTGGTAATAACTGATGTTCACAAAAAGATAGAGCGCCATTACCACGAGGCCGCCACCGATCAACGCGAGCGGCAGATTGCGACCCGGGTTTTTCACTTCACCAGCGAGAAAGGTGATGTTGTTCCAACCGTCGTACGCCCAAAGCGCGCCGATCATGGCTGCGGCAAACCCGGCGATTCCGCCGGTCGTGATCGCCACCCCTTCGCAAGCGCCGCCCGCGTTTGCCATGTTGAGACTTCCCCAATCCCCGCCGCTGTAGAAGAACGCGCCGAAACCGACACCAATCAGCACGACGATCTTTGCGCCGGTGAGCACGGCGGCAACACCACCGCTCACGGCTACAGCCGCGCAGTTGATTATCGTAGTGACGATGATGGCCGCCAGTGCTACGAGCTGAAGTCGACCAAACGAGATAACGTGCCCGCCGGGAAGTGTGTATTCAAAGTATGGATGCCGTAAGGCGCCGCCGAGTAAATCGTTGAGAAAGATCGCAAAGCCGACGGCGAGTGCGGCAGCCGAGGCGGTGCGCGCGATTAAGAATTGAGTCCAGCCGTAGATGAAACTGAGTGGGCGCCCGTACGCGTCGCGCACGATTCCATACTCACCAGCGGCGCGCGGTTTCATCGCGAGGAGTTCGGCGTAGGTCAACGCGCCGGCCATCGCGAGCAGACCAGCGACAACCCAGACGGCCAGCGCTTTGCCGGGCGAGCCGACGTTGCACGTCATCACGCGTGCTTTCAAAAAGACGCCGGTGCCGATGATGTTGCCGACGTTCACGGAGATCGCGCCGATCAATCCCAGCCCACGGATGAGTTGCGTATGTTCAGTTGTCATCTGTGTAATCTGTGGTTCAGTATCCAGTGTCGTTCGCGATCAGATCTTCGTAAGTATCTCGACGTCGAATCACTTCGGCGGTGCCGTTTTTGCGGACCAGGACTGCCGCGGGCAAAGGTCTGCCGTTGTAATGAAACATCTGGGCCAGTGAATAAGCGCCAGAGTTGAGTAACGCCAGTACCTCGCCTGGTCCAACGTCATCCGGCAGCCGCCGATAATCCGGTAGACGCCCTTCGCGCTCGATGTCGAAATAGACGTCACCCGAATCACACAACGGGCCGGCGACTTTGTAATCTCGCGCGTACGGCGCACCTGCTCGCGACGCGGAAATCAGGTGGTAGTACCACTTGTAATTGTTCATCGAAAGCATGATGTTGTAACCGGCATCGGTCAACAGCCACACATCGCCGGTTTCAGGACGGCTCTTGATGTTTCGCACCGTCGTCAACACCAAACCCGCATCGGCAATGATGCTGCGTCCTGGTTCCAACAAAATGGTGATCTGATCGAGCAGATGTTCGGCGTCAGCGGCGCGAGCTGATTCGCGCGCGACTCGCAATGCTTCTGTGAGCACGGCTGTGGGTTCGAGGTCGGCGCCGAGCATGTCGCGCTCATGCTCCGGGAGTTGATCCGCCTGCGAACGATCTCGCAGGTAGTTCACCGGAATGCCGCCGCCGAGATTGATGTGTTCGAGCGTGTGCCCTGTTTCACGATGAATCGTCATCAGGTGCTCCCACATGCTCTTGAATGCTTCGGCGAACGGCTCGACGTCAGGCGTTTGCGATCCGACGTGAATATGAATCCCGCACACTCTTATTAAATCGGGACGGCTTAGACCACGACGAAACGCCGCGAGAACTTCAGACGACGAGATTCCAAACTTCGAGGTAAGCAATGCAGTCTGCAAGCCGAGATGCGAGCGCGTGCCTATCTCGGGCACTAGTCTCAGCGTAATGCGAGCTACCGCGACTTCTTCACCTCGCGCCCGCAGGCGTTCCACCGATTGCTCCACCAGTTCGATCTCATAAATCGAATCGACGTTGATCGCGTAAATTCCGGCGCGCACTGCATCGTCAAGCTCGTCGTCAGACTTGCTCGTGCCGTTAAAGATGATCTGTTCGGGCCGGAAGCCCAGGCGCAGTGCTTTGAAGAGTTCGCCGCCGCTGTTGACTTCGATGTCGATTCCCGAATCGAGCACGACCTTGAGGATCGCCATGTTGGAGTTTGCCTTCGACGCGTAGCAAAACTTGATTGGCCGATCCACGGCGTCAGCGGCACGCTGCAAACGCTTGATGTTGTCGAGAATACGGTTTTCAGAAAAGACAAATAATGGCGAGTTGAATTCCTTGACCAATTCGAGCGTGTCGACGCCATTCACCGTCAAGTGATCGTTTTGAACTTCAAGGTAACCAGGTATGGACCATGCCGGACACAACGTTGCGATTCCGATCTCTGTCATCAGTGTTTATTCGGGGCCTCCAGCTTTTTGAGAATCTCGCGAATCTGTTTGTAGTGACGTTCTTCGTGAAAGTTGAGCATCGAAACCGCCGCCACGCCGTCGATGTCGCCCAGGAATGGATGCTTGACAGACATTGCTTTCAGACGTTCCGGCCCGCATTCGGCACAGAACTGCTTGAGACGCCCGCGCGCGCGATCGTAATTCTCGAGTAACTCGTTCATCGGCGGCGGATCGCTCGGCGTCACCAGCTTCGGAGCTTTGAACTTCTTGAATCGAAGCGAGATGATCCGCATGGGAATCAACTTCTTAAGAAATCCCACCTTTGGTGAGCCGCCTTTGCGACCCTTCTCGAGAGCCTCAGTTATACGCTCCTCGACCAGGCAGAGGTGTTGGACCACCTCTGCGATGCTCCATTCATTCTCGGCCGGACGCTTGGAGTAGAGGTTGGGATTCGTGTTCCTAACCGCCAGCGACAGTTTTTCGTGAACTGTATCGAGGCGCTTTAGTGTGCCCTGCATTCGGAGAGAAGTTGTCTTAGTTTGACTTCGAGAAATTGTAACTCAGCGTTCCGCTGACTCTTACCGGTTCTCCCATCAACAGCGTCGGCGAAAACCTTGCCAAACGAGCCGCGCTGACGGCCGCGTTATGCAGGTGTGCTGGACCAGAAATCGCGCGTGCTTCGACGACGCTTCCTTGCTCGTCAACCAGAACTGATACGAGTACGACGCCGCTCGCTTCACCACCCGGAACTTCCGGTGTCGGCATGTAAATCGCCTTCCCATTCAACACACCACCCGCAATGGGTCCCTTTTTTGCGCCGGCGTTTGGCTGTGGTTGTGGAGTGTTGGGAGGGTTCGTCACGCCCGCGTCGCTTCTGTTGTCGGTTCCCGGCTGCTGGTTCGGATCGGTCTCGGCCGGCACTCCCTGACTCCGATCCGGTTTCACGACTGACGGATCTTCAGCATTGGGTTGTGCGGTCTGTTCCGCTACCTTCGGCTGCTCAACTTGTCGCTCGGGCACAACGAAAGAGCTTAGAAATTTTTCTTCGAGCGCGTCGTCCTTTTTGGTGTTGAGCGAAACAATCGCGTAGAAGCGCTTCTTTGTCACCACTGCCTGGACAGATCCACTCAGATCGCCGATCGTCATTTTGAAGGATCGACTCGTATAACCATGGAATGGACTACTGCTCACGAGCGTCAGTTTGGCTACAGTGCCTTTGGGTCGAACCTTTTCGGGAAAGAAATCTTTGAATGCGTCGACGTAAGAATTGAACCGCGCGAACTCTGTGTACGCTGCCGGGTTGGATTTAATGCCGCTTAAAGAAGCGATTGCGAGAACTGGTCCGGCGGGCGATTTTGCGAGATACAACCGCGCGCTTAGTTCCATCTTGTGATAGGCAAACGTAGTTGATTCCGGGGTTATGTTTTTCGGCATCGACACGGTGAACTCTTCGTTCTCCGGACTGAGCGTTTCCCATTCTGTCCATGCTTCACCGCTTTTTTGACCCTGGGCGGCGAGCGGGAGTGCGGCTAACAGAAGCATTCCCAGCACCAAATGTAAACGACGAAAATGCATGTCATTACCTCCGATTTAGCATTGACCAAGTGGAGTGCTGATTCAGCCGTGCCGGAAGCGGTGAATCAGTTGGTTTCGGCGACTCTATTCCGCGCGATACTGGACTGTCAAGCGGTGCTCTGCGGCTCTCTGCGTATCTCTGCGTCCTCTTCGTTTATCTATCGTTTTGACGCAGAGAACGCAGAGATACGCAGAGAGCCGCAGAGATCACGCAGAGGCCATCTTTTGTTTTTCCATGTCCACCAGCACGCGACGAAGAATCTTTCCCGAGGGTGACTTCGGTATTTTGTCGACGAACTCGAGATGGCGGATTCGTTTGTGCGGGGCGACTCTTTCCGCCACGAATTCGAGAATCGCTTCGGGCGCCGCCGGCTCCCTCAATACGACTATTCCCTTCGGCACTTCGCCTGCTTCGTCATCGGGATAGGGAATCACCGCGGCATCACAGACACATGGATGCGTCAGCAGTATTGCTTCGAGCTCCGCCGGCGGAACCTGGAAGCCTTTGTATTTGATCAACTCCTTCGCGCGATCGACGATGAAGAAGTGTCCGTCTTCGTCGGCGTAGCCGATGTCGCCGGTGTGTAGCCAACCTTCGGCGTCGATCGTTCGCGCTGTTGCTTCAGGGTTGTTGAGATAACCCTTCATGATCTGTGGCCCGCGTACGCAAATTTCGCCTCGTTCTCCGCGAGGAAGTGGTTCGCCGGTTTCGAGATCGATGACTTTGCATTCAGTATTCGGCGCGGGAACACCGACAGAACCAAACTTTGCGATTGCCGGAGGCGCAGGTGAAGAATGTGTGACCGGACTCGTCTCTGTCATTCCATACCCCTGTCGGATGTTGATGCCCAGCCGATCCATGCACGCGCGTGTGAGGTCTTCGCCCAGTGGCGCAGCGCCGGAAAAGATCGTCTTGAGGCTCGGCATTTTGTAGTTGTCGACAACGGGATGTTTACTGAGTGCGAGCACGATTGGCGGCACCAGGTGCGCAAGACTCACGTCGTAGTCCTGTACTGCTTTCAGGAACGACTCGAGGTCGAAGCGCGGCATCAACACGATCGTCGAGCCGCTGTAGAGTCCCATGTTCAGAACCACGACGAGTCCATAGATGTGAAACAGCGGCAGCACGCAGATCAGAGTATCTGTCTCGTAGAAGTAGCAGAGTCCTTCCATCTGACGGATGTTCGCGACGAGATTGTGATGCGTGAGCATCACGCCTTTCGGCAGTCCCGTAGTGCCACTTGAATATGGCAACGCGATAAGATCTTCGAGTGGATCGATCTCGACCTGCTCTGCGCGGCCGTTATCGACGAGAAGCGAGTCGAATGACGTGGCGCCAGGCGCTTCGCCGAACACAAAAAGCTCCTCGACGCCCGCGGCATGCGCCGCTTCGCCGGCTTTCTCAGCGCAGCCCGGCACGGTTACTAAAAAGCGCGCGCCCGAATCCTTGAGCTGGTGTTCAATTTCGTGATGTGTGTAGAGCGGATTGATCGGAGTGACGATTCCGCCTAAAGTCGCCACGGCGTGAAACGCGATGGCATACTCCGGACAGTTTGGACTGAGGATGCCGAACACCTCGCCCTTCTTGAATCCGCGTTGCGCGAGGTTGTACGCCGCGATGCTGATCGCGTCGGCGAGTTGCGCGAATGTCAATGTTCTGCCGGTTGGACCGTCGACGACCGCGGGTTTGTCGCCGAGGTCCGATACGCGGTGCAAGACGAAAGGCGTCAGGGCGATTTTAGGTACAGAGACGTCTTGATAGGGTCCTTTGATGATCATTTGTGTTTAGTTGGGGTCAGGATCAATCAAATAAATGGTACTTTAGCACTAAGAGAAAACGAAATGAATCACCCCCTCAATATTGTCTGCCTCGCAACCTACTTCAAAGGCGCTGATTTTATTCGTGAATGCAAAGAACATGGTTGCAATGTGATTTTGATCACGAAAGAAAAGACGCTCGCTGAAGACTGGCCGCGCGAGAGTCTCGACGACCTCATCGCCGTTCCGAACGATGCTGGTCCAGCGTTGTTCATCGATTTGCTGGCGTTTCTGGCGCGAAAAGCGAAGGTGGATCGGATTATCGCGCTTGAGGAGTTTGACGTCGTGACTGCTGCGCTGATGCGGGAGCATTTGTGTTTGCCGGGATTGAGCAGTTCCGGCGCGAAGGCGTTTCGCGACAAGCTGTCGATGGCCGTTCATGCGCAACGCGCGAGCGTCAACGTGCCGGAGTTTGTGCCTCTCGTTAATTCGGAAGAAGTGGACCAGTACATGAAAACGGTACCCGGACCGTGGGTCATCAAGCCGCGTTCGGACGTGTCAGCCATCGGAATCAGGAAGGTATCGGAACCCGAAGAGGTTTGGCGCGCGGTCGAGGAGATGAACAGGCGTGAGAATCTCCGCGAGCGCGCTTCGTATTACGTGCTGGCGCGTTTCATTCCCGGGGAGGTTTTTCACGTGGACTCGCTGGTTAACGATGGGAAGGTTGTGTTTGCCGGTACGAACCAGTACGGGCGTCCGCCGATGCAGGTGGCCCACCAGGGTGGTGCGTACGTCTCGAGGACGCTGGCGCGCGGATCGGCGGAAGAAAAGGAACTGCTGAGCACGAATAAAAAACTGATCAAGGCGCTCGGGCTCGAACGCGGCGCGACGCACGCCGAGTTCATCAAGAGTGACGCCGATGGGAAGTTTTACTTTCTCGAAATTGCAGCGCGCGTTGGCGGCGCGTACATCGCGGACGTACTCGAAGCCGCGTCAGGTGTTAATTTGTGGCGCGAATGGGCGAGGCTCGAGATCGCCGACGGAAAACCGACGTCGAAAGTCACACCGTTGCGCAAGGACTATGCGGGAATCATCTTGTCACTCGCAAAACAAGAGCAGCCTGACACGTCGGCGTACGTCGACCCGGAGATCATCTATCGCGTGAAGAAGCGACATCATGCGGGGCTGATTGTCCGTGCCTCGCGTCTTGAACGCGTGAACGAATTACTCGGCGAATACGGGCGACGTTTCGCCGAAGACTTCGTCGCCGTCGTCGCACCACCGGAACGACCGGAGTGAGGCCACAAAAGGCACAAAAGGCACACAAAAGATGACTTCTTCTTGTGGTGCCTTTGTGCTTTTTGTTGCCAAACGATGACTTCTTCTTGTGTGCCTTTTGTGCCTTTTTGTGGCTAAAACTACTCCGTCGCCGTCGCGGGTTGTAAGTATTTATCCAGCCAGTCGAGCACGGTGTTGTACCAGAGCCGTGAGTTCTGTGGTTTCAGCACCCAGTGGCCCTCGTCCGGGAATATCAAGATCTTCGAATCGATCCCTTTGCGCTGGACTGTCGTGAACAACTGCATGCCTTCGCCGATCGGCACGCGGTAGTCGAGCTCGCCGTGAATGATCAGTATCGGCGTGTTGAAGTTGTTCGCGAACTTGTGTGGCGACCAGCGAGTGTACATCGCAGGATTCGTCCACGGCGTGCCCTTGAACTCCCATTCCGGAAACCAAAGCTCTTCCGTCGTCCCGTACATGCTTTCGAGATTGTAGACGCCGTCGTGCGAGACGAGCACTTTGAAATGGAACCGCGGATCGTTGTTGTGTCCGAGTATCCAGTTCACCATGTAGCCCCCGTAGCTCGCGCCCGCGGCGCCGATGCGGCTCCTATCTATAAAAGGACTGCGACGCAGAACATCGGCGACGCCGTTCATCAGATCGATGTAGACCTTGCCACCCCAGTCGCCGCTGATGTCGTTGACAAACTGCTGACCATATCCGGTCGAGCCACGCGGGTTCGGTGTAAAAACAACGTAACCAGCATTCGCAAATACTTCCGGGTTCCAGCGATAACCCCAGTTATCATTCCACGCGCTTTGTGGTCCACCGTGAATCAAAACAAGCAGCGGGTACTTTCGGCTTGCGTCAAAGTTCGTCGGCTTGATTATGTAACCGTGAACCTTTTTGCCGAGCGCGCCGGTCCATTCCACTTCTTCCGCGCGTTTCAGGTTCGCGCGACTCATCAACTGCGAATTCACGGAAGTCAGCGCTGTTAATCCAGTGCCATCGGCATTCGATGTGTAGATCTCCGCGGGTGCGGCCATGGAACTCGAGGCAAATACAAACGCCCTGCCGTCAGGCGTAATCCGCAGATTTGAGGCGAAAACATTCGGCAACACCTTCTGCGGCACGCCGCCAGCGAATGGAATCTTGAACACAGGGCTCTTTCCACGATCGCCGGCAGTGAAGTAGATCGTGCTGCCGTCAGGTGAAGGGACTACGTCTTCAACCTGGAGATCAAATCCCTTTGTCAGCTCGACACTCGTGCCCGTAGCGCGGTTGTAAGCCATCAACCGCCAGCGATCGGCTTCAAAGCTTGCGGTTGCCTGCGATCGGTACAGGATGAACCTTCCATCTCGCGTGTAAACTGGACCAGCGTCGTATCCTCGATTTCGAATAGTGATATTCTTTGGAGCACCACCGGAAACCGGCATCACGTAGATGTCGCTGTTGGTTGAAATAGCCTCGACCTTGTCCGGGTTGCGAATAAATGCGATCTCAGTCGAGTCAGGTGAGAATGCGTAATCCACACCGCTCGCTGCGGCATATGGAGGTGAGTCGTAGTCGCCCGCCGTCAGATCGCGAGCAGTTCCACCTTTGCTCGAGACGACGAAGACGTGCGTGCGTTTCACATCGCGCCACTCATCCCAGTGCTTGTAAAGCAGTCGCGTGACGATGTGGGCTTTGACCTTGCTTGCTTCGGCCTGCTCGTCGCGTTTCTTGTTGCAATCATCGTTGTCACAATCGGGGTAGACGTCTGACGTGAACGCGATCCACTTGCCGTCAGGCGACCATAGGGGAGCGGCGGCTCCCGTCGAGATCTTCGTCACCTGCTCTTTGTGATCGCCGTCGTTGTCCATCACCCAGACCTGGCTGCCCGTCGTGTAGGCAATCTTTTTTCCGTCGGGAGACCAGCGCGGCGCGCTCGATGAACGGTCGCCGGTGGTCAATTGCTTCATCGATCCGCCTTCGATCGACATAACGTAGATCTGGTTCACGACTCGGTTCCCGTCGAAGTTGACGTCGCCAACACTGAAAGCAACGCGTTTACCGTCGGGAGAAACCTGTGGGTCCGCGACCCTTCGGACCTTGAGCAGGTCGTCAATCGTGTAGGAGCGGTTCTGGGCTGCGACGAAAGTGAATGGGCCCACTAACAAGACAACAAACAGAGCAATCAAACGCTTCATGATCTTCCTCGAGCAGATGGATTTTGAATGGACTGGGAAAGCATGAGTATTATTGCATGCCGCAAAGAAGCACAAAAGTCACATAAGCAGATTTTGAGCATTTTGTGCCTTTTGTAGCCAATATTATGATTCGTTATCTGATAGTAGGAGTCTTGAGGCTCGCACTCAGGATCTATTTCCAGCGCATCGAGGTGGCTGGCCTCGAAAACGTCCCGCGCGACACGCCCGTCATATTCGTCCTCAATCATCCGAACGCGCTCGTCGATCCCGTCTTCCTGTTTTGTCTCACGCCCCGGCGTATCTCGTTTTTGGCCAAAGCACCACTTTTTCGGATGCCCGTCATCGGCTATTTCGTTAAAGCACTCGACTCGTTACCCGTTTATCGACGACAAGACGAAGGCGAGGACATAACTAAAAACCAGGAGACCTTCGTCGCCGCGCGCAAGCTGCTGGCAGCGGGCGGGACGATCGGTATCTGCCCCGAGGGTGTTTCGCACGACGAACCGGGCTTACGTCCGATCAAGACAGGCGCAGCGCGCATCTCGCTCGCGGCAGTCTCAACCGGCGAAGTCTCGGATTTAAAGATCATCCCGGCCGGACTCTACTACACGTCCAAGACGAGATTTCGCAGTGACGCCCTGCTTTACTTCGGAAATCCGATCGACGTCGAACCCGTCACACTCGAACCAGACGGCTCACCACCACGCGAGGCCGTGCGCCAGTTGTCGAGCAAAATCGAAAAGGCCCTGCGTCATGTCATTCTCGATGCGCAGCACGAGGAAGAGTTGCAGACGACGGCGCGTGCGGAACGAATCTTCTCGTCCGCGTCGAACGATAACTCGGACGACAGCCTGAAAGATGAGTTCCGCTTGCAGCAACGATTCATCAAAGCGTACCCGGTTCTGCAACAACACGAACCCGAACGTCTGCGCAAGCTCGAGCTCCGCATGATGCGGTTCGAAGAAGAGTTGAACCAGGCCGGGGTCGACACGGACGAGCTGTCGCCGCCGAGCTCCACGCTGCGAGTGTTCAGTGCCATCTTGCGACGGTCGCTGCTGTTTTTGTTGATGCTCGGTCCTGCGCTGATCGGCACGGTCGCGCATTACGCTGCTTACAAACTCGGCGGCTTCCTTGCGACAAGAATTTCAAGAGACTCTGAGGACGTAATCTCCACGGTCAAGATCAGTTCGGCAATGCTGCTGTTTCCACTCACGTGGCTGGTTATCGCAGTTTTTGTCTACATGACGTTTGGCTGGGTTGCGGCACTTGTCTCACTGGTGTTGATTCCGTTTTGTGGTTACGTTGCGATTGTTTTCTTTGAAGAGCTGGACAAGTCAGTGGCCGGCGTGAGGGTATTAACGTTCTTCCTGGTGAGGAGGCGTTTCTTCGTCCGTCTACTCGCCGAAAGAAAAGCGATTAGAGAAGAGATTATCGCGCTCGGCAAAGAAACCCCGGTTGCCAGTGAGTAGTTCGGTACGTGTGAGCCAACGCGGTACTAGAGAGAGGTATTGAAGGCGCGAGGAAGAAGAACTTACTTCTTGCGCGCCTTGCTCTTCGAAGCTTTTCCAGTGGACCTCTTCTTACCGCCGCCGCGATTGCTGCCGGATCTAACCGATCTACCCTTGCGTCCTTCGCTCACGAGTAACCCTGCATCCATCAGTTGCTCGTAAGCTCCTCGAACAACGTTACGCGCAACCTTCAACGTGTTTGCAAGCTCACGCTCGCTTGGTAGCAAAGTTCCTGCGGCTAACGTTCCGGCGTCAATCAACGAATTCAGTTGCTCTCTAATCTGCCGAGTCATCGACTCCGGTCTTTTTCGGTTGATACGAACACTGAGACTCCTCGTCGCCATCGTTAACTCCCTTCAAGATAAATTTGTGTGGGGGGTCGTTAAGGATTCTATGCAGTGGTCATGAGAGTGTCAAACAGTTTTCCCGAACGTATGAAAAGGTTAGACCACCGTGAACTTGTCGTGATAGTACGACTACGGCTGCGGCAGAATTAGACCATGCTTGCGAAGGATCTCAAGCGTACGGTCCAACGGCAAGGCTTCGACGGTCCGGCCCTTTCCGCTCGTCGTCGTGGCCTTGAAAAGCGAATTGTAGATTGCCTCTTCGGTCGCTTCGATAACGGCGAGAAAGAGTGGCGACGTGGCGTCGTTGCCCAGGGTCTTAAGAGTGCGGGGTACGATCGGGTCACGTGGATTGGAAGGTCGGATGCGGACGTCGGCGGAGGTCGAGAAGGCGATGGCATAGTCGCCACTCCCGTTGCCGGCGGAGGCGCCGGTTCTGGCAAGGCCCATCATCGCGCGCGCTGCCAGCCGGCTGAGATTCCTCGCGTCGAGCGGTGCGTCAGTCGCGATCACGATGATAACGGAGCCGTCAGGCGAGTCTCTGCGGTCTGCTGGTGCGAGTTCGTCCTTTAAATAATAGCGGCCGAGTTCGCGTCCGACGGGAGCGCCGTTGATGGTCAGGACTCCGCCGAAGTTCGTCTGCACCAGGACACCAACCGTGAAACCGCCGAGTCGCGCGGGTAGTTTGCGCGATGCAGTACCGATGCCGCCCTTAAAACCGAAAGCTACGGTTCCGGTGCCCGCGCCGACCGAACCCTCGCTGACCGGGCCGCTTTTTGCGCCTTTTATTGCGGCAAACACGTCGTCGCGCGAGACGTGGCGCCCGCGAATGTCGTTCAGAAAACCGTCATTCGTTTCCGCGACCAGTGGATTGACTGACTGGACTTCCTCGTTTCCGGGGAGCGAGAGCATGTAGTCGATCAGGAAATCAGCGACGCGGGGCACGTTCAGTGTAGAGGTCAGGAGGATCGGCGTTTCGATCTCGCCCAACTCGTTGACCTGTGTTGAACCGGCAAGCTTGCCGAAGCCGTTTCCCACGAACACCGCGCCCGGGACTTTTTCGCTGAACAGGTTTCCGCTGTGCGGGAGAATCGCCGTGACGCCAGTGCGAACGTTGTCGCCGCGGATCACAGTTGTATGACCGACGAGCACTCCGTCGACGTCGGTGATTGCGTTGAGTGGACCGGTGGGAAGAATGCCGACCGCTATTCCGGCTTCACGAGCGCGTGGTCTGTTTTGAGTCTGGGCCATTGGTATTGAAAAGGAGGCCACAAAAAGGCACAAAAGGCACACAAAAAGACGACTTCTTCTTGTGTGCCTTTTGTGCCTTTTTGTGGCCTTCATAGTTTGGAAGCTATGCAGCTTTCGGCTCAACGGGCAAGTTTGCGGTTTGCCATGCGTCCCAGCCTCCGATTAGCGCTCGTGCTTTGGTCCATCCTGCCTGTCGAAGTTCCTGCGCCACCCGGGCGCTGGTAGCTTCGTTTGGTCAAGCGCAGTAGGCAATAAGCCAGGCGTCGTTTGGAAGTTTAAGCTTGCGAGCTTGTTGGACCACGTTTTCCGGCGGCATGCGGATCGACCCTTCGGCCTGTGAATCACTCGTCTCACGGCTCCGCTCCGTCCGCACGTCCAGCAGGATCACTTTTTCTCCCGAATTTTGTAGCTGGTCCAATTCTTCGAGCGAAATGACTTGTTTACCCACCGGCGACGGAGACTCAATCACCCGCAGCGAGCGCGATGCTTCTTTCGGTACCTCCGCCGCGCGCGGAACTTCTTCGTCTTCCGGTTCGGACTTTTTCGCGAGACGTGCCAGCAGCGCAGGTGAAAAGCCGTGCAGGACGATCGATAAAAGTACTATGAGCGAGCAGATGGCGAATAGCCGGTCGCTGCCCGGAAGTCCGGCAAATACCGCCAGCAGGATCAGTAGCAAAGAGCTGAGTCCGCTTGGTCCATACCACGCGATTGTCAGGCAACTATGTCGATCGAGTTTGGTCCCTAGTAACGAAACCAGGTAGACAGGAACGCGGATCAGGATCGCAAACGCCGCAAACAGCACAGTCGGCCAACTGAGCTGGTAGAAACCAGTCCAGATCAACGAACTGCCGAAGATCACGAACGTGAAGAGCAAAAGCATTTCGGCAGTAACGCCGCCGTACTCGATAAAGCAGTCACATAGCTCGACGTCCAGAGACGCGATTGTCAGGCCGGCAGCGAACGCGGCGAGAAAACCACTTCCATGTACGGCCTCTGCCGCGGCAAACGCAGAAAACGCGACGCCGAGTGAGTAGAGCGACTCGTAATCACGTCGAACGCCCATGCGTTTGCGGACCAAATCGAGCGCGGCCACTCCGAGCAGTCCGATCGCGATACCGGCTCCGGGTCCGAGAATGAAGAGCCCGAAGCCCATTTTTGCGAAACCCTGATAATGATGACCGGCCAGAGCGATCGCAACGACGACGATCGGAAGTAACACAACGTCGTTCAATCCGCTTTCGAGTCGCAGCGCCTGACGAGTTTCGGATGAAATGTTTGGACTGCGCAGCAATCCGCGAAGCAGCACGGGATCGGTGGAAGCAAGTGCGGCGCCGAGGATTGCGGCTGACGCCGCCGGAATTTGCAACAGCCACCACGCCGCCAACGCCATGAGCGCGGCGCACAGGATCGTTCCTGGCCCAAGCATCCGAAACGCGAGTCCCGCGTTACGCCTTACTTCGGAGATATTGAGCGTGACCGCGTCGGTAAACAGGACGAGTGTGAGGCTGAGCGTAGCGACGACGCGCAGAACCGGCGACTCCAGTGTCATATTGAACACGCCGAGTCCCGCCGGCCCGAGTGCGGCGCCGATGCAGATAAAAACTGCGACGTGCGGCAATCCCGTCTTGTCGATCAGGCCAGACAATAGCGCCGACACGACAATCACGATGCCGATCAACGCGAGACCAGTAATTAATGGATCGGTAACCATTGTGAAGCTTATGGACGCCATCGTAACGGTTGGCGCGAGATTTTGAAAAGCGTTGACAATTTCCAAGCGGCAAATATAGGCTAAGCGCCGCTCTAAACCTTCAGCAGTTACTCCCCATATGACCGAATCCCCGGGCAAGCGAACACCTGAAACGAAGCAACTTACTGCATCCGGAGCAGAGGTGATTTTTCTCGTCTTCCTCGTTGCGTTCGGGATGGGGCTGGGTGTTTGGGTCGAACGCGCATTCACCTCGCTTTGGAAAGAACCGACCGAACAGCAGTTCTTGAATAAGCCGAGTATCAAAGAAAAACAGGAACGACTGACGCGACTCGAAAGCGCGACCAGGGAAGCGGAGAAGGAGCTCGATACGGTCACGCTCGAGCAACTCAAACACACTGCTACGCTCAAGAGTCTCGAAAGATCAGAGAGCCGGACGGCGGAAGTTCAAAAGAGTTACGAATCCGAAACAATGCAGCAACTCGCTGCGAGCGCATATGTTGAACTTCTGAACGCGCGCGTCGCCCAGTTGAAAAAAGACGCGGATGACACTGCTAAGGCGCTGGAACCTGAGAAGCAAGCAGCAGCGGAAGAACTTAACAGGCGGAAATGGATTTACCTCGCGGCGAAGTTTGCCGCGACGTTGCTGTTGCCGTTGCCGGTTGTGTTGCTGGCGTTGTTTGTTGGCGGGCGTTTCTTCAATCGCGTGGCGAAAAGGCGCGTCTGGATGAGCCACGGAAGCCTTCCGATCGTTTTGGTTTTATGTGCGTTGCTGATCCTTCTCGCGTATCAGGCTTTCGAAATTGCGGGCGCGGTTCTCATCGGAATGATTCTGTTTTTTATTCTTCTGCGAAAGATCAATTGGTCGCCGGCGGTGAGTGAAAAGGAATCGGAGTAATAATGACTCTTGCAACAGCCACGAACTCAAATTCGAAAAAGGGTCTTGACGAGCCTGTAACTGACCCGACGAACGATCTGTTGGACGTGGACCAGCACGCACGCGCTCTCGCCAACTACATTCGCGAGAAAGAAAACGAGTTACCGCTCACGGTCGGAATCTTTGGCGAGTGGGGCGAAGGAAAGACCACCATGGTGCGATTTCTCGAGCACCATTTACGTGAGCTCCGCAGAAGACAATCAGGAAAAGAGATCAAGTTCGTCACGTTTTCAGCCTGGCCGTTCACAACGTCTGAAAAACTCTGGCGCGCACTGATCCTCAAAATCGCGGAAGTTCTCTTCGACCACGATCCCAGGGCGGCAGAAGAAAAGCAGAAAACGAGAACCGGCCGGCAGAAGGTTGACTCAAATAGCCGCTGGGATTGGGTGTCGACCTTTCTCTCGAACGACTTTTTCCCACGAAAGGATCCACCAGCGCCTCTCACGGAGTATGAACAGTTTGTGAAGGAGCTTGAAGAAACTGACTTCGGCAGGATCAGTAAACGAACGCCGGCGAAGCAGGTCAGTCAGGAAGCAATAATGAGTGCGGTCGTGAACGGTGCGCTCACAGTGCTCGGCACGATGTCGCCCCTCGTCTCGGGTTTGCGTGGTCTGTTCGGTGCAAAGATCGACGTCGAGCAGTTGACGCAAAGTCAAAAAGACGAGAGCTCGACGCAAGCTGTCGAGGCTTTGCCGAGTTTCCGCAACGTCTTTGGCAACATGTTGAATGCGAAGACAGACGAGGGTGAGGCAGTTTATGTCTTCATCGACGATCTCGATCGTGCGCAACCCGACGTCGCTCTCGACATCATGGAGTCAATAAGAATCGCGCTGAACGAGGTGAGTTGCGTGTTCATCATCGCGGTTGATGAGACTCTGATCTCGCAGGGTTTGCGACTGCGTTATCGAGAGCTGTTTGCCGAAGCGAACAAAACGGGCGAAGTTGAAGCACTCGCAAACAAGGGCCAGGAATACCTGGAGAAGATCATCCAGTTCAGAACTCGCGTTCCACCGCGGACGTCGGAGCAGATGAAGCGTCTGATCGCGGCTGAGTTTCCGTATTGGACTCCGGCGGGCGACATCATTCAGACGATCGCGAACAACAATCCGCGGCGAATCAAACAGTATTGCCAGCGACTGAGTTTTCAAAACGACGTTGGATCGACGTTCATACTGGGATCCGCGAGTGAGGAAACGGAACCTTCCGCCACAGATTTTGACGCAATGGGCATCACGGGCGGCGAGGTCGTCATAGGTCAAAATAACCTTGTAATCTTGCCTGGCAGTAAACCCGCGCGTGTGAACCCGGACGTTCAGTCTCCGGACGAACCATGACCGACAGCTCAGATCGACAAAAGATCGAATGGCTCAACGCGCTGATCGTTTTGGCGCAATGGGACAAGAGCCTGCCTTTGTATCTCGCGCGTCTTTTCAACAAACCCGATCAGTATCAAAAAGCCTTGCCACTGATCCGCCAGCCGTCAGACGGAGAACCGCCCGACACTCCAGGCGATGCGCTGAGCAGCGCAGAGTGGCAAAAACTCTACAACTTCACAACACGCGCAGAGTCGCTGCGCAAAATGTTTGCAAACGGACGCAATCCTCTTTCCGGCGCCTCTGAGAATGAAATCTCCGTGTTAGCAGAGATTTCAGATCTCACCACTGACTCGCAAACAGTCTTTTATTCACAAAACGGAACATTTCAACTCGTACTCGAAACGGTTCGTCAAAGACCTGAGCTTGACACCGCGAGTGTAATCACCGACGGTCTTAACAAGTTCTACACGCTCCTGGATACAAACGAAGTCGTTGCCGAAGAGCTATATAAACTCGCTTGTTCAAATGACTGGCATCTGGTTTTGGCGTCGCTCTACGATACGCGCGACTACACCACAGCGGAAACTCCGACCGCCAAGGAGAGCCTCGAACACTGGAACAAAAATCTCACGACTAACGTGCGGTCGATTCTTCTGAGACCGACAAAGTTGTACCGCGTTCCACAGAAGCTAATCAGACTCGCATGGGAGCGTCGCAGTCTATTCAAAGACGCGCGCGAAAAGATTTCAGATGAAAAGGGCCTGAGCGGAACTGAACTGAGGCAGCAGGTTTCAAACGTCGCTTACCCACTGTTTGTAAAAGAGGCGCCGGACGAAATAGCAAGGATCGCGTCTGACTTGCAGCTATTGGCGCTGGTTGCGCGGCATTACATCAGCGTCAGGAAGTTCGTGAAGTTGGATGGGTTGGTATCAGGTTGGCCCAGGATCGCAAGTCTCGCGATGGCGAACTTTCGGAACCTGGAGTATGTCGAAGATTTTTTCGTCGAGAAAAAGCAGCGACCGAGTGACGAAGAACTCGAGAGGCGAGACGCGCGTGATCTGTATAACCGCTGTGCGAGCGATCCGTCATTGATTCGTTTCCTGAAACTCAGACCTTACTTCAAAGAGATCGACGAAGATGAATTGCGGCGCTATCGACCACTTGCGCCCGTGACGATCTCGGATCCTGCCCAACCTCCAGCACCCACAATCATTGCGCCGCCGGTTGAGACCGTGCGCAGCGCAACGCCTGTCGCTGCCACGGCGGTCACACTCGCGCGCGTTTGCCAATTATCGATTGACACTGTCGTTCCGTTGCAACCGGGTCAGAAATTGCCGCCCGAGGAAGTCGCCTTCACAGTAGAGCTCTCAGTATCCGGCGTGGAAATGGGTAAAGGCACGACGAACTTCTCGATTAGAGCGCTGCTCGACACGATCCTTAACGCGGTTGGAGTGTCTTCTGAGGAATCGCTCCAGGTAATTACGAACACGATTTTCGCCGTTAACACGGAACCAATCCTTACGCGCGGAGGAGCACAACTCCTCGACGCCTTAATCTCTCGAACCGGCTTGTCAGAGAAGTTGGCCGACGCGTTTAGGGGCGAAGGGCCCGTACGTCTGGTCATAAACTCGAAGGTGCAGGAATTACATCACCTGCCATGGGAATGGATTCCTCGTCCTGGCTATTCGGAACTTCTGCTTTCAGACTCGCGGTTCTCCATTGTGCGTTGGATGTCTGCTGAAACTACGGCTCCACAGGCGCCCCTCAATTCACCTATCAGTATTCTCGGGCTGTTCCCGAATGGTCCCCTTGGAACGCGCGAAATTTCAGAAAGGTCGACAAAGGTTTTGGATGTGTTGATAAGCGAAGGGGCTCGCTACAATGGATTGATAGCAGGTGACGCTACGCTTATAAGAGTAACTGACGAACTTGTGGCGCGGCCCCCACACATCGTTCATTTTGAGGGTTCAGTTAGCTTTGTCTCCGAGCTGCCTTCAGACTTCGTATTTTTTTTCTCGTTGCTGACGCCGCCAGCCACGGAGCCGGTACATTGGTCGCGATTTGGAGGATTGCTTCGCGATGGCAAAGTGCAGTTGTTAGTCATCGGAAGAAACGAATCGAACCGAACGCTGGGGAACGTCGCAGCAGCGACGGCATATCATCTGGTGAAGTCGGGGGACGTTCCCGCCATCCTTGCACCAATCAGAGCAGTCGACGATGTAACAGCCTTATCTTTTACTACTGAATTCTATCGAGCGTTCCTGGCCGGCAACAGTCTCGAGCAAGCCCTCGACATCGCACGCCGCAAAGTCGCCTCGCGAGGCGGCGATTGGACACCCTTCGCGTTGTTTGCAAATCCTGCAGTCCTTGATTTCTTCCAGCCTCTTCCCGCGACAGCCTAGTCTCCGTGGAGTATTGGCTCCGGCTCGTGCTTGGACGAGGTCAGTACCGCAACGCGGTAGCGTCGGGTGGATGTGAGCATCCCCCATCCTAGGAATATCTTGATGCTTGCGGCTGACCCGACGCTACCGCGTTGCGGTACTGACCTCGTCCAAGCATGTTCCGCGACGCGTGCGCCACTGTTCCACGTCTTTGCACTTGACAGAATCCCTCGTATGCCGTGAGATAGGCCCACGTAACCGCCTTTTTAAAACCGAAAAAGTAGGACTCCAATGAACCTTTCAGTATTGGATTGGACGGTAATCGCCGCATATTTCCTTTTCAATCTTGGGATCGGGCTCTACTACGCCCGCAGAGCCGGCGGAAGCACAAGCGAATTCTTCCTGTCCGGACGCAATGTGCCGTGGTGGCTCGCCGGCACATCCATGGTCGCAACCACTTTCGCCGCTGACACTCCACTTGCAGTCACGGGCTTCGTTGCGAAAAACGGAATCGCCGGCAACTGGCTTTGGTGGAACTTCGTGATGAGCGGAATGCTCACCGTCTTTCTCTACGCAAGACTGTGGCGACGCGCAGGCGTGATGACCGACATCGAGTTTGCCGAGCTTCGCTATTCCGGCAAACCCGCGGCGTTCCTTCGTGGTTTTCGTGCGCTCTATTTAGGGTTGCCGATCAACTGCATCATTCTCGGTTGGGTAAACCTCGCGATGGTGAAGATTCTCGAGATCACGCTTGGTCTCAGTAAGACCCACGCGATACTCGTCGTGATCGGGATGTTGCTCTTCACCGCGTTCTACACTGCGCTCTCGGGTCTTTGGGGCGTGCTGGTTACTGACCTGTTCCAGTTTGCTCTCAAGATGTCGATGGTGATCGTGCTCGCAGTTCTAGCTGTCAATGCAGTCGGTGGTATCGACTCGATGAAGACGAAGATCGGCGCGCTGGATGCGGCGAGTGGTTCGGGATCGCGCCTGGCCTTCTTTCCTGAATTCAATTCGGTGTGGATGCCTGCGATCACGCTGTTTGTTTATCTCGCGGTGATCTGGTGGTCCACCTGGTATCCGGGCGCTGAACCGGGCGGCGGCGGTTATGTTGCGCAGCGCATCTTCTCCGCGAAAAACGAACGACACGGATTACTGGCGACACTTTGGTTCAACATCGCCCACTACGCTCTACGCCCCTGGCCATGGATTCTGACGGCACTCGCGTCACTGATTCTTTATCCGGAACTGGTTGACAAAGAATCGGGTTACATCAGGACGTTGCTGGATCCAAACGTGTTTCCAAGTTATTTGCGCGGTTTCATGTTGGCGGCGTTTGCGGCGGCTTACATGTCAACCATCGGTACGCAGTTGAACTGGGGAGCTTCGTACGTCATCAACGACTTCTACCGTCGCTTTGTAAACCGCTCCGAAACGGAGAAACACTACGTGATCGCGTCGCAGATCGTGACGTTGCTGCTGATGGGCGCGTCTGTCGTGGTGACTTTTTATATGGACTCAATCGGCGGGGCGTGGAAACTACTTCTGGTTACCGGAGCAGGAACTGGTACGGTTCTTTTGTTGCGCTGGTACTGGTGGCGCATCAACGCGTGGTCGGAAGTCTCGGCGATGATCTGCGCCGCGATCGTCTCTATCTTTTTGCAAAGCGTTTTGAAGTGGAATAGCGATATGCCGTTAGACTTCGCATACCTCATGCTGGTCACTGTTGGCGTCACGACTGTGGTATGGGTAGTAGTCACCATGATGACCAGCCCCGAG
>DATNCH010000165.1:0-5809 GCA_035571655.1 Pyrinomonadaceae bacterium
AGGGAGTGACGCTGCCACCGCTCAAACGTGGCGTGCGCGAAGGCGAGTTGCCGCTGTCGTATGCGCAGCAGCGGTTGTGGTTCGCGGATCAGTTAACGCCCGGGAGTGCGCTGTACAACGTGGCGGCGGCGGTGCGGCTGAGTGGACCACTGAATGTCAGCGCGTTGGAGCGGACGCTGCGAGAGATCATCGCGCGCCATGAAGTGCTGCGCACCAGTTTTCCGGCGCGCGACGGAGAGCCGGTGCAGGTGATCGCGGAGCAGGTAGAGTTCGAGTTGCCGGTGACGGATCTGAGTGCACTCCCGGAGTCAGAGCGGGAACAGGCAGCGCGGCGACTGGCAGCGGAAGAAGCGGAAACGTCATTCGACTTATCAACTGGACCATTAGTGCGGGCCCGATTGCTGCGATTGGAAGAAGCAGAGCACGTCGCACTCTTCACCATGCATCACATCGTCAGCGACGGGTGGTCGGTGGGCGTGTTGATCAAAGAAGTGAGCCAGCTTTACGAGGCTTACAGTCGTGGCGAGGAGTCGCCGCTGGCGGAGTTGCCGATTCAGTACGCGGATTACGCGGTGTGGCAGCGCGAATGGCTGACGGGCGAAGTGCTGGATAAGCAGTTGCAGTATTGGCGCGAGCAATTAGCCGGCGCGCCGGAAACGTTAGCGTTGCCGACCGACAAAACGCGACCCGCTGTTCAGACATTTCGTGGCGCAAGTGAGTCGCTGATGCTGCCGGCAGAGACCTCTGAGGCGCTCAAGGCGCTGAGCCGGCACGAAGACGTGACGTTGTTCATGATGCTCTTGTCTGTCTGGCAGATCCTGCTTCATTGGTACAGTGGACAAGAGCAGATTGTCATAGGAACCTCGATAGCGAATCGCCATCAGGCTGCGACGGAAGATCTGATCGGGTTTTTTGTCAACACACTCGCGCTGCGCGGCGATCTAAGCGGAAACCCGAGTTATCGTGAGTTGCTCCGGCGAGTAAGAGAGACATGTCTCGGTGCGTACGCGCATCAGGATCTGCCGTTTGAAAAGCTGGTTGAGGAGTTGCGGCCCGAGCGCAGCGTAGGTCACGCACCGTTTCATCAGGTTTGGTTTACGCTCAAAGATGAGACGACGTCGGAACTGCGCCTGAGGGATCTGAGCTTAAACGAGTTCAAAATCAGTAACACGACGTCAAAGCTTGATCTCGTGCTAACGGCGAACGACACCGGACGAGGCCTCACACTAGTGTTGGAGTATGACTCGGATCTGTTTAATGCCATCACGATTAGGGCGATGTTGAAGAATTACGAGGTTCTTCTGCATCACATCATTGCTCAGCCTGGCGCACCGCTTGACGTGCTCAAAGAAATCCTCACGGAAGAGCATAGAAAACAACAACACGACAGGGAGAAAGATCTGGAAGCCACAGATCGCCAGATTCTTAAGAGCACTAAACGAAAACTGATCAGTAAGTCCAAAACGGCAGCGACCCTCAGTTGAATCGGCCCGTCCGGATTTGAAGTCTTCTCTGCGATCTCTGCGTATCTCTGTGATCTCTGCGTTAACTAACGTAGTGAGAAATATTTAACGCAGAGATCACAGAGATACGCAGAGATCGCAGAGGAGTTTTCAGGTAATAGAGGTCTAAATAATGCAGAGCGACACTATCGACACTAGCGACACTATCCAGGGGTTTCAAATCTCACCCCAGCAAAAACGATTATGGTCATTGAGCCGGCACGATGAGCATGCGTTTCATCGTGCCCAATGTTTGGTGTCGATTCAGGGCCCGCTCCAAACCGCACGTCTCAGAACCGCGATCGAGCAGGTGGTCCAACGACATGAAATTCTGCGCACCAGCTTCAGCAGTCTGCAAGGCATGACGATTCCCTTGCAGGTGATCCACGACAGTGGTGATTTCAAATTCATCGAATATGACAAGGCGGCGAGCATCGAGAAGTTATGGAACGAGACGCGGCAAGCACCTTTCGACGTCGAACAGAATGGACAGCTACAGATCTCGCTAATTACTCTTGCCGAGGACAAGCATCTGCTGCTGGCCAGTCTGCCGTCGATCTACGCTGATGCTGATGGCTTGCACAATCTCGTAGCTGACATTGGCCGCTGCTACGACGTTCAAGGCGAAGCTCTCGGCGACGGGCCGATGCAGTATGCCGATGTTTCGGAATGGCAGAACGAACTGCTCCATGCCGAGAATCGAGAGCCAGGCCGAATGTACTGGCGCAAGCAGGATCTTTCATCTCTCACGACGCTAACGCTGCCTTACGAATGCAAGGCATCTGAAACAACTGACGTCGCTCCGCAGTTAGTCAGCCACACACTGAGTCCTGTTCACCTACAAAAGATCGAAGCCCTCGCTAACAAGTATGAGACTTCCACTTCTGTTGTGCTGCTCACTTGTTGGCACATCCTGCTCGCGCGCCTGACAGAGCGCACTTCGATCGTCATCGGCACTGCTCTTAATGGCCGAAAATATGAAGAGATGAAGACAGCCTTAGGCTTACTCACCAAGTATGTCCCCGTCGAGTCTCATTTAGAGCCGGACAGCCGGTTTGCGGATCTCCTGCAACAGCAAAACGAAGTAATGCAGAAGGCCAATACCTGGCAGGAAAACTTCAACTGGGACGATCTTGTCGATGCGCCCGATGAATTTGCAGAAGCGCCTTTCTTCCCCTTCTGTTTCGACTACACAGAGCAACCTGCGCGCTATAACGCTGGCGAAGTCAGCTTCACGATCGCCAAAGAATATGTCTGCACGGAACGCTTCCACGTTCGGCTCTGCTGCGTTCGCAACGCCGCTGGTCTAACGGCAGAGTTTCACTACGATCCCAAACTATATGCCGCGACTGACATCGAGCGGCTGTCGGCAGAGTTTCAGACGCTAATCGACAGCGTGCTGGAGCACGAGAACGCGCCGATCACGAAGTTGGAATTAGTAGGAGAAGCTGAGCGGAAGCAACTGTTACAGGAATGGAACAACACAACGACTGCCTACGCGTCGGTGAAGTGCATCCAGGAACTGTTCGAGAGACAAGCGGCACAAACACCGAACGCCGTGGCGTTGGTCTACGAAGGAAGGCACCTGAGTTATGAGGAACTGAACAGGCGAGCCAATCAACTGGGCCATTACCTGAAGAGCAGAGGCGTCGGGCCGGAGACGCCTGTGGTTCTCTGCGTGGAGCGTTCGCTGGAGATGATCGTAGGCGTACTGGGAATACTAAAGGCCGGCGGCGCCTACGTGCCTCTCGAGCCTACGTATCCACAAGAGCGATTGGCGATGGTGCTGGAAGAGAGCGGCGCGCCGCTGCTGGTCACGCAACAACACGTGGTCGCAGGTTTGCCGCCGCATCACGCGGAGGTGGTGTGTTTAGACAGCCAGTGGCAAGAGATCGCGCAAGAGAATGGACACAACCCAATCTCACCGGTCCAACCGGAGAACCTGGCCTATGTCATTTACACGTCGGGTTCGAGCGGCCGGCCAAAAGGCGTCTGCGTTACGCATCGCAACCTGGTCCATTCGACAGTCGCGCGTTCTATTTTTTACCGCCAGCCTCCAGGCTGTTTCCTGCTGCTTTCCTCGTTTGCCTTCGATAGTTCAGTCGCCGGTATCTTTTGGACTTTGTGCAGTGGGGGCACGTTGGTACTACCAGCGGAGGGTTTGCAACGCGACCCGCAGGCACTCGTGCGGCTGGTGCAGGAGCAGTCAGTGTCGCACCTGCTGAGTTTACCTTCGTTACACGCGTTGATGCTGGAGGTGGCGAAGAAGAGTGAGTTGTCGACGCTGAAGGTAGTGATCGTTGCGGGCGAAGCGTGTGCGCCGGAGTTGGTTGAGCGGCATCTGGAGGTAATGCCTGGAACAGGTTTGTACAACGAGTATGGACCAACCGAAGCCACTGTCTGGAGCAGTGTGTACGAGTGTCAGGAAAGTGCGAAGCACGAAACAGTTTCGATCGGACGGCCGATTCCAAACGCACGAATCTACATTCTCGATGAAGACATGCGTGTCGTGCCGATCGGCGTAGCCGGAGAGATATACATCGGCGGAGCTGGTGTGGCGCGCGGGTATTACCGGCGGCCGGATGAGACCGCGCTGCGGTACTTGCCGGATCCATTTAACGGTGAAGCACGACTATACCGAACGGGAGATCGGGCGCGTTACCGGTCGAACGGTGAGATTGAGTTTCTCGGTCGCGTAGACAATCAAGTGAAGATTCGCGGCTTTCGCATCGAGTTGGGAGAGATCGAAGCCGTACTGCGAGAACATCCGGCAGTGCGTGAAAGCGTCGTCGTCGCAATAGAAGATCAAATCGGTGGGAAACGGTTGGTCGGTTATCTGGTCCTGGACGAGCAGCATGCGTTTACTGCCCGCCAACTGCTTCGCTACAAGCGTGAGGGACTGCTTGCCAGATTGGGATCCACTGAACTGCCCAACGGCATGACGATCATCCACCACAGCAAGAACGAGGCCGACTATCTCTACCAGGAAATCTTCGAAGAGCAATCCTATTTCGCTCACGGCATTCAGCTCGAGCCCGGTGCTTGTGTCTTCGACGTTGGAGCCAACATCGGTCTCTTCAGTCTGTTCGTCGGACAGGTGTGCGAGGGCGCGCGGATCTATGCTTTCGAACCGATTCCGCAGGTCTTCAAAGTGCTGCGCGCGAATTCGCAGTTGTATGGGTTGAATGCCAGGCTGTTTGAATGCGGTATCTCCAGCGAAGCGCGCACCGAGACCTTTACCTACTATCCACATCTCTCGTTGATGTCGGGACTTTTCGCTGACGACCGTGTAGCCCAGTCGTTAATTAAGAGCTTCGAAGTTAACAGGCAACGACTGGGCGAAGGGATGGCGTTGCCGAGCGATGAGGCGCTTGATGAGTTGTTGCAGGACCGGTTGGTGAGCGAACCGGTGGAGTGCCGGTTGCGGACTATCTCCGACGTGATTGCCGAAGAAGGCGTGGAGCAGATCGACTTACTGAAGATCGATGCGGAGAACAGTGAGTTGCACGTGCTGCAGGGGATCGTGCCGTCAGACTGGGCCAAGATTAAGCAGGTGGTTGTCGAAGTGGAAGACCGTGAGCAGCGACTGGAACAGATCACGGACCTCCTTAGAAGCAACGGCTTTGAACTAGCCATCGAGCAGGATCAGGTCCTTGCGGATACAAAGCTGTACAAAGTCTACGCCGTGCGTCCCTCACAGAAGTCAGTTCGCGAGCGGAATAAAAAGTTCTCGCTCATTCGCAAGCCTGCCTGGAATAGCCCCGCCGAAGTGATACGTGAAGTACGCGATTTTCTAAAACAAAAACTGCCTGAGCACATGGTCCCAAGCGCGTTCGTGCCTTTGGAAGAGTTGCTGCTAATGCCTAACGGCAAAATCGATCGCCAGTCGCTCCCCGCGCCGGAGATTGTTTCTGACGGTGAGCTTAGTTTGCCGCGAACGCCCGTGGAGGAAGTGCTCGCAGGCATCTGGAGCGAGGTGCTTGGGGTTAGAGAATTGAGCGTGACGGCAAACTTCTTCGAATTGGGCGGTCACTCGCTGCTGGCGACGCAGGTGATGTCGCGAGTGCGAGAAGCGTTGCAGGTGCAATTGCCGGTGCGGAGTCTGTTTGCACAGCCGACGGTGCGCGGATTGGCAACGGAGATCGAGGTGCAATTGCAGGCAGCGGAGGGAGTGACGCTGCCACCGCTCAAACGTGGCGTGCGCGAAGGCGAGTTGCCGCTGTCGTATGCGCAGCAGCGGTTGTGGTTCGCGGATCAGTTAACGCCCGGGAGTGCGCTGTACAACGTGGCGGCGGCGGTGCGGCTGA
>DATNCH010000166.1:0-24768 GCA_035571655.1 Pyrinomonadaceae bacterium
CTGGCGATGAATCAATCAGGCAGTGTTTATGTCCCGGTTGCTCAGACTAAGGACTTCAGCTTTCCGGCAGATTACAAGTTTAGTCGCGATCAGTTTGTGATGAGTGGTGATCAACCGAAGCAGGAAAGATTGCACGGAGGCCAGGCAGGCTCCGATAGCAACTCGTATTACGTGGTCCATAAGACGAGCACCGATTACGGACCGGCCGGCCGTTATCTGGTGAACGATCAGGGAGTGCCGGTCTACCTCGCTGACCCCGGCATCAACGGCATCTACGACAAAGTACCGGGAACAAACAACACGGTCGCGAAGTTTACGGCTCCGAAGGCGACCTTGATGTCTTACATCATCAAGGGAATCCTGAGTCGAGAACTCCCGTGGGGGCTGGTGCTGCTCGGAGTGATGATCACGATTGTGCTCGAGTTGAGCGGCGTGCCCTCGCTCGCATTTGCTGTGGGTGTGTACCTGCCGATTTCGACTTCGGCGCCGATATTCGTTGGCGGCGCAGTGCGTTGGCTGGTGGACAAATACCTGCGCAAGAAGCCCGAGAATCTTCGTTTGACGGAGGAACAGATGGCTGCCGAGACGGACAAGAGTCCCGGCGTGCTGCTCGCCTCCGGTTACATTGCCGGAGCAACATTGGCCGGCGTGATCTTCGCCTTCCTGAACCTGAAGGAGAACATTGCGAACTGGCTCAAAGGGTTTGAAGAGTGGGCACTCCATCACAATCCGTTCTTCGAAGGCCCGAATTCAGACGTGTTGGGCATGATTCCGTTTCTGTTGCTCACGATTCTGCTATATCTCGTCGGACGAGAGCTGGTTCTGAAACCCGGTGCGGTCGCTCGTCGAGAGCAATGACAACTAGCGACTTCTCTGCGGCCCTCTGCGTATCTCTGCGTCCTCTGCGTCAAAAATTGTGTTAACGCAGAGAGCGCAGAGATACGCAGAGGGCCGCAGAGATATACGCAAAGGGCCGCAGAGATACGCCATTACCATGAGAATCCGAATCATTACCCCGCTTTTGTTGATTCCACTGTTCTTCTCAACAGCGTTGGCGCAAACACCACGCACACCCACCGAAGTCACGCGCGACTTCTACAGGCTCATGCGCGACAAGAAGTTTCGCGAGGCCTTCGACATGTCCATCTATCGTTACGCTCTCGAAGGTCTCTCGCAGCAGGAGCTTGCCGACCTGCAGCCTGACTTTGAAAAGATGGCATCTGCTGTCGGTGAAAAAATTCAAGGTCAGGACTTCATAACGGGCGAACAGATCAGCGGAGATACGGCAGCGGTTTTTCTGAAGGTTCCGAGCCCGGACGGAAAAGAAACGACGGAACCCATAGCGTTGATGAAGCTCGACAACGCGTGGGTTATCGGCGATAAAGACAGCCTTGCACTCGTCAAAAAACAAGGCAAGAAGTTCTTCTTTGAAGCTCGTATCAATGCTCACCATTCCGACGTTCAGGACCTGCTGACGCGTATCACCCTCGCACAGGTGGTCTACAGCCAGAGCCACAATGGCTTGTTCGGCAACATGGCAGAACTCGTCGCGGCGGGGCTCGTCCCGAAGGATATTGAAGGAACCGAATCCACTGGCTATCGCTTTCAGGTTTTTCGCGCAACCGATGGCAAGTCGTGGTACGCCACCGCAGAACCCATTCAATACGGGCGCATGGGCCGGCTTTCGTTCTACCTCGACGCTTCCGGCGTGCGAAGTGGAGACGTAGGCGGCAAACCGCTCGTCGTCAAGAATTAAACTGTTGCGTCGTTGCAAGCAGGTTCTCTAGAATGGCCTTGCGAACGCCCCCAATCGCTTCCCGATCTGTGCCCTTCCTCAACTTGGTCCGAGATTATTTAAAGAATGTCGGAATTGCCCAGGAGAATCGTGTCACGTCTGCGCCGTTTTATTGGAAATCGGCGAGGTTCCAGACGTGTGCGAGCGCGCCTGAGCTTCACACTGAGCCTGGCGGATCCGAGAGTAAGTTTGAATGGCGCTCGCCGGCTTCCGACGCTTGATGGCCACACGCTGGACGTCAGCACCACGGGACTCGCATTGATTGTTCCCGCAATCCGCATTGGCGAACACTATCTCGCCGGGGCCGATCGAAAGCTGCACGTTAAGCTTGACCTTCCGACTGGGCCAGTGGAGATGAAGGTTGCGGCCGTCAGGTACGAGGGCCTGGAGGACGATACCGGGTATTTGATTGGCGCGCGGATCCTGGAGATAAGTGAGGCGGATCGGGTGAGTTTCGAGAAATATGTAGGGGAGGTGATGAGACACCAACCCATTGCTTGATAAAAGATTTCCTCGCAAAGACGCAAAGGCGCAAAGAACGGATTCTTCTTTGCGTCTTTGCGAGGAAACTCTCTATAAAAAGCGCAGCGAGCCGAAGGCTTCGGGGACGTGGAAGGCGGGTTCCGGAGTGTGTGTGGGTCGCCAGACGAGGTAGCGATCGGGTGTTTCCGGGCCGACGCACCGAAATACATTTACTCCCCACCTGTCGCCGGCCTGTGGCTTCGGAATAACTTCACTCCACGGAATCCTCATTCCAACAAACAACTGGCCGTGCTCGAGCTTTGCGGCAGTCGTGAAGCCTGAGGCGAAGTCCCAGTCAGTCTCTCTCCCGTTGGACGTCAATGTGATTCCGAGGTCAACCCACTCACCCGTGGGAGCCGCCTCAAACTCAAAATACCGCGAAGGGTTTTCCAAATCTGGAGCAAGGAAAATCTCGCAGACATCGCGGTCCCAGAGGCCCAACGTTTTCTTCTCGGTCACAGGATTTGTAGATACTACCAACGGTTCCTGCTGTGCACCGGCAAAGCGCACATGCAGCGCTTCGTTGGACCAGCAGAGCCTGGCCTCAGCGTGCCGCGTGAGCGCCGCAGGTTCGCCTGACCACAGAAGAACAATCTCAACGGGCTGACATCGCTGCCAGATCTCGTTGTCGAAGTCAGACTCGGCGACCGCCTGATCGACGTACGGCGCGAAAATCGTTTTCTCTGCATCCATTAGCTCTTGAAACTGTTCAGGCAATCGTCAATCAGACGTTTAGGATCGTCGTTGTGAAACACGCGCGCCGTCGTAGTGCGTTTTCCAAATTTCTGCACCAGATACTCCGACTCATCCGCCACGCCACCTGTTCCCGTCAGGCAGCCGATGATCTTTCCTTCGTCATAGGCGATGGTGAACTCATTGAGCGTGCCCATCGCGCCCGCGACGAACAAAACAATGTCGGACGATCGCACGAGCACCACGTTTCGTCCTTTCAAGCCGAAACCCGTGTAGACCAGCGCGTCGCAGGCATCGACCGGCAACTTGTATTGCTCCACGTGTTCGCGTTCGTTGGCGCCGGGCGAGATTCCGATGTGAAAACAACCGGCGTCGTGCGCTGTCTTTCCGACAACGTAAACGATTCCCGTCGTCGCGCCGGTAAGCAGCACGACGTCTTGTTCAGCAATGACTCGAGCCAGCCCCTCAGCTTTCGCGACTAGAGTATTCCCGATCTCCAGCCGCGAACTCTCGGGCGCTGCCGACCCCATAACTCCGATCTTTGTCCGCATACTTTTCTTCACGATCCCACCAACGCTGAGTCAAAAACCACGTAAACGCGGGCATCATGAACAAGATTCCGATGCCGATCGTGACGATCCTTGGTGAAATACGAAAGCGATCCAGAAGTTCACCGGTCGCGTAGTTCGATGCTGCCATAGTCAACGTCAAGAGCGCCAACTCAGCCGCGAAAACACGCCCACGAAAATTATCCGCGACCGAGCGTTGCAACATCACGGTCGAGAAAACCCACAGAATACTACCGCCGCAATGCGCTATTCCCAGCACGATCAGCGCAAACATCAGACTCGTCGCACTGCCGAACGCCACGTAAAAAACGCCGCCAATCAGAAACGCAATTCCAATGCTGATTTGCATGCGACGCTCGCCTTCGCCCGCAATGCGACGCGCCACAATCGGCCCGACGGCCGTTCCGATTCCACGCGCGGCAAAAAGAACGCCGATTCCACCCGCAGCGCCTTTGCCCACCGGGAAGACTCGTTCACCAAAAACAGCCAGCAGCGTGAGTATGCCCCCGCCGAGTCCCCACGCTGGTTTAACCAGCAGGTAAGCCAGGACGCGCGGGCGATCCTTGACGTATCTGATGCCCTCGATGGTCGCGGTTATTCCCAGGATGCGACCCAACGAGAGTTTCTGGCGCGGCCTCTTCGCGCGTTTCGGAACACGTATGCTGGCGATTAAAGCCGCTGACACAAGGTAGGTTGCAGCATCGAGAACGAAAGCGACGTTTGTGCCATATGCGTCGGTGATTATGCCGCCGATTGCCGCTCCGATGGTCAGCATTGCAGACCACGTCACCGACGAGATCGCATTCGCCGCAACCAGTTCACGATCCTCCACGATCGATGGAATCGCGGCCGTCTTCGCGGGTTCGAAGAAAGTGGAAAGGCCTAGCTGAAAGACCGTCAACACGTAAACGATCCACAACTGATCCGCGCGACGGACAAGCAGAAACCCCAGGACAACAACAGCCCGCAACATATCAGACACGATCATGATCGTGCGACGGCTAAATCTGTCAGCGACGACACCCGAGATCGGTCCAAATAAAAAACTCGGAACGAACCGCGCGACCAGAAGCAAACCAACGTCGCGACCCGACCCGGTGAGTTGCAGGATGATTGTGTAGAGCGCGATGGTATTAAACCAGTCGCCCATCTGACTGACGACCTGCCCGAGCCACAGTTGTCTGAAACTGCGGTTCCTGCGTAACAGATCGATGTAGCCGACTTGTGCTGCCATGATTGACGCGTCACCTTAACCCAGCTTGACCGAAGTTCTCAATCTGACTTGTCAAAATGAAGACACAGTTTGAAAAGATTGAGAATCATTAGATTTTGTAGCGGCACGACAATTGAACTTAGGCACGACGCGGCTCAGAAGCCTCAGGCTTCGCGGGCTCTCCGCACGGGGCCCGTAGCCGCACGGTTCTATGACAACGAATAGCAGTGAAACATCTCACCCAGCACGGCAGCCCTTGCGGGGGCTGCCCCTTGCCCAATTCGTCGGAGATGGAGCTGAGTTGCTCCCAGCTCTGTCTCCGGCACCCCGCCACTCGGCGGTGGGCCTTTCTCTGCGCGACTCGCTTTCACACTGGTGGTTAACAAATCAACTCTGGATCTTATGGACGTTACTTGTTATTCCAATTGCACTTGAACTGATCTACGGAAAGTTTCTGCTTCCTTATCTTCTTCTCGCTCCAATCTCGATCCTTTCAACTTACCTGCTTTACCGCAGCGCGCGAGCTCGTCTGCAATCGAAGACTCACGAGGTCGCAGCGCTGAGCGAACTACATCTCGCGACTGCTGAAGCTTTAGCCACGGCTATCGACGCTAAAGATCAAACCACACATTGTCACGTCCGGCGCGTGCAGATTTACGCGGCCGGCATGGGCGAAGTATTTGGACTCTCAGCCGACGACATCGCGGCGCTAAAAGCGGGCGCGCTGCTACACGACATCGGCAAACTCGCGGTGCCACCGCACATCCTGAACAAGCCTGGACCGTTAACGCCGGCAGAGTTTGAGAAGATGAAGATTCACACGGTCGTAGGAGCGCAAATCCTCGGCCGTGTTGATTTTCCATATCCGGTGATTCCCATCATCAGGCATCACCACGAACAGTGGGACGGTCGCGGCTATCCAGACAAGCTCCGCGGCGAACAGATCCCCATCACCGCGCGCATAATCTCCGTGGTCGATTGCTTTGATTCAGTTCGTGAGGACCGACCGTTTCGACGCGGTATGACTCTCGACGAAGCAACCGCGTTGCTGCTGCGCGGGTCGGGAATTCATTTCGATCCCATGGTGGTCGAACAGTTCATCAAACACCTGCCGCGATTCGATGCCGAGATCGAAAGGCTTGGTCTACAGCATCAACCTGCCAACTACGCGACCGAGCCACCCATTCAACTCAGCACGATCGACATGGCACAGACGCGCGAGCGTGGCTCTTACGTCGCCTACGATCAGATCAAGAAAGCGCATCGCGAAGTCTATGCTTTGTACGAGATTGCTCGCACGTTCGGAACGTCTCTGAACGTCGAGCACACTCTGGAGATACTCGTCGACAAAGTCGGTCACGTGGTGCCATTCGACACTTGCATCGTCTATTTTTACGACGACGCAAAAGGTTATGCGACGGCACGTCACGTCGCCGGCAAGCATGCACAGAAGCTGGCCGGGCGTTGCATCAAATTGGGAGAGGGTGTGACGGGCTTTGCCCTCGCGAATCGCAGGGCAGTCAATCAGCTTCATCCGAGTCTCGATTTTGCAGACACCAATCCTGACGCTGGGATCAAGTATCGCTCGATGGCGTCGCTGCCCTTGTTCAAAGACGACGTCTTGCTGGGCGCGCTTTCGGTTTACTCGACAGAGCTCGACCAATATACGAACGATCACATGCGGCTACTCGAGACAGTGACGCGACTGGCGTCCGACGCGCTCGGCAATGCGATGCAACATGCTGAGGCGGAGTCGAAAGCGTTAACAGATCAACTCACTGGATTGCCGAACGCGCGTTATCTCTCGTTGCGTTTTGAAGAAGAGGCGGCGCGCGCGCGTCGGACGGATCGTGCGTTTCAGGTCGTGATGCTTGATCTCGATGAGTTCAAGAATGTGAATGACACGTACGGTCACAAAGCGGGGGACAAGATGCTACGCGAAGTGGCGCATATCATCCAGGGGCAGTTGCGCGAGTACGATTTTCTCGCGCGTAGCGGTGGTGATGAATTTGTAGCGCTCGTTCAGGAAGTCGTTGGCGCGCAGGTGGAAGAGCTGTGCAACCGCATCGAGACGGCGGTTTCGAAGTTCTCACTCGCGGTGGGAAAGAATCGATCGGCGCGGGTTGGCATCAGCGTGGGGACGGCGACGTTCGGGATCGACGGCGAAACGCTCGACCAGCTTGTAATTGCGGCAGATTCGGCCATGTACCGGGTGAAATCGAGCCATCGCCTGGAGCGCATGCCGTCGGCATCAGTTAGACAGGATTTGTATCCTGTCCAGACAAAATCTTGACATCTCCAGCACTCATCGCTTTCAATCGCTGAAGGCATGGTTGCTCCCGCCGAAAATCATAATGCAACACTCTTAATAGTTGACGACGACGCGGCTGCACGCGAGCGTCTGCGCGACATCTTCGAGACTGCGCAATATCGTGTCGTGACCGCGACCGAAGCCGGTTCTGCGCTGCGCGTCCTCAAGGGCGTGCGTTGCGATCTCGTCGCACTCGATCTCGAGATGCCGGGCGTCGACGGTCTCGCGCTCTGCAAGCTGCTTCGCGCACAACCCTTAACCAGCAAGTTACCGATCATCGCGCTGTCTGACAGCGACGACGAAGAGCGCAAGGTCCAGGCATTCACAGCGGGCGCTGACGACTACATTACTAAGCCGTCCACGCCCGGTGAATTATTGTCGCGCGTCAGTCTTCACGTACGCACGTCGCAACGCGAATGGGCGCTCATCGGCGTCAATCGTGAACTCAGGTTTCTTTCCGACATCGGTCGTGGACTCCTGCGCGCGCTGGAGCCCGAGCAGTTGGTCCGGCGTGTCGCGGGTGCGACCTACGAAGCCCTCGACGCCTCGCTTTGTGCGACGTACGTAACTGTCCGCCGTGACAGACAAGCGCTCTGCGTTTTCGATCGCGAAGGTAGTGCCGACGATCCGTCTTTGCTGAACAGCGAAGCACTCCAGGAGTGGCTGCGCTCGGGAGAGTCTGCGAACTCGTTGTTCATCACCGACGCGAACAAGTTTCTGCTTGACGACGACATCCACAAGGCCGAGTATGTCGCGCCTTTTCGATTCGCAGGACGGGCACAGGGCGCCTTGATCGTAGCGTTCGATCTGCGCGAACAGTGTGGCGAGACCGAGCAACGTTTGATCGACGCTGCTGCACAACAGACGTCGCTGGCAGCGCACATCTGTTCGCTCTACCAGGCCTCACGCGAAACGTCGCTAAGTCTCGCTCGCGAAGTCGAGAAACGAACCGCAGAGAGCGAAGCGCAGAAGCGCTTGATCGAAGCGATTGTCGACAGCTTGCCGTTGTCTCTCTACGCGATCGACCGCGAGTACCGTGTGGTTGCGTGGAACCGCAACCGCGAACTCGGAGAGCTCGGTATCCCGCGTGGTTCAGTGCTCGGCAAGAATGTTTTCCAGGTGCTCACTCGCCAACCGCGCGACATGCTGGAGGAAGAGTTCGAACGCGTCTTCGAGAGCGGTGAGATCGAACGCATCGAACAGGAGACTCCATCGACGAAAGGCGACATCCGGCACTGGGTCATCAGCAAGATCCCGATGTGGGCTGATAACACCGGCAACGTCAGCCACGTCATTACGGTCGGCGAAGAAGTTACCGATCAAGTCGAAGCCAATCGCGCGATTGCACGTGCTGAGAAGCTGGCGGCTGTCGGGCGTCTTGCCGCCGGAGTGGTCCACGAAATCAACAATCCGCTCGCAACAATCTCGGCTTGCGCTGAGTCACTCGAAGCGCGCGTCAACGAAGGCGCATTCGACGGTTCGACAGCGCTCGAAGATCTGCGCGAGTATCTCGGGCTAATCCGGAGCGAGGCGTTTCGTTGTAAGAGCATCACGATGGGTCTGCTCGATTTCAGTCGCACGCGCACTTCTGACCACGTGACGATCAACCTCGCCGATGTGATTCGCTCCGCGTTTCGTCTGCTTTCGCATCAGAAGCGAAGTTCGGCCGTCGATTTCAAGATCGAAATCGCCCACGATCTGTTGCCGGTGTCAGGCGATCCGGGTCAGTTACAACAGGCCGTGATCGCGCTGGCGACGAACGCGCTCGATGCGATGGGTGAGAGCGGCACGCTGATGATTGTCGGTCGCAACGATGAGGACAAAGTGATCATCGAAGTCAGCGACACGGGCATCGGAATACCGCCGGAAAATCTGCCGAAGATCTTCGAGCCGTTCTTCACCACGAAAGAGATTGGACGAGGAACAGGTCTCGGGCTCGCCGTATGTTATGGTATCTTAACGGAGCATGGCGGCACCCTTGATGTGCAGTCAGCAGTGGGAGCCGGCACCACATTTACGATTACCCTTTCCGCCGTGAAACTAAACGAGGAACAGACAGTTTGAGTGAGCAACAGCAGGCACGAATTCTGATCGCAGAAGATGAGGCCAACCTTCGGCTTGTTCTGCAGAAGGAATTGGAGAGGCTTGGTTATCGCGTGCAGGCGGCGCCTGATGGTGAGGCTGCGCTGCGCAAGCTCGAAGAGAGCAACGTCGACGTTCTATTGTGCGACATCAACATGCCACGAATGGATGGCATGGAACTCCTTCGACGCGTTTATCAACGTCCGAACCCGCCTGAAGTGATCATGCTGACTGGCCAGGCGACGGTGGAAACCGCCGTCGAGGCGATGAAGCTTGGTGCTTACGATTACCTCACGAAGCCATACAGCATCACCGAGCTCGACGTTCGCGTGCGGCAAGCTGCGGACAAGCGAAAGCTACGCGTCGACAACGTCCGTCTGCGCGAGCAGCTTGCGCGGCAGTCGGCGTTGCCGGAGATCGTTTCTGTGTCGGAAGTCATGAAGGAAGCGATACGTTTGATCGAGCGTGTGGCGCCGTCGGAAGCGTCAGTGCTGATCACCGGCGAATCGGGGACGGGAAAAGAGCTCGTGGCGCACGCGATTCATCGTTTGTCGAGTCGTTCTGAAGCTTCATTTGTCGATCTCAACTGCGCGGCGTTCCAGGAATCGTTGCTCGAGTCGGAGTTGTTTGGTTACGAGGCAGGGGCGTTCTCGGGTGCGAAGGGCAGAAAGCTTGGTCTAATCGAATTGGCTGACGGTGGCACGCTTTTTCTCGATGAAGTGACCGAGTTGCCGGCGCAGTTGCAAGCAAAACTCTTGCGGGCGATCGAGACGCGGACGTTTTTCAGAGTTGGTGGTGTGCGGAAAGTCGAAGTGAATGTACGCATCGTTGCTGCTACGAATCGAAACCTCGATGCCGTGGTTAATGATGGCGTGTTTCGATCCGACCTGCTTTACCGGATCAACGGATTTCAGATCAGTCTTGCGCCGCTCCGAGAGCGACCAGAAGACATCGAACCGCTCGCGCGTTATCTGCTCAAGCGGGTTGCGGGCACGCATACGCCGGAATTGACGGAAGAAGCGTTCAATGCGTTGCGTGCGTACGGTTGGCCGGGCAACGTGAGGCAATTGAAGAACTGTTTGGAACGTGCGGTGATTCTGTCGAACAACGGGCGGATCACGTTGTCAGAGCTTCCACCTGAGGTTACGCGACCGGCAGTTGGACCAGCGTTGGCGAGCGCGGCGCCGTCTGCGATCGTGGGTGACGCGCCGGCTGCGGCGGCTGTTTCGGCGGCGCCTGGCTCACTCCGTGAAGTGGAGCGCCAACAAATTCTCGCCGCTCTCGAACAGACAGGCTGGCACAGAGGCAAGACCGCCGAGATCCTCGGTATCTCTCCGTCAACACTCTACCGCCGCCTGCGTGATTACGATTTAGAACGCAGAAGGTAGTACACAAAGGCACAAAAAGCACATAATCAGTTTTTTCTGTTTGTGTGCCTTTTGTGCCTTTTTGTGGCTAAACTTTTTTCCCTTGAAAGATTCCTTCTAAGTACTTGGCCAACGTCGCCTCATCCTCCGGGCTGCTCGAATTGAACTTCAACGCAAACCCGATTTCAGACGCCTGGTCAACCACTTCCGCCCAGAAGTTCACGACCTGGTGCTCCGTAAGGTGAATCTCGAGCCAGACGAGTTCCTTCATGTCAACCTTGCCGCCGGTGAGCACGAAACACCCACTGCGGCTGATATCCGTAACTGTCGCATTCTCGCGAGAGAGAGCACCTTCCCACCGGGCTTGTAATTTCACCCTTGCGCGTGGCGCCGATCGTCTCTCGTGTTCCATTACCTTTCCTCTGGGTCAGTGTGCAAACGGACAACCACCTTCTCCGTGAGTGATGTCGAGATAGGTGCGTGCTTCCCAAAGCTCGGGGAAGAATTTCTTGTCGAGCGTGGTCTTGAGGTAACCGATACCTTCCGATCCGCCGGTGCCGCGTTTCGCGCCGACCATGCGCTCAACCATCTTGATGTGATGCGAACGCCAAAGTGAAAAATACTCGTCGTATTCGAGCATTGCTTCGGTGAGTTGAAATTCTTCGTAGAGTTCCTCGAAGTGTGTGAGGATCTCGAGTACGTTCAAGCCACGTCGCTGGAGCAGGCCATAGAAAGATTCGGCGAGTGAAGGTTTTTCCATTCGCGCTTTCAGGCGCTCATGCGCGAACTCGTCAGTGGAAAACTCACGAACAATGTTCTTGTCTTTCAGTCCTGAAGAGATCTCGATCTCGCGGAACTGCATCGACTGAAAACCGCTCGCCGGATTGAGCTGATCGCGAAACACGAGAAAACTGATCGGCGTCATGCTCTCGAGAATGTGAATCTGGTTGACCAGCAACTTCTCAATCTCGACGATGCGTTTCAACGCGCGCGTGGCGGCCGGTACACGATCTTCTTCCAACAACATGATCGCGGCATCGAGTTCGTGAAGAATCTGTTTGAACCAGAGTTCGTAAGCCTGATGAACTGTGATGAATAGCAGTTCGTCGTGATGTACGGGACTCGACAGGCAATCCTGAAGGTTGATGAGATCCTGGACCCGAAGGTACTTGTTGTATGAAAGCGGCGGATTGTCGCCGTAATCCTTGGACATTAAAAAGCAGCTCCCGCCGTCTCGTGTGCTCGATAACTTTCAGATTCGCCGATCTTTTTCATTTCTCTGATCACAAGTTCCAGCTCGTTGTCGGTAGTGTAGAAGTGTGGCGAGATACGAATGCCCGCGCCTGGTCTGTAGTCGATGATGAACTCTCGGCGAATGAGTTCTTTCGCGACGGCACCGGCGTGTTCGTGTGCGACTGTAACCGTGCCGGCGCGTTGCCGCACGTCCTTTGGACTCGTGACTTTGAATCCAGCTTCCTCTGCGAGTTCGATCAGATAACTCGTCTGGCGCATGCTCTTCTCGCGAATCTTGTCCACGCCGATCTCGTTGATGATCGTGTATCCGGATTGTGCGGCGTAGAGCGCCGGGATCGCGGGCGAGCCGTGTAAGAAACGCCAGATGTTATCCGCGTAACGCATGTTCGTGTCGAAAGCAAAAGGCTTCTCGTGGGCCATCCAGCCGGTGGTTTTGGGTTCGAGTTTTGTTTGCAGGTCGGGTCTGACGTAAAGATAACCCGCACCTGGACCACCGCAGAGCCACTTCACCGAACCGCCGGTTGCAAAATCCGTGTTGAGCTCTTTTACGCTAAACGGAATCGTGCCTGCGGATTGATAAGTATCGAGCACGACCATCGCGCCGACTTCGTGTGCTCGATCGATGATGGCTTTTGCATCCTGCAAAAACGCGCTCTTGAAAAGAACGTGCGAGAAGGGAACGAGCAGCGTCGTCTCGTCGATTGCAGCGAGCATTCGTTCCAGCGGTACGGTGATTCCGTCGTCAGATGGGACGGTTTCGATTTTCAACTTTCCATCGCGCGCGTGCGCTTCGTAGACGTACATCACGGAAGGGAAGTTGAGTTCTGAATAGACGATCTTGTTTCGCTGTGGCGTCGGCTCGAGACACGAAAGCACCAGCGACTGGCAGATGGAGACGTTTTGGTGCATGACGACGCTGCCCGGATCGGCGCCGATGATGCGTCCAACCTCGTCGCCGACACTCACAGGCATTTCCCACCAGCCCTCGGCCCACGCGCGCACGCCTCGCGTCGCCCACATGTCGGCGTACTCGTGAAGGCGCTCGTAAGTCGCCTTCGGCATGGCTCCGAGACTGTGCGAAATCAGGTAGACGGTTTTATCCAGAATCGGAAATTCGCTGCGCCACTTCAGTAGGTCATCAGACAAGAACGGCTCCTCCTCACCTGAGGTTAATTTAACAGATTACTGTTATCCGCGTAATCCGTGTAATCTGTTGAAGGAAATGTGGAAGTTCGCTAACCCAATCAAACACCAAATACTCGAGACTCGCTGGCCGGCGGCGGAAGAAGCAGCCGGGTCTCGACTTTATAGTCCGGTTGCCATCGGTAGTCTCGAAGCTCGGAGCCGCACGTGGGTGCCCGCGATGGTGCCGTGGCGCGCCACGGAGGATGGATTTGTCACTCAGCAGAATCTCGACTGGTATCGACGGTTCGCGGAAGGCCGTCCGGGTGTGCTCGTGGTCGAGGCGACTGGCGTGCGCGACATTCCGAGTGGACCGCTGCTTCGCATTGGTGACGATCGGTTTATAGATGGGCTGCGCAAGCTGGTCGAGGCTGTGCGGGAAGCGAGTGAGGGGCAGACGCTGCTGTTCATTCAGATCATCGATTTTCTCGCGGTGAAGCGTCGACCCGAGAAGGAAAAATATTTCCAACGTTTTCTGCAAATTGACGAGCACCATCGTGGTGCGTTAGCGGACGTCACGAATGACCGCCTTTGGCTATCAGCATCAGTGGCTTTGGTCCGCGAGTTTTTGCAGAATGCGAGCGATGAAGTTGTGACTGCGGTCCTTAGACCACGCGAGTTGGAAGCGCTTTTGTACGGCTATCGCGAGCGCGTCACGGATATGGACCTGAAGCACATTCGCGAGTTGCCGAATGAATTGCCTGCGATCTTCGCGGCGGCTGCGAACCGGGCGCGCGAAGCTGGGTTTCATGGTGTCGAGCTTCACTACGCGCATGCGTACACGATGGCGGGATTTTTGAGTGCGCAGAACGATCGCGCCGATGGTTACGGTGGATCGCGAGAGAATCGCGTGCGCTTGCCGCTCGAAGTTTATCGTGAGGTGCGCAACCGCGTCGGAAACGATTACGTCGTGGGTGTTCGGTTTCTGGCTGACGAGGTTATCGCAGGCGGGAGTCGGGTCGAAGACGCGATCTACTATGCGAAGGAATTCGCTGCGGCCGGGTTCGACTTTTTGTCACTGTCCAAAGGTGGGAAGTTTGAAGATGCGCAACAGCCGAAGGTGGGCCAGGCGGTTTATCCGTACACGGGCCAGAGTGGATACGAATGTATGCCGACCGTCCTTTCTGACGAGACTGGTCCATTCGGACGGACCGTTCCGCTCGTCGCATCAATCAAGCAGGCTGTGAATGGCGCCGGATTTCAAACGCCGATAGTTGCGACCGGCGGGATTTCAACGTTCGAGCAAGCCGAGGAAATTCTACGTCTGGGCCAGGCTGACATCGTCGGCATGGCGCGGCAGGCGCTCGCTGATCCGGATTGGTTCGTGAAGGTAAGGCTTGGTCGCGGTGATGAAGTGCGTCGTTGCACTTACACGAACTATTGCGAAGCGCTGGACCAGGCGCATCGACCTGTTACCTGCAAGTTGTGGGACCGAGTCGATCTCGATGAACCGGGCATCGCGACTGTTGATGACGGACGCCGCCGCCTTGAGCCACCGCTTTGGACCGCGGATTAACGCGGATTTTTGACGGATCCGCGGCTTCTATCCGTGAGATCCGTGGCTTCATATTGGCTTATAAAATCGGGATCTCGCCGTTTCAAATCCTCATAGCTAACTCTTCCACTGCGAGTCATTAAACTATAAGCGAGTTCCAGCGGGCTGAGGTGCATGTACTTCGATGCGTTCTCAAACCAACGCATGCTTTCAAAAGCCGCGGCCTGGTAGTCCTGAATCACAGGTCGACGCTGTGCCGTGAAGTGACTCAGAGCGTCTGATGTTTGCTGAAAAGACTCAGCAAGCGCGATCGCGTCTTCAATCGCGAGCTTGGTACCGGAGCCGATGGAAAAGTGCGCGGTGTGCAGTGCGTCTCCGATAAGCACGACGTTCTCGAAGAACCAGTTCCTGTTTTTGACCAACAGAAAATTGATCCACTTTGAGTTGTTTGAAAGCAACGGATGTCCAGCTAGATCAGGCGCGAAGACCTTACCGACATATTCGCGTGTCTGTTCGTCGCTCATGTGTGCGAAACCTGCTTTCTCCCACGTTTGCGGATCGCACTCGACGATGAACGTGCTTGTAGACGAATTGAACTTGTACGAATGCGCGGCAAAGACGCCGGCTTCGTTTTCACGAAAGGTGAGTGTTAGACCATGAAAGAGTTGGTTCGTGCCGTACCAGATGTACCGATTCGAACGAAAGTCGAGTTCGGGTTGAAACTGTTCCGCGTAGCGCGAACGGACCGTGCTGTTTACTCCGTCGGCTGCTAACAGCAGATCGCAATCATTCCGCAGCGCTTCGACATCGTGTCTCTCATTCCGAAACTCGATCTCGACTCCCAATTCCTCGGCGCGCCGCTGAAGAATCTTGAGTAACCGGAGTCGTTGAATTCCTGAAAAACTATTCCCATGAATCGAAATCTTCGTGTCTCGATGAACTACGTCCACATTGTCCCACGCCTCAAATTCCCTCGTGATCTCGGCATGAGACTCCGCATCGGCCGCGCGTAAATTCGCCAACGTCTTTCCGGAAAAAACAACGCCCCATCCAAACGTATCATCCGGCCCATTCCGCTCAAAAATCCTGATCTGATGCGAAGCATCCTCCTTCTTCATCAGGATCGCGAAATACAACCCCGCTGGCCCCCCGCCAATGATGTTGATCTTCATCTTTTGTGCTTTTTGTGCACTTCAGTGTTCCTTTAAAAGCTGGCCGGCGATGACGAGCTGCTGGATTTCCGATGTGCCTTCGTAGATGCGCAGGGCGCGTACGTCGCGATAGAGGCGCTCGACGACGGCGCCGCTGACGAGGCCCGCGCCGCCGTGAATCTGGACGGCGCGGTCGATGATTCGTCCGGCGGCTTCGGTGGCGAATAACTTCGCCTCGCTTGCTTCGCGAGTAACGCGAGTGGTGCTTGTGTCTTTTGCATAAGCCGCGCGGTAGACAAGAAGTCGCGCCGCGTCGAGCTCTGTGATCATGTCGGCGAGTTTTGCCTGGACCAGTTGATGTTCAGCAAGAAAACGGCCGAACTGTTTGCGTGCTGAAGCATAACGAACCGCTTCGTCGAGTGCCCGCCGGGCCATGCCGCACGCCGCCGCGCCAACGCTTGCGCGAAACGTGTCGAGCGTTTCCATCGCCAGCTTAAATCCGTCGCCTTCGTTTCCAACCATGTCTTCGGCGGGCACGCGGCATCCGCTGAATACTATCTCGCCGATCGGATGAGGGGCCATCAGCGGCGTGCGCTGGGCCACGCTGAATCCCTGCATCTTTGACCCGACCACGAACGCCGAAAGCGTGGCGCGGCCGTCATCGCGCGTTCCTGTTTTTGCAAACACGGTATAGAAGTCGGCGATACCCGCGTTTGATATGAAACGCTTGCGACCGTCGATGACGTATGTTTCGCCGTCGCGCTGCGCTGTGGTCTGAATCGCAGCGACATCTGATCCCGCGTCTGGTTCAGTCAGCGCGAACGCGGCGATCGCCTTTCCGTTCGCGGCACGCGACAACCAAAACTCACGCACGTGGTCCGGCGCGGCCTGGCTGATCGCGTACGTCCCGAGACCCTGCATTACAAATGCCAGATCCGCGAGCGACGATGAATACGCAAGCGCCTCGCGAATCAAACAGAGCGCGCGGATGTCGAGTTTTGTCTCCGCGACCGCAAACTTTAGCAGGCCAGTGCTTGCTAAAAGACTCACGAATTGCCTGGCAGTGCCTTCCACATCTTCTTCGCTTGCGGCGCGTGGCTCGATTTCGTCTGCGACGAATTGCGCGACGGTTTGCGCGAGATTTTGGTGTTCGGGATTGAAGAAGGGAAGTTGATTGATTAAGCGGTCCATTTACCGAAACTTGGCCTCTCTCTTTGCGACAAACGCCTCGTACGCTTCACGATAGTCCGGGTGTTGCATGCAGATCGCCTGTGCCTGTGCTTCGCTTTCCAGCGCCGTTTGCAGGTTCATATGCAGCTCACGGTTGAGCATCTCCTTCGTCTTCGCCAGCCCGAACGCAGGACCACGAGCGAGCCGTCGTGCGAAGTCGCGAGTCGTGGTCGAAAGATCTCCCGCAGCGACCACTCGATTATAGAGTCCGATGCGTTCGGCTTCGGTGGCGCTGATGAAGTCTCCCGTGAAAAGCAATTCGGTCGCTTTCGAGAGTCCCACGACGCGCGGCAGAAGATACGACGCAGCCATGTCTGTGCCTGCAAGTCCCACCTTCACAAACAGGAAAGCGATCTTTGCCTCTTCACTCGCAATGCGAATGTCAGAAGCAAGCGCGATACATGCTCCAGCTCCGGCGGTTGTGCCATTCAAACTCGCGATAACCGGTTTTGGCAGCAAACGGATGTTCTGCACGAGCTCACATGTCATGCGAGTGAACTCGAGCAGTCCTTCCATGTTGCGACTGAACAGCTCGCCGATGATGTCGTGTACGTCGCCGCCGGAACAGAACGCTCTGCCCGCGCCGGTGATCACGACGACGCGCACGTGCGGATCGTCGCGCAAAGCTGCCAAGAAATCCGTCAGCTCGCGATAGACCTCAAACGTCAACGCGTTCAAGCGCTCCGGACGATTCAACGTGATCGTCGCAACGCCGTGCTCGTCCTGGTCGTAGAGAAAGGACGTTGGTTGCTTCATGCCGGTAACACCGCGATGCCTTCGATTTCAACTTTTGCAGCGTCGTCAAGCAGGCCTTTCACCTGGACCAGGACCATCGCTGGAAAGTGTTTGCCCATGTGTTTGCGATAACGCTCGCCTACTTCTCTCGTTCGTTCGCGGTATTCAATCTTGTCTGTCACGTAGATCACGAGTCGCGCGATACTAGACGGCTCTCCGCCGGCAGCATCCACGACCGTCATCACGTTCTCCAACGCTTTGTCGAACTGATCTACGAAGTCCTGACTGACGATCTCCTGGTTTGCATTCCAGGCGATTTGGCCCGCGATGAAAAGCAATCTGCCGCCTGCATCAGTGAGCAGGCCGTTTGTGTAACCACTCGGCGCGCCGAGAGATTCTGGATTAATTAATTCCATTAGCCACAAAAAAACACATAATGAATTTTGCTCATTATGTGCTTTTTGTGCCGTTTGTGGCTAGACCTGATTACAGAAGCTTGTCTAAACGCGAAGCCAATTGCCCGGCGAGATTTCCACTCGGATCGAGCCCGCCGATTGGTCCATCAACCATGTTCCCCTGCTTGTCGAGAATCACGATCGACGGAAGCTGGTCCACGCCGAATTTTTTCGAGATCACGCCATCAGGGTCGCGCAGCACTGTGACTTTCAATCCGTACTTCTGTGAAAACGCTCGCAGTTGCTCATCGCTGGCGAAATTCTTCGACTTCGCATCCGCCGACTCGGTGCTGACCCAGTAAACCACCACGCCGCGGTCGCTGTACTCGTCGGCGAGTTTCCTGACGCCCTGGAGCTGCGTTTTCGACAAAGGCAGCCATGATGCGCCGAACGCCAGCACCACGACCTCGCCACGAAGACTTGCGGAACTGACCGTCTGCCCGTCGATAGATTTCAGCGAGAAATCGACCGGATTCTGTGCGAAAGCGGTGCTGGCGAGCAGGAGCGTCAGCAACGCGGCCAACACTCGTTTTTGACTTTTTAGAGCCATCTTTCTCCTTCGCCGAACGCTTCTGAAGACGCTCGACTTGGTGCTTTAGATGTGGGCGTCCAGACTTTCGTTGGTCTTATTCTGTTGGCGGTTCAGGCGCCGGTTCGCCTGTGACTTCCTGGTGTAGTGCCCGGTAATCATCCCACGTATCCATGTCGCGGGCAATGAACGGCGAGTCGACTTCGATGCGCTCGACGTCGCCGCGGTGGTTCTGAAAAAGCGCGCGCAAACCGCCACTCGAGCTCAGAGTCAGCAATTCAGGCTTGAAGCTGAGATCGACGAGGACGGGATGACCACCACGATCTCGCCATGTGGGTATGACGATACGAGCGCCTTTGGTCCATTCCTCGATGAGAAGTTTCACAACGTTCGCGGGCACGGCAGGGTGATCCGTAAGCGCAATCAGGGTTGCTTTCGCGGACGCGGGAAGTTCCTGGATTCCGGCCGCGATTGAGGCGACCATCTCGCTGTTAGGATCAGGATTGAAGGCAAAGCTCACGTGTTGATGGTTCAACCTCGCGCGAACTTCATGTGCGCGATGGCCGACGACCACGACGATGTCGTCGACGCCACCTTCACGAAGATAGTCGATGCAGCATTCGATGACGGTTTTGTTTCCGAAGGGGAGAAGGGGCTTGAAGGCGCCCATGCGGCGGGACTGACCGGCGGCGAGGAGAATTGCTGAACAGGATTTACAAGATTTCACATGATTAGGTCGCGCAGGGCGCGAAGGGTGTATTGCCGGGCCATCTGTTTGCGCCACTGATAGACGAAATCAGTGTTGTCGAGTGGACGGGCTTTGACGTACGCAGCTTCAGCGGCTGCTTGTATTTGCTCTTCCGCCAGAGGTTTTCCGATCAGCGCGCTCGCCGCTTCTTTGATCTCGACAGGCGATGGAGCGATGCCGCCGAGCACGATGCGAGCATCCTTCACGGCCGTGTTATCGGTATGGATCCAGGTCGCGACCCCGAGCACCGGAAAATCGAACGCGCCGCGACGTCGTAGCTTCTGATAAGAAGCGCGCCAGCCGTTCGTCGGTGGGAGTTGAATATCGACGAGCAGCTCGTCGGGACGTTTGTGCAGGTAATCGATACCGTCGTCGTTGTACAGTCCCGCTGCATCGACCACGCGTTCGCCGAGCGTTGAAGCGAATCTCAGCTTCGCGCCAATCGCGACAATCACGGGTACGAGGTCCGACGATTGTACGGCCCAGCACTTCGAGCTACCGGGAGCGACCCAGCACACGTCGCCATCCTTTTTCAGGCAGAAGTTAATGCCTTTGCGCCACTCGTAATTCTGGTCGTAATAGTTGCAGCGTGTATCGAGCAGGAGATTTCCGCCGATAGTCCCCATGTTCCGAAGTATCGGCGTAGAGATCGTGCGAGCGGCATTGGCGACCACGGGATAGTCGCGATTGATGATCGGGTGTTCGCAGATGTCGGTGAGTGTTGTTGACGCACCGATGCGCAAACCGTGACTGCCGTCGCCCGTAATCTGATTGAGTTCGGCGAGACGCATCACGGAGATCACAGTCTTTGGCATTTGCTGCCGACGCTTCATGTTCGGATACAGATCCGTTCCCCCGGCGACAAACTGCCCCTCCGGCCCGGCGGCGGCCATAATTTTCACCGCCTCCGCGATCGTCCGCGGAGTGTGATATTCAAATTTGGGCAGTCTCATCATGATTGTTTAGTACACAAAAAGCACAAAAGGCACATCAAGAGTGAACGGCGACGCGCGGCATCTCGGTTCCGTCGCCGCCTTCCGCGGGTGTCAATACGCGTAATGGCTCGGGCCAGTCGACGGAGGGAACGGCGCCTGGGCCGAAGCGACCGTCACGGCCGCGAGATTTTTCCTTCAAGGCACGTAACACTTTTTCCGGCGTGATTGGGACTTCGTCGATACGCACGCCCACCGCGTTGTACACCGCGTTCGCGACGGCTGGTGGTACCGGCAACAGCGGGCCCTGACCCACTTCCTTCGCGCCGTATGGTCCATTCGGATCCGGATCCTCGATCAAGTAAGTCTTCACGTCGCACATCTCCATCGTCGTTGGACTCTTGTACTCCAGCATCGACGGAAATTTGTGTACGACGTTGCGATTCTCGCGGTACACCATCTCTTCCATCAGGATCTCGCCGAGCGCCATGTAAACACTACCTTCAACCTGGCCCATCACAAGCATCGGATTGATCGAGCGACCGATGTCGTGCGCGATCCACACGCGCTCCACCACCACGATTCCCGTATCGGGATTTACATCGACTTCAGCCACCGCGGCGGAGTAGCTGTACGCAGGCGATGGTCCAACTCCAGAACCTTTGTACTTACCCGGCGATGTCGGCGGTGAGTAAGATCCGACCGTTCCAATCGTCCCAAACTTCGACTCCGCCAACACCACGGCTTCCGCAAACGAAACACCAACTTCCGGATTCTCGACATCGAACACGCGGCGCTCCGCAAGCGACAGATTTTCAATCGGAACTCCAAGCTTCTCCGCGACAGCCATCACGAGCAACTCACGCGCTCGCTCTGCTGCTTGTATCGCCGCATTGCCCGTCATCAACGTGACTCGACTCGAATAACTCCCGAGATCCACGGGCGTCAGGTCCGTGTCAGCCGTCACGACTCGAATATCGAACGGATCGATTCCCAAAATCTCCGCGACTATGTAAGCGAGGATCGAATCCGAACCCTGCCCGATGTCAGTCGAACCACACATCACGCAGACGCCACCTTGACGGTCGAGCCGAAGCTGCACGCCTGATTGCGGCATGTTGTTCCAGTAGATCGGCAATCCCGCGCCGCAGATGTAAGAACTACACGCGATCCCGATACCTTTGCCAAACGGCAATTTTCGCTGGCTCTGATCCCAGGAAAAGCGCTCGCTCCAACGTGAACCTTCGACGACTTTGTCGATGCACTTGCCGAGTCCCATGCTGCCGATGCGCAGGTAATTCGCGGTCACGGAATTGGGCGCGACCAGATGCCGGCGCCGGATCTCAACGGGATCCATCCGCAACTGCTCGGCGATCTTGTCGAGGTGAATCTCCAGGCCGTAGCGTGGCTGCGGCGTACCGTGCCCGCGCTTTGGACCACACGGCGGCTTGTTTGTAAACACGCGCAGTCCCTGAAACTTGTAACGCGGCACTTCATATGTAACGGTTTGCAACGCGCCCGTGTAGAACGTGCTGGCGACTCCGTAGCTGCCGTACGCACCGCCGTCAAGATAAGATTCGAAGTGCATCGCGGTGATCGCGCCGTCGTTCTTCACGCCGGTCTTGACCTTCATCAACACCGGATGCCGGCCACGATGACAGTAAAAAACCTCCTCGCGCGTCAATGTCACCTTCACCGGGCGTCCCGTAATCATCGCGAGTTTGCAAACCACAACCTCGTGATTGAACGGATCGCTCTTGCCGCCAAATCCGCCGCCGTTCGGCGTCGCAATCACGCGAATATGGCTCGCAGGGAGTCCGAGAACTTTCGCCAGCGCACGATGCACGTAATGCGGAGTTTGAGTAGAACTCCACAACGTGATCTTGCCATCGGAATCGAAGTGGGCCACGGCCGCGTGCTGCTCCATCGGCAGGTGCGTGTTGCCCTCGTAGAAGAACGTGTCTTCACGCACGAGATCGGCTTCGGCAAAGCCTTCGTCGACGTTTCCGAATTCAAGCGAGACTTTCTTATGAACGTTGCCGCTGTCGCCGTAGTCATGAATACGCGGCTCGTCGATCAACACCGCTTCGTCGATCGTCGCGATCGTTTCGAGCGGCTCGTATTCAACCTCGATCAAATTCATCGCATCGAACGCGACGTCTTCGTCGATCGCCGCAACAGCCGCGACGGGATCTCCGATGAAGCGCACTTTGTCGATACAGAGCGCGTGCTCGTCCTGGCTCACGGGCAGAATCCCGTACGGGATCGGAAGATCTTTTCCGGTGATGATGGCAAAAACGCCCCTCAAGGCGAGCGCTTTCGAAATGTCGATGCTTTTAATCAACGCGTGCGGGAGATGCGAACGAAGCATCTTGCAGAACAACATGCGCGGTAGCACGATGTCGTCAGCGAACTTCGTTTGACCAACGCACTTCGCACGAGCATCGACTTTGCGAAAGGGCTTACCGACGACGTTAAGTTGGACAGGATTTTCAGGATTTTTCATGATTTTCAATCCAGTCCGTAGACGCTCTCTTTCGGCAGATCGAATTTTTCGCCACGCATGCGGGCTGCGGCGAGCTCGACCGCCTCGTAGATCTTGATGTATCCGGTGCAGCGGCAGAGATTGCCTGAGAGTGCTTCCTGAATCTCGGCGCGTGTTGGGTTCGGCGTCTTTTTTAGCAGCTCCTCAGCGACCAATAGAAAGCCGGGTGAACAATAACCACACTGCGCCGCGCCTAGATCTGCAAACGTTTGTTGCAGCGGATGTAACTCCGCTCCATCAGCCATTCCCTCAATCGTTTTTACTTCTCGATCCTCGGCGTCGAGGCCGAGCATCAGGCAGGAGAGTATTGAACGTCCGTCGACGAGCACCGCACAAGTACCGCACTCGCCGAGTTCACAACCATGCTTGGTACCGGTGAGATTTAGATCCTCCCGCAGAACTTCCAGCAGCGTCTTGTGCGGTGCGAAGGCGACTTCCGTCTGTTCGCCGTTGAGTGTGAAACGAATATGTTTCTTACTGTGGCGCTGCACCGTCTTTCTTCTTCACTTTATTCAAAATCGTATTATCGATCAGCCGCGTCTTTCCGACGTACGCTGCGAGCGCGATGAGCGTCGGTCGATCGTCGAGCCGGTCAACTTTCTCAAGGGTCTCCGCGTCGGCAACCGTCACGTAGTCTAATCGCGCGCGCGGCTCGGATTCCACAGTGGATCGAATCAAATCGATGATGCGGCTCGCATTTCGCTCACCATCTTTGTACGCGTTCTTCGCCGTGACCAGCGCTTTGTGAATCACCGTTGCTGAGTTCTGCTCGTCGGGTGTCAGATAAAGATTACGTGACGAGATTGCCAGTCCGGAATCCTCGCGCACGATCGGCAGGATGACGATCTCAGTATCGAAAGCGAGATCTTTCACCAGACGTCGAATGACGAGTGCCTGCTGCGCGTCTTTCTGACCGAAGAAAGCAAAGTCGGGTCTGACGGTGTTGAGCAAAATCGTCACGACCGTCGCCACGCCACGGAAATGACCAGGACGCGACGCGCCCTCGAGTTGCTCAGAAAGTCCCTCGACATTCACATAAGTCGAAAAGCCCTTCGGATAGATCTCTTCGACAGTCGGCGCGAAGATGTAATCGACGTTGTAGTCCGTGAGAAGCGCAGTGTCCTTCGTCAGGTCGCGTGGATAATGTTCGAAGTCCTCGCCTGGTCCAAACTGCGTCGGATTTACAAAGACCGACACGACCACCACATCGCACATTCTTCTCGCTTCGCGAACAAGGCTCAGGTGTCCCTCATGGAGAGCGCCCATCGTCGGAACGAGTCCCACAGTCCTATCCTGTTCACGACGGATTTTGCGCGCGACGGAACTCATGCGCTGACGGCGGTTGATGATCTCCATAGTTTGAGGTTGGAATTAGGACTTCTCGGCCTTTGAGTCTCTCGATGGGGATTCGATATCCAATTCCGCAGCAGTCTCAGCGGGCAGGGCATAAGACTCTGCTTCGGAGGGATACGTGCCGTTTCTAACGTCGTCGGCATAACGTGTGACGGCGTCGGTCATCACATCACGCAAGTTGGCATACGGTCGAACGAAGCGAGCCTGTTTGCTAAACCCCAGGCCAAGCATGTCGTGGAGGACCAACACCTGAATGTCGCAATGAACACCAGCGCCGATTCCGATCGTTGGAATGCTGATGCTTTCAGTGATCATTCTGGCAATCTCGCGAGGAACAACTTCCAACACGACTGCAAACGCACCGGCATCTTCCATTGCCTTCGCGTCGTCGAGCAACTGCTGCGCGGCTTTCGCGGTTTTACCCTGCACGCGATACGCACCGAGCTGGTTGATCGATTGCGGCGTCAGGCCGATGTGGCCCATGACGCTGATCTCTTCATCGACGAGCCGCTTCACGAGCGGAACGCGTTTGTGTCCGCCTTCGAGTTTGATAGCTTCCGCGCCACCTTCTTTAACGAGTCGCAGCGCATTGCGAACCGCATCGTCA
>DATNCH010000167.1:0-2791 GCA_035571655.1 Pyrinomonadaceae bacterium
GTGGGGAATAGCGTTACTGACGTCGATGTGAAGCGTTATGCCGGTACTTAAATCCGGATTGTTGACGGGGGCATTAGCGAACGCTCGGACCACTGCCCCCGTGACGTTCGCGTTAGGCTGGTGGGTATGCGTGTCTCCGGCTGCACAATCACCTCCTGCGGCTGCACAGTCCATGAAATCGATCTCGAGGAAAACGTCTTTCCTGTTTGGACTTGTTCGTTCGCCAGGATCGGTCGTGTCTCCATCACCGTTCAGATCGACTGGCAGAAGGTTCGGGAGATCGAGATCAACCGTGCCGTTTCCGTCTGTGTCGATTCCAAAGCGTTCCCAATCGTCCCACAGCCCATCACCGTCGGTGTCTGCGGTCGTTCTGAAGACAGCGATCAGGTCGTTGAAATCCATGTCGCCGCCGTTTGTCAGGTCTTCCCAGCCGAGTTGAAAAATCTGTCCCGGAAAATCCGCCGAATGAATCGCGGTTGTCCGCAAATGATCGAAATTATCCGAGTTGGAACCGGGATTGCTGGACCAAACGTGTTCGCAGTTTGGATCCGCGTCCTCTTGCGAACACATGTTGAAACGGAAAGTGGTTCCTGCAGCAAAAGGCTGAATGCCGGGAGTGCCCGGGTCGGCGTCGAGTTCGACTCTACAGCCATGTTGCGATTGCTTTTCACTGACGATCTTTAAGCCGGTCAGCTCGGGCGATGGTTGTAGTTGGCAACCGGTGAGAGCGATCGAAATGCCGCCCGGAGTGACGACGGAAAGCGTATTGCTGAACGCGGCGTCTGAGGAAACGAGTTCGATCGTCACTCTTCCGCCGGTGGTTGTTGTCAGGTCCGTAGCGTTGGCTGTGCCACCGCCTAAAGTGAATGAGAGCATGAGTAACAGGAATGAGAGTGCGATCTGCACCGAACGTGAGCTGGACATAAGCGGCTCCTTTCAGGAGGGGTGAGTTTAGGTTCAAAGACGGATCGATTTAGAGGTACGACCGCCCGGATTTTGTATTTCCTTATAGAAATGCGAGAACAGGGCAAAACGTTTCTTGCGGGTTAATATTTGCCGGTTTGCCTTTAGATTGTGAGGATTACGGCGTCCGTACTCGTAGAGCTTTGGGCACGATTTGGAACGTGGCGGGCAGTTTTCCAGGGAGTTCTCCGTCGACTTCGAGAGCGATTTCTGCGGTGCGATCGTGTGCTCGAACCGTGATTTTACGCGCGAGGCTGTGGCTGACTTCCGGCATCGAGAGGTGTGAACCCGTGTAGATTCTTGGTGCGCTCGTAAAGATTCTCAACGCGCTGAGATCTCCGACGCCGACAACATCAAACTTGCCATCCGTCAGCTTTGCATCAGGAGCGATCTTCATCCCGCCGCCGAAGTAACGCGCATTCGCGACGCAGAAATTCAAAACGGCGAGATGGTGTTCGTGCGAGTCGTCGAGCTGGACCACGATCCTGGTGGGCGTTGTGCGCACGGCGGTTTGCAACAACGAAGCAGCAAACGAGACCCCATCCTTTTTTACTCGCTCGATAACCTTCGTGCTCATTCCGCACGACGCGACGCCAACAAAATACCGCATCGCCTCATTGCCGTTGTGATCGACAAACGAAACTCGACCGACGTCTATTTTTACTGTGCGGCCCCTACTCAGAACTCTCGCGGCAGCACGGCTCTTCGAAGGAATCTCGAGTGTTCGCCTGAAGTCACCACCGGTGCCGCTGGGCAGGATGCCGAGTTCGACGTCTTTGCCGGACGAAAGGATTCCATTCGCGACTTCCGAGACCGTGCCATCACCGCCGCACGCGATGATGAGTTTCTCTCCTTTGCGCGCCGCTTCACTCGCCAGCGCCGCCGCATCGCCACGCTTCTTCGTGAAGACAGGTCGGAATGCTCCGAACTCCGATCGCAAATCGCTCGCAATCTGCGGCCACACTTCGCCAGTGCTGCCACTGGCCGACGACGGATTAACGATCACTACCGACATGTTCGATTTGTCTAATCTGTGCCACCTGTGGCTGTAACTGCATTGCTCGATCCTGCTCGCCGAGCTCTGCGATCTTTTCCATCACGAAATCAGCGATCTCTTTGTGCGAACGTATCCGATCCGGCTTTGAGAGTTGATCGGTCAAATCCAACACGGGCCCGAAGTGAATGCGAATCACCTCTTCTCGATTCCAGTTTCGTGCGATCTGTCTCGGCAAATCGTTACACAAACCCGCGATGAAAACCGGAATCACCTGCGGATGCGCGTCCATGATCAACTTCCCGACTCCCGGCTGTGCACGCAGGTACGAGTATGGATCGTCGCTCTTGTTCCGCGTGCCTTCCGGGTGAAAACCGATGATGTTACCTGGACCGGTGCGCGCGATATCCGCCAGCAGGTTGAATGAGTATTTGTCGAATGCGCGTTTCTCGGGAATCGGATTGTCGCCGGTCGCAAAGAACGGCGGATACATGGACCACCAGCCCATGATCAAATTCACCAGCAAACCCAGCGGTGACTGGTAAAAGAACCTCCCTCGCACCGGGAAAAACAGTTGCTTTCGCCACCTCGTGTTGCGAAAGAGCACGGTGGAGACCGCGTACATGTCGAAGAATGAACGATGGTTGGCGACGAGCAGCAGCGGGCGATCGCGAGACGCGGCTTCGACGTGCTCGAGGCCGTAGACGTTCATGATGTTGTAGGTGGAAAGATGAATCCAGCCCGCGCCCATGGTGCTTTGGCACCAGGTCCAGAATCGTTTCCAGGCGCCGCGATTCATGCGCCCGACGAACCGGAATGCGAAGCGTTCAAACG
>DATNCH010000168.1:0-12920 GCA_035571655.1 Pyrinomonadaceae bacterium
GTACGCCTGTTTGATCATTACCACTTCCGAGTGGCGCAACTCGACAAGAAGTCGGCGTTGAAGACACTGCAACTGGCGAAGCCTCCCAGGAAACGCGGAGAAAAGGCATGGTGGGAGGAGGACTACACCAACCCACGAAAGATCTTAGACCGTAAGCTCTTTGCGTGACGTGGCTTTGCACAAAAATCGAGAAGGATTGGACGTCGTCTGTCGCGGGCGGCTGACAACCACGCACCGATAACACAGATAAGGCTGATTAGAATTGAATCAGCATCAATCCTCGTTATCCGTGGTATTAGGTCAGTTGCTGGAACCTGCTGGAGGGGATCGTAATAACTTTCGCAACGCTGAAGGTAATGGTATACCCAAACAGCCTGAAGACTATCGTCATTAGTTTTTCTCCGGGGATGAGTAAGAAACCAACTCGCCACTGAGCATACCTAAACACTCGAGACCCGAACAACCGAGAGCCCTGCCTATTTGACTGGCAGGTTCCTGCTATTAAGCGCGCCCGCGTCAAAATAACTTGTCGTCGGTCAGATTGGCGTGCCGGCCGGTTAACCTGACATCCTCGACTTCCCTAAAGCCTTTATTTTCCTCACCGAAATCGCTGTACGCGCTGGCACAGCATTGGCTTTACCTCTGCGGGCCAGCAGTGCCCTGATGCCGAGTTTGACAAAATCCCGAGTGGTGAATCCCCAGTCCAGTTCACACGCAATGTTTCTCGACAGCAACTCTTTTATCTCCCGCGCCAGCCGCTTCTCGTGGCCCCTCCCTACTTTTGTGATTCCCGTCGCATTCGCACTCGGCTTCGGACCAGCATTCCTCGTCGCCCTATTTGTTGCACAGTTAATCGCCATCGCCATCGTTTGGAAAACCTGGAAAGGAACTAACGAACAACTCACCGGGGTGCGCCAGGAACTCTCCAGTCTGCAAGGCATCGTCGACGTTTCTCGCGACGCGATCATCGGCGTCACTACCGATGGCGTCATCATGAGTTGGAACCGTGGCGCGCGTGGCATTTATGGCTACACGGCCAAAGAAGCCTTGGGCTCTCCGCTCTCGATGCTCTTCGATAACCGCCGCGGACACGAAGCTTCGCTGTTGTTCGAGAAGGTGACTCGCGGAGAAAACGTCACACAGCACGAGATGGTCCACCTGAAAAAGGGACGGACGCCGATCGACGTGTCTTTAACGATCTCTCCGATCATGGATGGAAAGACAATCACCGGCGCTTCCGTCGTTGCTCGCGATATCACCGAGCGCAAGCGCGCCGCCGGCTCTCTCGCCCAACAAGCTGCCGCGATGAAAGCCTCGATGGATGGCATGGCCATCATCGACCACTGCGGCGTCTGTATTTATTTGAACGACGCGTACGCGAAGATTTTCGGTTATGCGAACCCGGAAAGATTGATCGGCGCAAGCTGGGAGATGTTCTACTTCGAAGATGAATTGATGCGTCTGAAAGAACAGATCATGCCGGCCGTCTGGCGCGACGGTTCGTGGCGCGGTGAAGCGATCGGACTTCGGCTCAATGGCAACACGTTGCCACTCGAGATTTCGATTTCGAGCGTCGATGGTGGTGGTCTGGTCCAGGTCGTACGCGACATCACCGAGCGCAAGAAGATCGAAGAAACGCTCCGCAACAGTTCGCTGAAAGACGATCTTACTGGTCTGTTCAACCGTCGCGGCTTGCTCAAACAGGCTGCGCCTTACTTCGATTTCGCGCGCCGGCAAAAAGAAAAATTGCTGCTCCTCTTCATCGACCTCGATGGCATGAAGCGGATCAACGACGAGTTTGGACACACCGAAGGCGACAACGCGCTAATCAGTACCGCCACAATACTCAATCGCACCTTCAGAACCTCCGACATCATCGCCCGTCTCGGCGGCGACGAGTTCACGGTTCTCGTAACCGATCTGAACGCAAGTAAGGAAGAAGCGATTACTCGTCTTAACGAAAATCTCAAAGCCTACAACGCGACCTCACGCCATAAGCTCGCGTTCAGCATCGGCGTTGCGACGCTCGAACCGGAACGCATGACGTGCTTCGAAGAGTTGCTCGAACAGGCCGACCAGGCCATGTACGAACAGAAACGCATGAAGCAGCGCCGCGCAACTGAGCGCACTCACAACAGACAGTTTGGCGGCATTGAAGCGACAGAATCGCAGTTCGCACCAAACTCGATTCCGTTCGCACTCTCGACAGGCACATCGGCCTATGGCAGTCACGGAACGTTCGATAACGCTGCGATCGGAATGGCGGTGGTGTCGACAGACGGAAGTTGGCTCCAGGTGAACGAAGCGCTGTGCAAACTCGTGGGTTATTCAGAACAGGAGTTGCGCGCGACGAGCTTCCAGCGATTGACACACCCGGACGATCTCAGGCACGTGCAGTCGTACATTCAGCGCGTGCTCGAAGGCTACATTCAGAGTCACGAGCAGGAGAAGCGTTACATTCACGAACAGGGCCACATGGTTTGGGTGCAGTGGCACGTGTCGCTGCTGAAGGATTCTGAAAGCGGAACGAAGCGATTGTTCTTCCAGGTGCAGGACATCAGCGATCGCAAGCGAGCGGAAGAACAGCTCACGTTGGATCCGCTGACGAACCTGCCAAACCGCGCGAGGTTCTACGACCTGCTCAAGTTGCGAATGGCTCGCAAGCAACCGAATAAAGATCGACTGTGTGCGGTGTTGCTGCTGGATGTTGACCGGTTCAAACTCGTCAACGACAGTCTCGGAACGACGAGCGCCGATCAGCTTCTGCTCCAGATTGCGAACCGTGTGAAAACCTGTATGCGGCAGGGCGATGTGCTCGCACGTGTCGGCGGTGATGAATTCGCAGTGCTCCTCGATGATGTTTCGGGTGTGGACGAGGCTTCTTCAGTCGCGACGCGCATTCAACAGGCGCTTGCGATTTCGTTCAACCTGCTGGGCCAGGAAGTGTATACGACGCTGAGCATCGGTATCGCGCTCGCTTCGGATCACGAACATGTTTCTGACATTCTGCGCGACGCAGAAACGGCGATGCACACCGCGAAGGAACGCGGCAAGGCGCGTTACGAAGTCTTCGGACGCGACATGCACGGCGTGGTTATGAGTCGACTGAAGATGGAGACCGATTTGCGCCACGCGTGCGAACGCGACGAGCTCTTCGTCGATTATCAACCCATCGTTTCGCTCAATAATCGGACTTTGATCGGGTTCGAAGCACTCGTGCGCTGGCGACATCCGGAATTCGGAGTCGTGCCGCCGAAGGATTTCATTCCCGTCGCCGAAGAGACTGGTCAGATCCTGACGATTGGACAAACAGTGCTCGAGTCCGCTTGTCGACAGGCGCGCGAATGGCAGGAGGCGTATCCAGCGTCGCCGCCGCTGTTCGTCAGCGTTAACTTGTCAGTGAAGCAGTTCAATCAGCCGGGGCTGGTCGAGAACATCGCAAACCTGCTCCAGGAGTCCAAGCTGCCGCCGCGTTGTTTGAAGCTCGAAATCACGGAGTCAGTGTTCAGCGACAATATCGAAGCGGCCGTTGGACTGTTGACGCAACTGCGAGAGCTCGGCGTGCAGTTGAGTATTGACGACTTCGGAACCGGTTACTCCAGCTTGAGTTACCTGCAGCGTTTTCCAATCGATACGCTTAAGATCGACAGGTCGTTTGTGACCCAAATGATGGAGAATGAAGAGAACCTCGCGATCGTGCGAACGATCGTGGCGCTGGCGCAAAATCTCGGCATGGATGTCGTTGCGGAAGGCGTCGAGACTGAAGACCAGCTAAAGCTGTTGCGCAAGTTGGATTGCGAGAATGGGCAGGGATACCTGTTTTCGACCCCGCTCGGTGGAAATCAGTTGGAGCAGTTTATCGCGAATTGCAACCTCGAAGCGCCTACCAGGTTGGTTGCATAGGTTTACAACGAAACCGTCTGCTCGGCCCAGAATTGAAACTCGCGGTGCTTGTGTTCTTCGGCTCTTGCCTGAACGCCGCCGGCGACGCGGCAGATCGCTTCGAACACGCGCTGGCCCACCTCGTCGATCGTCTCCGTGCCGTCGATCACACCGCCCGCCGACAGGTCGAGATCGTTGCGCATTCGTTCGAAAATCGGCGTGTTTGATGCAAGCTTGATCACCGGCGCGATCGCGTTTCCGATCGTCGTGCCTCGTCCAGTGGTGAACACAACAACCGTCGCGCCGGCCGCAACGAGCCCGGGCGTCGACTCCTGGTCGTACCCCGGTCCCTGCATCAGATTAAGACCGCGATCTTTGGGCGTCTCAGCGTATTCCACAACTCCTTCGACGCGCGTCGTCCCCGCCTTCGCGATCGCACCCAGCGATTTGATCGTGATGTTGAGCAGTCCGCCGGCAATGTTCCCGGGACTCGGATTATTGTTCAGCACCGCGCCAAACTTCGACGCGTACTCCTTGTACCAATCGACCATGCGATACACGGCGCGACCAGTCTCAGCATCCTTCGCACGGTTTGCCAGCAGATGTTCGGCGCCGCAAAACTCGGGCACCTCAGTTAGCAACACCGTGCCACCCGATCGCACCAGCCGATCCGCCGCGCGTCCGAGCGAAGGATTCGCAGAGATCCCCGAAAACCCGTCCGAGCCACCACACTTCACGCCCAGCACGAGTTCGCTGATCGAACATTCTTCGCGCACACTTTCGTTTACCTCGGGCAGCATTCGCTCGACTTCCGCGAGCCCCTTCTGAATTGCCGCCTGCGTGCCGCCAACTTCTTGAATTCCGATCTTCGCCACGGGCTTGTCAAACGACTTCTCGCGTTTGAGCAGATACTTTTCCACCAGGGCCAGGTTTGTTTTTTCGCAGCCGAGGTCGATCAAAATCACGCCGCCAACGTTCGGATGATCCGCGTAGTTTGATAAAGTACGCAGCATCACGTCGATGGTCGATCCATCCTGGCAGCCGCAACCCTTGTTGTGAGGAATGGCGACGACGCCGTCGACGTTTGGATACTTGTCGCGATTGTAGATGGTGAATTCCGCGATCGTTGAAATCTGTAGCGCTTCATGACTCGCGCACATGCTCGTGGGCACGATCAGCACGTAGTTTCGCGTGCCCACTCGACCATCGCGACGGCGATGGCCCATGAAAGTCGATCGCTCGGCTTCGGGAATATATTCAGGTGGCGGCGTATGAAGATCCGCCGGCAGATCTCGCACGAGCGGCACGTCGTTCGTCATGTTTGCATGAGTGATCTGCTCGCCACTGCGGATGCCGAGCGAGGTGCCGATTGGCTGGCCAAACTGAGTTACAAACTCGCCCACAGGGATGTCTCGGGTGGCAAAGCGATGTCCCGGCGGCACCGCGCCATGCGCCTTCTTGACCACGGCCACATTGTCAGACGGGTCGACAACGATCGCGTACTCGTTGATTTCATATCTGGATTCTGAAAGCTGATTCAACAACATGAGCTACTCTAGACTAGCACTTAACGACAAGGTCGCGGTAATTGTTGGTGGCACCTCTGGAATCGGACTGGCCATCGCGAAGGGAATGGCGGAGGCCGGCGCCGACGTCGTTCCCACTTCGCGCCGCATGGATTTGGTCGAGGCGGCCGCCTCGGAAATCGAGAGACGCGGGCGGCGATCGATTCGCGTCAGCTCGGATGTTTCGGATCGCGCGTCGCTGCAAAACGTGCTCGACGAGTCGATCCGCGCGTTCGGGAAGGTCGACATTCTCGTGAACTGCGCCGGTCGCACCAAGCGCGCGCCGACAGTCGACTTCTCAGAAAAAGATTGGAACGACATTATCGACACGAACCTCACGGGGACGCTTCGCGCGTCGCAGGTCTTCGGTCGACACATGCTCGAACGCGAGTCGGGCAGCATTATCAACATCGCATCGCTCTCGACGTTTGTGGCGCTGTACGAAGTGGCGGCATATTCGGCGAGCAAAGCGGCGGTTGCTTCGTTGACGAAGTCGCTGGCGATCGAGTGGGCGTCGCGCGGAGTGCGCGTCAACGCGATCGCGCCGGGCGTCTTTCGTACCGCGCTCAACGAAAAGCTGCTCGACGAAACTGAGCGTGGCCGCGAGTTTCTCTTGCGCACGCCGATGCGTCGCTTCGGGAACGTCGACGAATTGGCGGGCGTCGCGATCTTCCTCGCGTCCGATGCGGCCAGCTTTGTTAATGGGGAGATCATCGCTGTCGACGGCGGCTTCCTCGCGAGCGGTGTCAACCAGTGAGTTCACAAAAAGCACATAGAAGCACACAAAAAGCACAAAATGGTTTTTAATCAGATGTGGTTTCTTGTGTGCTTCTATGTGCTTTTTGTGAACTCACTGACATAAAATGGTTTTTAATCAGATATGGTTTCTTGTGTGCTTCTATGTGCTTTTTGTGAACTCACTGACATAAAATGGTTTTTAATCAGATATGGTTCTTGTGTGCTTCTATGTGCTTTTTGTGAACTCACTGACATAAAATGGTTTTTAATCAGATATGGTTTCTTGTGTGCCTTTTGTGCCTTTTTGTGGCTACAAACGGGCTTGGCGTACGATCTCCAGGAATTGTTTTGCGCGTTCGGTTATGGTTGCGGATGGTGCTTTGACATCGACGAGATCGGCGCCGACACCCAGAGCGGCGGCACCGGCTTTGATGAAGTCGGCGGCCGTTTTTAACGACACGCCGCCAGTCGGCACGAGCTCGATTTGAGGCAGCGGCGCCTTCAACGCTTTCAGATAACTCGGACCACCAACCGCCCCCGCCGGAAACACCTTCACAAAATCCGCACCCGCGTTCCACGCCTGGACCACTTCCGTCGGCGTGAGCGCGCCCGGCATCACGGCTACGTCGTGTCGTTGACAACACGCAATCGTATCCGCGTTCAACGCCGGACTGACGACAAACTTCGCTCCCGCCGAAATGCATGCTGACGCCGTCTCAGGATCGAGCACCGTTCCAGCTCCGACCGTCGCCACGTCGCCATACAGCTTCGACACCTGTTCGATCAACGCGACCGCACCGGGCACAGTCATCGTGATCTCGAGTATCGAAATCCCACCTTCACGAAGCGCATCGATCGCCCGCATCGCTTCGTCAGCGCTCGAAGCACGCACGACCGGGATCACGCCCGTGTCTTTGATCTGCTTGATAACTTCAGCGCGCGACACGCGCAGTCCCGCCTTTCATCACGCGTTCGACTTCCGCCAGCGTCGCCATCGTCGTGTCGCCGGGCGTCGTCATCGCCAACGCACCATGCGCAGCGCCACACTCGACCGCCCATTGTGGTCCACGCTCAGTCAGAAACCCGTAGATCAATCCCGACGCGAACGAGTCACCTCCGCCGACGCGATCGAGAATCTCGAGGCTCTCACGCACCGGCGCCTCAAAGAATTCGCCAGCGGCGAAACAGACTGCGCCCCAGTCGTTGATAGTCGCTGTCTTCGCGTTTCTGAGCGTGGTCGCGACGACTTTGAAACTGGGAAACTCGGCGACTGCTCGCTCGATCATTCGTTGAAAGTTGCGCACGTCGAGCTTGGAAACATGCTCGTCCTGGCCTTCGACTTCGAATCCAAGCGCGGCCGTGAAGTCTTCTTCATTGCCGATCATCACGTCGACCAGCGGCGCCAGTTCGCGATTCACTGAGACTGCTTTCGCCTGTCCACCGATCGACTGCCACAGAGACTCTCGATAGTTGAGATCGTAGGAAACAATCGTCCCGTGCTTCCGTGCGATCTCCATCGCTTCGCGCGCAACCGCCGGCGTCGTCTCAGACAACGCACAAAAGATCCCCCCAGTGTGAAACCAGCGTGCACCTTCCGATCCGAATATCTTCTCCCAATCGATCTCACCCGGCTCGAGCTGCGACACGGCTGTGTGGCCGCGGTCGGAGCATCCGGCGGCCGCACGCACGCCAAAGCCACGTTCAGTAAAGTTCAGACCGTTGCGAACGGTGCGCCCAACGCCGTCGAACTTCACCCAGTTCAAGTGAGACTGGTCAACGCCGCCCTGGTAGATCAGATCCTGGACAAGGCGGCCGACGGCGTTATCTGCGAGTGCCGTGACGATCGCTGCGTCGAGACCAAAGCAGCGCTTCAGACCGCGCGCGACGTTGTACTCGCCACCGCCCTCCCAAACGCGAAAGTGGCGCGTCGTCGTCACGCGTTCTTCGCCCGGATCCAGCCGCAGCATCACTTCACCAAGGCTCACGATGTCCCAGCGACAGTTCGTCTTTGGTCTCGTCACAAGGGTCATAATTTAGCTGAGCGCCAACGATCGATCGCTACGGCAATGACGATGATCGCCCCGATAATGATCTCCTGAATGTAGTTGGGCCAACCGACCTGTTGGCATCCGTTTCTTAAGAACGCCATGATCAAAGCGCCGATCATCGATCCGAGAATACTTCCCTCACCACCATTCAGACTTCCGCCACCAATCACCACCGCCGCGATAATGTCCAACTCCGATCCCGCGGCAACTGTCGGATCGCCTTGTCGCAAACGCGACATCTGCATCACGCCCGCCAGACCAAACAGTAACCCCGCGAGTCCATAGATCCACACCTTCAATCTATCCGTCGCGATACCACACGCACGCGCCGCAGCCTCATTCGACCCAAGCGCAAAAACGCGCCGGCCAAAAACTGTGTTACGTAACACAATGGCCGCACACACGGCGAGCACGATTGTGATCCAAACGCCAGGCGCGACCAGCAGCCACGGCGGATTCGGAAACATCACGAGCAACTCGTTGAGCCACGTCGAAGGCATGTTGACCGTCTGCTGATTGGCCATCCACTTCGCGACGCCACGCGCGACTCCGAGCATCCCGAGCGTTGCGATAAACGGAACGACTTTCAAACGCGTGATCACGAGACCATTCACCACGCCAACCAAACCGCCGACGAGAATGCCACCCAACAGCGCCACTGACGGGGGAAGACCGCCGTTGATTCCGAGCGCCGTGATCACCCCGGTCAGTGCGATCGTCGATCCGACGGCGAGATCGATGCCGCCACTGATAATGATCAGCGTCATTCCGATCGCGCCGATGGCAACGATCACCGTTTGCGAAAGAACGATGCGCAGATTGTTTGGCGAGAGAAACCGCGCAGGCGTATCCATCAGTATCGAGAAGATACCGATCACCAGCAGCAGTCCGAGCACCGGCCCAAGCCGATTCAACCAACTCTGCAGCACAGAGGAGTTGAGGTAAGCTCGGTTTTGTTTTACGTCAGCAACCATCGTAGCCGCTGGCTCATTTTAGATATTGATCGAGCGGAGGATGCAACAGTGCTTGTACTTCCGGCGTCGGCATGTTGTCTTTCGTAACCAACATCACGCCGGTATCGATCTTCTTGTTCACGGGCCTGCCAAGCAGACTGTCGACCATCGTCTTCACGCCGAGGTAGCCCATGTTGAACGGATTTTGCACGACGATCCCGTGCAACTGGTTTGCGTTAATTGCATCAATGAACGTCTGGCTCGAGTCAAACCCGACAAACGAAACCTTGCCGGCCTTGCCGATGTCCTGAAGCGCCAAAAGCATTCCCGCCGTCGACGATTCGTTCGGCGTGAAGATTCCCTGCACCTCGTCGCCAAAGCGATTCAAAAGATTTTCCGAAGCGCGCTTCGCGGTATCGCGTGTTGCACCGGCGTATTGATCTGTCGAGACAAGTTCAATGTCCGGAAACTTTTGTTTGATTGTTTCGAGAAAACCTTCTTCGCGTTCGGTGGTACTGGCCGAGCCTTCAGCGTATCGCAAAAGCAGCACCTTCCCCTTGCCGTTCAACAGTTGGCCCATGCGATCTGCCGCAAGCGATCCGCCTTTGCGATTGTCAGTGGCCACAAAACTGACGAACTCGTCCGACTCCAAACCCGAATCGATAATGACTGTCGGCACGCCTGCGCGCCGCGCATCTGCGACCGGACGAACCAGCGCGCGATTGTCGAGCGGCGCCAGCACGATACCGCTGACGCCCTGCGCCGTAAATCCCTCGACGACCTGTATCTGCTGTTCGCGATCGTCTTCACGCAGCGGGCCTTTCCAAATGACGTCGATCTGAGTTCCCTGCGCGGCGAGCTCCTGCGCGGCTTTGTTGCTGCCCGCGTGAATGCTCTTCCAGAACTCGTGCGTGGTTCCTTTCGGGATGACGGCGATCGTGAGTTTCTTAGTTGGCGCCTCTGCTTTTGTGCAGCTCACTGCCAATACGCCCACGCTCAATACAAAAATGAATAGAAGCGTTTTGTGCATTTTGTTCATCCTGTTTCGCTGACGACTGGATTGCCGAGTCCACCCATGCCTTCGATCAACACCTCCATCTGATCGCCCGGCTGCAAAAACACTTGGGGCTTGCGCGCGAAGCCGACACCCGCAGGCGTGCCGGTCGCGATGACATCGCCGGGTTCGAGTGTGATCGACTGCGTTATGAACTCGATCAACGCAGGCACGCCGAAGATCAGTTGGCTCGTATTTGAGTCCTGCATGACTTTGCCGTTCAACGTCAGCTTGATCGAGAGCTTGTGTGGATCGGTGATGACGTCTGTAGTGATGATCGTCTGTCCCATCGGCGCAAACGTGTCGCAGGATTTTCCGCGCTGCCACTGGCCATCGGAAAACTGGAAGTCGCGCGCAGTCACGTCGTTCAAAGCCGTGTAGCCAAGCACGTAGTCGTAAGCACGATCGGCAGCGACGTGTTTCGCGCGGCGTCCGATCACCACGGCTAACTCCGCTTCATAATCGACTTGTTTACTCGTGGACGGTATGACGACGGGCTCGCCGGGCGCAATCACGCACGTCGAGAACTTCGAAAACAGGACGGGCTTTTCCGGAATCGGCATGTTGCTCTCGGCAGCATGGTCGCGGTAGTTGAGCCCGATGCAGAGGACTTTGCCCGGGCGCGGAACGGGCGCGTTCCAATACGCGTCCTCACGGCGGACCAGCCAACCCTTCTCGCGCGCATCAGCAAGCGCACGTTCGTCTCGAACGAGCGCGTCGTGTGTCTCGCGGGATTTCTGGAACCATCGGCCATCCATGTCGAACCACGCGAGCGGATTTGAAGGGCGGTCGTCTTTGTCGAACAGTTTTTCGCAGTCGAGGCGGTATCCGGTGTCTTCACCGTTTACGTGGAGGAGAATGCCCATGCGCGGCCGTTCGCCGTATTCAGTTTGAAACGAGATGATGTGCATCTAGGTTGATCCGTTGACGATTACGTACAGCTCCTGCGGGCCATGTACTCCGACGGTTAGCGTTAGCTCGATATCCGCTGTGCGTGATGGTCCGGTGATGAAGGTGACTGCACGACTCAGTTCTCTGCCGTTTCGCAACAGCGTCAAGGCTTCTCCGAGTGTTTCACAGATTCGAGATGCGTCGACGATGGCGATGTGTACTGGCGGTACGAGTGAGACCAGGCGGTGACGTTCGTCTGCGGAGACGAGGACGAGGGTGCCTGTTTCGGAGATCGCTGCTTGAACAGTGCTGATGCCGACGTCGTAGCTGAAAATATCGTTCGGCGCGATCGTAAGTGCTTCGATCTCGAGATCTGTGAGGTGCATCAGGCGTTCGACGAGCGGATTGTCGGAAATTGCGATGCGCTGCGCGCGTATATCGGTTTTTTGAAGATCGGTGATAATCCGCGTTAAGGCGCGAGCGATCTCGGTTTCGCCTTGTACGATCAGGCAGTGACCATTCACGGCCTCAAGGTTTAGTCTGAACCAGTCAGCCGCAGATTGACGCGGATTAACGCTGATCTGATCAGCGTTCATCCGCGTCAATCTGCGGCTGACTTGCTCAGGCGCACTGGCAGCAAGGTGCGAACGGATTGATCTTAAGATTTCGTTATTCATTCCATAAATCGTGGAAGCTCTTTGATTCGATTGGACGCAGATCGCGGTCGCGGGTCCATGCCCGCGAGATCGGCGTTGCGCGCTGAAATATTCGACCCGCTACTGAACTTAACTTGTACAACCTCGGACTCATCATCGTCCTGGCCCACACCTTGAAAGCCAGTCGTTCTGCAATGCTGCCTTTGCGCGGCGCGATCTCTGAACGCAGATGTAACAGCAAGCGCGGTATGTCGATCTTCACCGGACAAACTTCCCTGCACGCGCCACACAAACTCGACGCATAAGGCAGTTGCGCCGCCTTTTGGATCCCCATCAACTGCGGCGTGATCACCGCGCCGATCGGGCCTGGATAAACCGGCCCGTAGGCATGACCACCAACCTGCTGGTACACCGGACACGCATTCAAACACGCGCCACAACGAATACAAGCGAGCGACTGCCGCGTCACCGGATGGGCCAGCATTCGCGAGCGGCCGTTATCGAGCAGCACAATGTGCAACTCGTCCGGCCCCTCGTCCGCCGGCCCGCGCTTAATTCCAGTGATAAACGACTGGTAAGTGGTTAACCGTTGCCCCGTACCCGAGCGAGGCAGCAGCTTGAGAAACACATCGAGATCCGCAAAGCGCGGTATCACTTTCTCGATACCCATCACCGCGATGTGAATGCGCGGCAAGCTCGTCGTCAAACGAATGTTGCCTTCATTCTCAACGATCACGATCGTGCCGGTTTCAGCGATCGCGAAGTTTACGCCGCTAATGCCGACGTCGGCAGCCGCGAAACGATCGCGCAGCTTCGCACGCGCAGTGCTGGTCATTTGATCCACGTCATCAGTCGGCTTCATGCCCAGCTCTGCCGTAAAAAGCTCGCCGATCTGTTGGCGCGTTTTGTGAATCGCGGGCGCGATGATGTGCGACGGCGGCTCGTGGGCGAGTTGAATGATGTACTCGCCGAGATCCGTTTCGACCACCTGCATCCCGGCAGCTTCGAGAGCCTCGTTGAGATGCGTCTCTTCGGTCGTCATGCTCTTACTCTTGACGACGATGCGCGCGGCGCGCTCCGTTGCCAGGCCGCAGATGATTGAGTTTGCTTCGGCAGCATCGCGCGCCCAGTGA
>DATNCH010000169.1:0-30322 GCA_035571655.1 Pyrinomonadaceae bacterium
GCCTTGGTGTCGCGCTGCCGCAAACATCCGGCGAGTTTCACCGCGGAGATTGCTTTGTAGACGGTGTACAGCGGGCCAGTGAATAAGCCGGCTTGTTGACCCGAAACCACCGCGATGCAGTCTGAGTCGCGCAGCAGACGAAGGTTGTCGCGCGTTGCATCTCCCGCACCCCAGCGTTCATTCATCGCGGCCAGAGCGTCACAGACCCTTTGCCTGTCGACCTGGTATGCGGAAAGCACTTCGGGCACACGTTGCGCCAACTCGTGATGAAAGCGGACGGCTGACGGGTAAAACTTTCGCAGCGCGACCGGGTCTTTCAAATACTCACGGAAGAGGCGCGACTGATGTGGAATTTGTTCGAACGGAATGGTCTCGACACGCAGGCCAGATTCTTCGGGGGTGCTATAACAAGCGGCTTCGACGGTACTCAAGATACTTCGGGCTCCTGACGCACCATCATCCTGTAAATCATGTAATCCTGTCCAGCAGGGTTGCGATCTCAGCGCGCGCAAACTCATCGGGCGCCCGCAGCGGTGCGCGTACCGCACCACCCTGATAACCCGCCAGGTCGAGGGCTGCTTTCAACCCGCCGATTCCAAACCTCGTCGTCACAGCGGCGGCGAGTGGTGTAAGTTTCGACTGAAGCGCGGCGGCGTGTTCGTCTTCCCCGGCGTTGAAAGTACGAATGATCTCCGCGCAAACCTCCGGCACTACACATCCAACGGCGAGGATCGCGCCCGTCGCTCCGGCACGCAAAGCGTCGAGCAAAACCGTTCCATTTCCGGTTAGAACAGCGAAGTCAGCCGGACAAAGATTGACTGTTCTACGGAAACTCTCGACGTCGTTCGAGCTGTCTTTCGCGCCGATGATGTTCGCGTGTTCGCTCAAACGCGCAACAGTGTCGGGTTCGATCTTGATGCCGGTGAGTGGCGGCATACTGTAGAGCAGCACGGGAACCGGCGCTTCATCGGCAACGGCTGTGTAGAAGCTGACGAGTGTTTCCTGCGTGATGGCGGAGCGATAGAAATAAGGAGTGATAACCAGCACCGCCTCGGCCCCGGCTCGAGCGGCTCTTTTTACTTCACTGATCGTGCCGATAACACTCTGCTGTCCCGCGCCGGCTATGAATGCTAGATCCGTCGGCACGGCCGCGCGCGCGGTCTCGATCGTTTGCAGGTATTCGCGATCGTCGAGATGAACTCTCTCGCCCGTAGACCCAAGCAGCACAAACCCGGAAACACCCGCGCTGCTCCACTTGTCGATGTTTGCCTTCAACGCTGGAAAGTCGATCTCCCCACTGCGACCAAACGGCGTCGGTGTAGGCAGGAGCAGTCCCCTCAGATTTTCCGTAACTTTCATCTTTTGTGCTCTTCTTTGTGCTCCTTGTGTACTCAGCTAAGCAGCGATTGGCTTTGCATCACCTTTTTGCAGCTTACCGTCGACCCAGGTCATTCTCATCTCGAATTGGAAATTGATGTCCACACTGTTTTCGGTGACATTGAGCACGATCGATAGCGCCTTGATCAAGTTTGTCGGATTCGCCTGGAACGCGATCTGAAATGAAAAGTTGTTGTTGGGATCCTGATTGCTGTACCGAACCTGGAATGTAAGCACGCCCGACTTAAACACAAACTTACCCTCGACTTTGAGATCGTACGAGAAAGTCTGTCCGTCCTTCGCGAAATTCGCCTGGACCGTGAGCATGTTCTGGGTGGACCACTTATACGTAGCGGCGAGTTCCATCTTCATATTTGTGGTCGCACCATTGGCCTCGATGGACCAGTCCGCCGAGAGGATCAGATCGCGGCTGCCATCGAATTGCTTGTTGATCTGAAGATTGCCAGTCACCTTCGCCGTGAATTGTTTCTTCGCATAGCCGAGGAACACGTCCCAGTTTGCGCTGCCACTGTTCCACTGGTGCCGGCCATTGATCGTGAATGCCAGTTGAGTTCCCTGCTCGTCTGAGAAGTAAGCGAGGCCGGCGCTGATGGCTTTGAATTTCCCCGCGAATCCGAGACTAATCGCGGGTTTGGTGATGTCGCCCTTCACCTGCGACACGAACACTAACTGGTTGCCTTTGAGATCCCAGTTGCCGACGAATTTCGTGTCGGCGGCGATCTTCTTCGTTTGTCCGTTGCTGAGTACGTTTGTGGTGCTGGCCTTGAAGCGCAGCAAGTCGTTTGCTTGAAACGGCGAGATATCGTGCTTCAGCGCTTCGAGACTCGAGACTCCACTATCGCCTTTCACCTCGGCGCTGCCACCACCGGCAAGATCGATCACGAGGTTGTGCGTCTTCTGATCGAAACGCAGATCTCCGAAGAGTGTGATGTTGCGTTGCAGTGAAGAACCGGTGTCGCTGATGAGTTGGTAAACAAGGTCGTGAGCGTCGTCGATCTGAATCGATCCCATAAACGCAAACGGCTGAGAATCGGCGCCGCCATTTGCGGCAGCAGGGATAATCGCCTGAAGCTGGTTTTGCGCGTTGAAGCTATATTTTACGGGCACGGGCGGTTGCGCCTGGCCATTTATGTCGTAGCGAATCTGGTTGTCCTTGGGTTCGCCGGTGAGCGGTTGCGTTCTCCACTTTCCCTTCGGCACTGGCGAGCCGCCGCTCATCACAGACACGTTACCGTCTGGTCCAAAAATTCTGGTTTCGCCCTGAAAGTTCAAACTCAAGCCTGCCATGATGTTCTCCTTCTAGAAATCGAGTGAGAGCCCGGTGACGATCACGCCGCGTCGATGCAGCAGCGAATCAGGTGACCGCGCATAACCGATCGTTAGGTTTGCACGCTTGTTCATGATGAATGCGATGCCGCGCAGCTCGGCGGCTATGCCGTAACCTTTGACCCCGTGTGCGGGATTAAGAATTTTTCCGAGTGAGTTCGTGTCGAAGATGCGACCTCGATCGTAGTAAACCTTCACGTACGTGTTTGCCAGATCGATGCCGCCGATGTTTGGTGCAGCACCACCGGAAGTTTCGGATTTTTTATTGCCGGGAAACAGTCCTCTGACTGTGCGCAGCAACGGGAGCAAGGCGACGCCCAATTCTGTTCGGTCGTATGCGTAGCTGTTGCCGATAAACTCGCCTTCTTCCAATCCTCTGACGTTGAGAGATCCACCGAGACGGAACTGCTTGAACAGCGGCGTTCCGCTGCTTGACGCGCCGAATCCTCGTTGGTAACGCAGAAACAGGTTCGTCGTCGAAGTGAAGCCGAAGAATATTTGCGCGCCGCCGGAGAGCTCGTATTGGCGGTAATCAAAGTCGGCTCCGAAGGTCGTCAAACCTTTTTGGCCGTTGCCGGTCAGGAGAAAATCGATCTCGCCGATTCCCGATCGCTTGCCTGCTCGACGCATGTCGTACGCCCCAAGGTAACGAACATTCAGCGATGGATACGCGACTCGACCGTCGAGTGGCGGAATGAGTGGGATCTCGCCGTTTGATTTCAGATTTGAGTTTTGCAGATCGAATCCGAGATCCGTCGTCACGAGGTGGTGCAGGCGTTTTCGTTTTTCGTTTATGCCTTCGGCCTGCTCGATGAAGTCGCGATCTGTGAACGAGTCGTATTCAAACGAGAGCTTGGCCGAAATCTGCGATTCACGATTCGAGAGTTGAGTCAGAGGCGGATTGCCGAGACGCTGGTCCGAGTCGTAAAGATAGCTCGCATTCAAACCGAATCCGGCGAAGATGATCGGCACTCGTCGTCGTTCTTTCGGCGTCTCACGCGGAATTGAAAAACTGAACTTGCCCTGCTGTAGGGCGTTGCCGCCTGTGAGAGACAACGATAGCGATTCATTGCGATGCAAGAGATTGTCGCCTGTGACGGCGATCGAACCGTTGAGCGCGTATTCAGGTGAATACGAACCAGTGCCCGTCAGTGTGAGGTTGACGATCTCACGTCGACGTTCGACTTCGTAAGTTAAAACGCCGTCCTCGAACGTGTATTTCGGCACCGCGCTGACGTTGCGTACGAGATAGAGTAGGCGCGTGTCTTTATCGAGAATGTCTTTCGTCGGGATTTGTCCGGGCTGCGCGAGCAAACGTGGCTTGTACGTTTTGTTCAGCAAGTCTGCGATCTCTTTATCGCGGTCGTTTGGCGTTTGATTGTTGGTGGCGTCCGCTGCCGGAGTGACCTTGATTTGAACGTCGTCAATCAGGCTTAGACCCGAGACGCCAAACTGCTCCTTATTGTCCTCGCTCAGAGATGAGTTGGCGCTCGATCCTGGGAGAACATTCGCGATTGCGTTATAGATCCCATCGCCGACGTCGCGGTTACGCAACGTGCACTTTTGCAGCTTCGCTGCTCTGAGTTCGAGGAATGCTTTGTAAGCGGCTTGTTCGAGCGCATGCACGACTTGCGCGTCAGTTCGTTGCCCGCCGTTTGCGGCTTGCAGATCGTCCGGTGAGTACAAGAGTGTTACGGGAATGGCTTTTTCGTCTTCGGAGAGGGAGTTGACGCCGATGTCGTCTCCGATCTCGCGCATGGATTTCGCGACCTGAACGGGAGTGTCGCCGTTCTGCTGCATCTGTGCGGCGTCTTTCGTACGCAAAAAGAGTTCGTAGCCGGTGACGGCCAGCACCATCACGTCGAATTCAAACTGCCAATTCGTCCAGTTGTGTTCGGCGAATGTTTCACCAACGCGCGTGGGGGCGGTGAATCCAATTGGTGGGGTTTGGTTGAATTGAAGCGGTCGATCGGTGCTGTTTGAGCGATTGAGCCGGCTGCCCAGAGCGCTGAAGAACGCCTGGGGCTGAAGAGCGTCGGGGAGTGAATAGTTGCTGCCGAACGAATCGATGAAGAAGTTTGAGCGGCCCATGGTCGTGAGTTCGCTCAGGATTTGTGTTCGGATCGTGTTAGAGATTTGTGGGCACGCGGTTTTGAGTTGCGGTGGGAGCGTCGCTTCGTCTATGACGACGTCGGTTGGAGAAAACTGCATGTTCACTTGCCACACCAGTGCGCCCGAAACATTCACCGCTTGCGCCTGAACGCGAATCGACCCCTGGAGCAATTGTGCCTCCACCGCCGCCGCACCAAGGAGAATGCAGCAGATGAGACCAAAAACACGTGCGACTTTCCTGCGGAACATAAATATAAAGTTGTGAGAGCAAGCGAGGACTGACCTTGGCGCACAACAATATGTGATTTGCATTCGTTCTTCAACGTGAAAATTAAGATCACTCGTGTGCTCAGACGACACTTGGACGAGGTCAGTACCGTAACGCGGTAGCGTCGGGTCGGCCTCATCATCAAGATAGTCGTAGAATATGGATGCTCCACGTCGACCCGACGCTACCGCGTTACGGTACTGACCTCATCCAAGATCAGTGAGGCTTTTTCGAGAGAAGAATGTGATGAAAAATTTTCGCATGATGCAGATCGCGCGTGAGATGAACCTGTCCGAGACAGTTTTCGTGCTCCAGCCTGATGGCGGAGACGACAGAGTGTTGCGTCGCCTGCGTATCTTCACGCTGGCTCGCGAGATTCCGTTCGCTGGACATCCGATCGGCGCTTCACGAGCGCATGCACGCTTCTTTGCGCCCGCCGACAACATTCCCGAAGATCCGGCTACAGGCAGTGCCTGCGGAGCACTGGGCGGATACCTCGTCTATCACGGCGGGTTGACTTTGGAACCGGAAGACGGCAGGTATAGATTTGTCATTGAACAGGGAGACTTCATTCACCGCCCAAGCCGAATCAACCTCGACGTGAAAGGTGAGAAGGGGCGCGTTGAAGAAGTGAAGGTTGGTGGACCATCGGTGCTGGTCGCCGGTGGGGAGGTTATGTTTTAACCGTTGCTCGATCTGATCATCATCGGCGCCGGTCCAGCCGGTTTGTCTGCTGCTGAGGCGGCGGCGCGCGAGGGTCTGGACTATCTCGTGATCGAGAAAGGCACGATCGCGAACACGATCCGGCAGTATCCAGTCGGGCGCACGATGTTCTCGACGCCGAATGAAGTGGAGATGCATGCGGGCACGCTGAAGCCCGTCCGTGAAAAGCCGACACGCGAGGAGTTGCTGTCACACTACATTCACTTCGTCCTCAATCTCGATCTGCGAATCAACACCGGCGAGGAAGTTCTCGGAGTAACCGGAAACATCGAAGATGGTTTCGTTGTCAGAACCGATCGCGCCGAATACCGGGCGGCGCGTGTGTTGTTTGCAATCGGCGCGATGGAAATACCTCGGCGACTGAACGTGCGTGGTGAAGAGTTGCCGAAGGTCCATCATCTGTTCGTCGAACCTTACGCTTACGTTCGCAAAGAGGCGCTCGTGGTTGGCGGCGGCAACAGCGCCGCCGAGGCGGCGTTGTTTCTTTCTGAAGAAGGTGCTCGCACAACGTTGGCAATCTGGCGCGAAGACTGGGAGAACCGCGATCCGAAAGCGGGCGCGATGAAACACTGGGTGCGAACTCCACTCGAAGCCGAGATCGAAGCCGGGCGTCTCGAGGTGGTGCTCTACAAACACGTCGACGAGATCAGTGAAACGGAAGTGACGCTGACCACTGAAACAGGTGAGTCGTTGACGCTGAAGAACGACGTCGTATTCGTGCTCGTCGGCAGCGACGCCGATCTGACGTTGTTGAAAAAGCTCGGTGTGCAAACAGAACCGGGAAAACTCACGCAGGTGCCGGTCTACAATCCCGAGACGTATGAGACGAACGTGCCCGGAGTCTACGTCGCCGGTCACTTCACGCACGCACGCCACATAAAAGCCGCGATCGACGTTCCCCGAGAGATCGTGCCACTCATCGCCAAGCAGGTTAGGCCACAAAAAGGCACAAAAAGTCACAAAAAAGAAAATTAGCCAGTACCGGTTTCGAATTAATCTCCAGTACCGATTTGATTAATCTCCAGTACCGGTTTCAATTAATCCAGTACCGGGTTTGAATTAATCCAGTTCCGGGTTTGAATTAATCCTTGTGTGCCTTTTGTGGCTCTTTATGTGCTTTTTGTGAACTATTCTTAGCGGCGGGCGACGCCCGTGCTGTGGGCGGCGGCTTCGACTTCGCGGGCCACGGCTTCCGCGACTCGCTTGTCGAATACTGATGGAACGATGTACTCGGGATGCAGTTCCGCATCCGAGATGATGCCCGCGATCGCATTCGCGGCGGCGAGTTTCATCTCCTCGTTTATGCGCAGCGCCCTGCACGCGAGTGCGCCGCGAAAGATTCCAGGGAAGCAGAGCACGTTGTTGATCTGATTGGAATAGTCGGACCTGCCGGTCGCCATCACAGCCACGTACGGCGCTGCATCCTCGGGCATGATCTCCGGAGTTGGATTCGCCATCGCAAACACAATCGGCTTCTCAGCCATGCTCTTCACATCGTCTTCGTCGATCACACCGGGCACCGACAATCCCAGAAACATATCCGCACCCTTGATAACGTCGTGAACCGTTCCCTTCTCGTCGTTCGGGTTTGTGTTTTGCGCGTACCAGTCTTTCACCCAGTTCATATTCTCCTGTCGACCGCGATAGATCGCACCGATTTGATCGCAGCCGATGATGTTGCGCACACCCGCGGCCATGATGATCTTCGAACAAGCCACGCCCGCCGCTCCGACTCCGTTCACAACCACCTTGATCTCGCTGATCGGCTTCTTGACTAACTTCAGCGCGTTGATGAGTGCCGCGAGTACGACGACAGCAGTGCCGTGCTGATCGTCGTGGAACACCGGGATGTCGAGCTCTTCCTTCAGTCGTTCTTCAATTTGGAAGCAACGTGGAGCGGAGATGTCTTCGAGGTTGATGCCACCGAAAGCGGGCGCGATCGCTTTCACCGTTCGCACGATCTCGTCCGGATCTTTTGTGTTCAGACAGATTGGGAAGGCATCGACGCCCGCGAACTCCTTAAACAACATCGCCTTCCCTTCCATCACCGGCAACGCAGCTGCTGGTCCAATGTCGCCCAGTCCAAGCACGGCTGTGCCGTCGGTTACAACGGCGACCATGTTCTTCTTGATCGTCAGCGTGAAAGCTTTGTCGGGCTCTCGTTGAATGGCGTCGCAGATTCGAGCAACGCCCGGCGTGTAGGCCATCGAGAGATCCGCGCGCGTCTTCAGCGGCACTTTTGAAACGATTTCGATCTTGCCGCCAAGATGCATGAGGAACGTCGGATCGGAAACGTGAAGCAACTCGACGCCGTCGACGTCTTTAACTGCCTCGACGATCTGTTCGCCGTGTTTACTGGAGACTGAGCTGACGGTGATGTCGCGAACGATGTAGTCGTTACCGACGGTGACGATGTCGATCGCGCCGATGTCGCCGCCTGCGCGTCCAATCGCCATCGTCAGTTCACCAAGCGAACCGGCGCGTGAAGACAGCCGGATGCGCAAGGTCAAACTGTAGCTCGCGGTTGGAGTCGGTTGCATGAGCTTATCCACAGATTACACTGAATCGAGCATCTGCGTAATCTGTGGATGGCCTTTCGTCAGCTTCAAAGATCGTTTGCCGAGTAAGCGATAGAGGTCGAGCGCATCTGTGTTGATTTTGAGCGCCTTGAGATGACGTTTCACTGTCTCGAGGTCGCCGCGCGCAAATGTGCCGGTTAAAGCGTCAGCAGGATCTTTGGTTTCGAGATTGTGTACGGTGCTGGCGAGCAAAGGCAGCAGGACGGTGCGGGCGGTCGTTCGGGTCAGTCCACACTGAACCAGCATTTCGAGCGCTACATCAAACAGTGCCACCACGTTCCCTGCCGACATCACCGCGGCCGCGTGGTAAAGCGGTTTATCTTCAGAACGGATCGAAAAGCTCTTTCCGCCGAGGTCTCGAACGATTGTTTTCGCCACTCGCAACGCAGTCTTGTCGCCCTCGACACTCCAGAACGCGCCGTCGAGCACAGTCGTGCTGCCGGTGGCGGAAATCAGTGGATGAATCGAACCGGTGCTCCATCCGCGCTTGCGGAGCGGCGCGAGCACTTCGGCCGACAGCGCCCCACTCGTGTGCAGAGCCGTCGCCCGCCGAGGAGTCTGGAGTCTTGCCAGTTCCGAAGCGACGTGGGCAATCTGATCGTCGGGCGTGGTGATCAAAAACAGGTCGACCGGCAGCAGCGAACCCAAGTTTTTCGCCGGCAATACCTGAACGGCATCGTCTGAAGGATCTAAGAGTTTTGCTGCTTTTCGTGCGCTCGCGACGCGGCGAGCAACCATCGACCGAATGGGATAACTCTTATCCGCCAGCGCAAGAGCCAACGTGGTTCCGAGTCGACCGGCGCCGATGATCGAGACTGCCGGCTTTTGCTTCCTTTTCGCGTCGGGCATGAGTATATTTAACAAGCAAACGCTAGCAACGGCGCACAACCAAGCTGCCAAACCCGAGCATCATAGACTGCGCGCCAGGATTTAGCTAAAAGCGTGCGTCTACCCCTTCCCTCAGGTCGGCCGAAAATTTTGGAGGTTTTGAAATGAAGAATTTCTCCCGCGCCACGAGTGCTCTCGTTTTAACCGCGTCATTATTAGTAAGCTCAGTGGCTGCACTTGGCCAGGCGCCGGCGGCGAAACCAGCCGAGCAAGCTCCAAATACCAGCCAGACTCAAACTCAAACACAGGCAAAGCCCGACCCGAAAGCAGCGGAACAGAAAAAGACTGAGCCCGCCGTCGTTAAGTCAAACAAGCCGCTCGCGACCAACGAAGACCCGGCAATGATTGGCAAACGAAATATTAATTCGGGGATCATCGCGAAGATGAGCGGGTCGACGGAGAAGGAAGTACGACTCGGACGCGAACTCGCAACCGAAGTTGACCGCCAGGCCAAGTTTGTTGACGACCCGGTTATCACAGAGTACGTCAACCGTGTCGGTCAGAACATCGTTCTGCACTCCGACGCGAAAGTCCCATTCACAATCAAAGTCATCGACTCAGATGAAGTAAACGCGTTCGCGCTGCCGGGCGGTTTCTTTTACGTAAACAAAGGACTCATCCTCGCCGCCGATAACGAAGCTGAACTGGCCGGCGTGATGGCTCACGAAATCGCTCACGTCGCGGCACGGCACGCGGTGGAGAACCAGACCAAGGGAAGCTTGCTAGAGTACGCGGCCCTCGCCGGTTCGATTTTCCTCGGCGGCATTCCGGGAATGATTTATCAGAACACTGCCGGAATCGGACTACTCGGAATCTTCATGAAGTTCAGCCGCAGCGCGGAAGAGGAAGCGGACAAGCTCGGCGTTCAATACATGTACGCCGCTGGTTACGACCCGGGCGCAATGGCCACGATGTTTGAGAAGTTGGAAGCGAAGAACAAGAAGAAGCCCGGATTTATCGCTCGCGCTTTTTCGACGCACCCGGCGCCGCCCGATCGCAGAGCTTCGGCGCTTGCTTTGGCTGCGAGGTTCCCTGAGAACGAAGAGTATGTAATCAGCAGTTCCGAGTTTCAGCGAGTCAAGGGCCGCCTGTTGCGACTTTCAAACGCGCGCGCCTCTACTGCTGGAGCAATCCAGGGCAGTGAAGACGGTGATGCACCAGGACGGCCGACTCTGAAGCGTCGCCAGCCAACTCCGGACGACTCGACTACCGCGACACCCGACGGCGAGCAAAAGACGACTCAAGAGCCGCCCAAGCTCAAGAAGGAAGGCGAGACCGAGAAACCCAAGACTCCAGACAAGCCGTAACGGTTTGTGGTACTCTGGCAATCGAGGCCCTTCGGAATCCCGAAGGGCCTTTCTTTGTCTCGGTGTACACAAAGAGCACAGAGAATCACAAGTCAGCGCGTGTCCGCGGGTGTCGGCGGGTTGACACCCTTTTGACGCTTCGGTATTCTAGCCGTTCGCGTTTTATTCGCTGTAAACAGAGATAGTTAACTATGTCGACATACTTCCCCAGCGGTAAGGAACTCGCTGGAAGACGAAAATGGTACGTGGTGGATGCGAGCGGTCAAACCGTCGGGCATCTGGCATCTGAGATAGCTTCAATACTGACAGGCAAGCGCAGTCCGGAGTGGACTCCCTTTCTCGACACTGGCGATCACGTTGTTGTGATCAATGCACGGAAAGCCGTGTTGAAGGGAAACAAAGTTGAGCAGAAACTTTACCGTCATCACACTTTATACCCGGGAGGTCTGAGACAGACCACCGCAAAGGAGATGATAGCCAAGCGCCCGGAGCGAGTCATCGAGCTCGCCATCAAGGGCATGCTGCCGAAGAATAAACTCGGCAAGGCTATGGCGAAGAAGCTCAAAGTTTACGCCGATGCCGAGCACCCGCACTCAGCCCAGCGCCCGCAAGCCTTCGACCTAACTCACAAAGCCAACTCAAAATAATCGCAAGCAAGATAGAGGAAGATTACTGTGGCTGAAAATCAGTATTACGGAACGGGGCGACGCAAATCGGCGACGGCCCGAGTTTATTTGCGACCCGGCGCGGGTGAAGTCAAGGTCAACCACAAACCATTTGACCGCTATTTCCCGAACGAGACCCTGCGGATGATCATTCGTCAGCCCCTGCAACTGACTGAAACCGCGAACAAGTTTGATCTGGTTATCAATGTCACCGGTGGTGGCCCGGCGGGCCAGGCTGGAGCTATCAGGCACGGCATCACGCGAGCATTGATCGAGTATGACGGAGACCTGCGCCCGAGTCTCAAACGTGCTGGTCTGATAACCCGCGATCCTCGTATCAAGGAGCGCAAGAAGTACGGACAAAAGGGCGCGCGCAAGCGATTCCAGTTTTCGAAACGATAAGAATCCGAATCCATTGTCGCAGCACGATTGGTTGCTTACGCTAAAAGAAGTCGAGAGGCTGCGGCGAGTACATCAAACCAATTAGCGAGAAGGAGATTTTAGTTTGGTATCGGTTACCATGAAAGAGCTGCTGGAGGCCGGCGTTCACTTCGGCCACCAGGTGAGGCGCTGGAACCCAAAGATGAAGGAATACATCTTTGGCGAGCGCAACGGCATTTACATCATCGACCTGCAAAAGACTCAGCGAATGTTTCGCGAGGCGATCGCGTTCGTCACCAACCTCATCGCCGAAGACAAAGGCAAGACGGTTCTTTTTGTAGGCACTAAACGACAGGCACAAGACGCGATTCGTGAAGAGTCGGAGAAGTGCGGACAGTACTACGTCAACCAGAGATGGCTCGGCGGTTTGCTCACGAATTTCCAGACGGTCCAAAAGTCGATCAAGCGGCTCAAGGATCTCGAGAGCATGCAGACCGACGGGAGATACGAAAAGCTGACGAAGAAAGAGCGCATCAAGCTCGATCGCGAGCGCGAGAGTTTGAATAAGAACCTCTCCGGCATCAAGGCTATGACGCGTCTTCCAGATGCCATCTTCATTATCGACGTTAAGAAGGAAGAGATCGCAGTCGCCGAAGCTAATCGTCTCGGTATCCCGATCGTCGCAGTCGTCGATACAAATTGTTCACCCGAGGGAATTGATTACGTCATACCCGGAAACGACGATGCGTTGCGTGCGGTCCGGCTGTTTGCCTCCAGAATCGCAGATGCGATTGTTGAGGGTAATCAGATCGCAACTGAAGGCGGTGTTTTGCCTGCTGAGCCGGGCGAAGAGCCGGGTGAAGGCGAAGGCGGAGCAGGCGAGGGTTCGGCAGGTGAAGGTGCTGCCGGTGGACGTGCCGCGGCAGAGCTTTTATCTGATGAAGACGATAATGGCGGCGTCAGTGGCGGGGAGGCGCAATCCGAATCCATGACATCGCAGGGCGCAGATAACACGGAGACTGAACCAGCGCCTGAGGAGAGCACCGAATCCGTCGTGGCGGCGAGCTAAGCGATATCCGGGACTCCAGGTGAGCGCAGCCTTCAAGCGGACATCCCGCCTTGGCTGCGTTTTTTATTAACGCGCGGGCGCGCACGCGCGGGCGCGCATAATCCAGTAGTCGGAGAATTTGGGAATCATGCCTGAAATTACAGCAACAGCAGTCAAACAGCTTCGCGAAAAAACCGGAGCCGGAATGATGGAGTGCAAGAATGCACTCGTCGAAGCAGGTGGCGTCGAGGAGAAGGCGATCGACATTTTGCGCGAGCGTGGATTGGCGTCGGCGAAAAAGCGCGAAGGCCGGATCGCAGCCGAAGGAATCGTGGGCTCGTACATCCACATGGGTGGAAAGGTCGGCGTGCTCGTAGAGTTGAATTGTGAAACAGACTTCGTCGCCCGTGGCGAGGAGTTTCAACAACTGGTGAAAGACATCGCGATGCACGTTGCCGCGGCCGAGCCGAAGTATGTTTCGCGTGAAGAAGTGCCCGCGGCCGTGCTCGAGAAGGAGCGCGAGATCGCAAGAGCGCAAGCCATGAACGAGCCGAAGAACGCAAACAAACCCGAACAGGTGATCGAGAAGATCGTCGACGGCCGAATGAATAAATTCTACGAAGAGACAGTGCTTGTCGATCAGCCGTTCGTGAAAGCGCCGGAGAAGACTGTTGGCGAACTCGTGACTGAAAAGGTGGCGAAGACCGGTGAGCGAATCGCGATCCGGCGGTTCACGCGTTACAAAATGGGCGAGGGACTCGAGCGTCGCGTTGACGATTTTGGCAGCGAAGTCGCTTCGATGCTCGACTAATAGGACCTATTGGACCTATTTCAATGACCAGCGAAATCCAATCCGATTCAACCTACCGCCGCGTTTTGCTGAAGGTCTCCGGTGAAGCGTTGATGGGCGAGCAGACCTACGGCATCGACGTCAACGTCGCCCGCAGCGTTGCCGAAGAGTTGAAAGCAGTTCACGAGCTCGGCGTCCAGGTAGCCGTCGTGGTCGGTGGCGGCAACATCTTCCGCGGCGTGTCCAAGAGCGCGGGCAACATGGATCGGTCCTCCGCAGACTACATCGGTATGCTTGCAACCGTGATGAATGCCGTCGTCTTGCAGGATGCGCTCGAGAAAGTCGACGTCCATACACGCGTGATGTCCGCGATCGACATACCGCAGCTGGCTGAGCCATTCATCCGTCGCCGCGCCATCAGGCACCTCGAAAAAGGACGAGTCGTGATCTTCGCCGCCGGCACCGGCAACCCTTACTTCACGACCGACTCAGCCGCTGCGCTTCGAGCTCTGGAGATCAAGGCCGACATCATCCTGAAAGCTACGAAAGTCGACGGCGTCTATTCTGCCGACCCGATGACTGACGCGACTGCTGAGCTCTTCAACGAGATTACCTATCGCCAGGTGCTCGAGCGGCAGCTCAGAGTCATGGATGCCTCCGCCATCTCTTTGTGCATGGACAACGACCTGCCTATCATCGTCTTCAACATGAGAGAGCCGGGCAACATCAGACGAGTAGTCACGGGTGTGAGCGGCGTCGGCACTAAAGTTGGTTAACGGCGCAACGTGCGCCAATCATTCAGCGGAGTTGCGAGATGAGTGAAAAGGACGTAATCAAAGAAACGCGACCACGAATGGAAACTGTCATCGAGGATTTCCGGCGCAAACTTGCGACCGTGCGAACGGGTCGTGCCGCCGTGAGTCTTTTGGATACCGTGATGGTTGACTACTACGGCACCATGACGCCGCTGAGCCAGATGGCCTCGGTCCACGCACCGGAGCCACAGTTGCTGACCGTGCAGCCCTGGGATCAAAGTCAAATCGGTGCGGTTGAGAAAGCGATTCGCGCAGCGGATCTCGGTTTGAATCCCTCGAACGACGGCAAACTCGTCCGCATCCCGGTCCCCCCACTCACGGAAGAACGCCGGCGGCAACTGGCCAAACAGGTGCATGACATTGCCGAAGATCATCGCACCGCTACTCGCAACGTGCGCCGCGACGCCAACGATCGATTGAAAAAGATGCTCAAGGACAAACTCATCTCCGAAGACGCAGAACGCGACGCCCTCGACGAAATCCAAAAGCTCACAAACACCTACATAGGCAAAATCGACGAACTCTCAAAGAGCAAAGAGCAAGAGATCATGAGCGTTTAGTGCCTATCTCCTGCATGTAGTGATACTATTCGCTCGAGATGAATCATTATGACCTTCACAGTAGAGTACGAGCGAGAAGAGGACGGACGCTGGTTAGCAGAGGTAATTGAGTTGCCAGGCGTACTTGCTTATGGCACTAACTCTGACGAGGCGATTGCAAAAGCTCAGGCACTTGCATTGCGGGTGCTTGCAGACCGTCTGGAGCACGGTGAAGGTAAACCCGAATTTGTCAGCATCCAGTTCGCCGCGGCATGAGCCAGTGGTCGTCCGCTAAAGCAAAGCGCGTCCTCGCCGCGTTGCTGCGAATTGGCTGGCATATCAAGCGCGAATCCGGTTCTCAAAGATTCTCTCACGATCTGGCTGGTCTGATGTTGTCTTCGCCTTTCATGACAATGATGAAATTGGTCCAAAAATGTTAGCGCGGATCGCTAAGCATACAGGTCTGAAACCAGGCGATCTGTAAGCCCCTACCGCGGGATCGCGAAGGCGTCGTCCGGGAGTTGCTGATTAAACTTCACTTCCTTCACGCTGAACTCAGCGAAAAACGCTCCTAATGACATTTCAAATCTTTGTGAAAAACTCGAAGGTACGAGTATCCCTTCGACTTCTTTGAATTTCGTGTGCTCGGTTCCAAGCGTGAGCGCGCCATAGTACATGAAGAAGCTCATCACTCTTCCTGTCTTGGGATCGACATAGAAATCTGTTGTGTAACCCTCCGGATCTACAAGACGAAATCCGCGTTCTTTCTTCTTATCCGCTATGGCTGTTACCTTGTATCCCGGCTGATCGAACTTAGCGAGCGCATGCAGGCCATACTTCGTGAGCGGCGGCATCTCGACATTAGGCATTGAGGTGTAGGACTGTTGGCCATCGTAGATCTGCCTGAAAACGAAGGCCGGCCGCGCATCGATTTCCATCCGCAACTTTGAGCCAGCAGTCACAAGGGAAAACGAGCCGGGAATTGACTGGACACTGTTCGGGGGGTAGAGCTGTGCTGACCCTCTCATGATCGTATTCTGCACCGCTCGAAACTTCTCACCGCCCTGCGCCGCAAAAGCAGCGCGCGCGAGATCGAGCGGACTGGTTTCAGCAGTGATCGTGACTGCCGGAGGAGCCTGGTCCTGCGCGCAGAGCGTAGTACACAGAAGGCACAAAGAGGCAAAAAAAGCACAAGATAATTTATGAAGGTACATCTAAAAAACCTTTCAAAAGTTTAATCGCACCTGAGCATAGATTCGGCGATTACCGGCGCCCGTGCTGCCAGGCGCGCCGCCGCCGAATCCTCCAAACGTGCCACTCAACGCGAGCGATTGACCAAAGTTAGGTGAAGACAAGTTGCCGACCGGCGGCGCGAGATTCACGTGGTTCAAAATATTCTGGAAGTTAAGGCCGACGTTCAGTGTGTATCGTTTTTCGCTCGGCACAGCGGCACTGCCACCCTTCGGACCTGCTCCAATGGCCGCAACCTTGGCGCTACCACCAGCCGCAGGAGCCGGTTTCGCGGGCGCGGCGGCATTTCCTCGGTTAATGGTTCCGAAAGTAAATGTGCGGCTGACGCGCAGGTTCACCACAAACCCGCCTGGAGCCTGTCCGAAGTTTCGCGGAATGATCGTTTCACCAGGCAACGGCGTGAGATTGAAATTACCAAAGCGCGTACACCTGATCGTTCGTGCGGAGCAGTCGGCGTTTGGACCTGCGAGGCTCGGCCGTTCGACAAACTGGCGATCGAGGTTCTGATCCTGGCCGGTCGTGATATTGAATCCGGGCCCGGTGTTCGCAACGACAAATGGATTCAACACCACTTTCCACCACGGGAGATTGATGGTGCCGAAGAGCGTGAAACGCTGGCGAATATCGAAAGAGCTGCGCCCAAACTCGCCCGTCAAGTCATACGAGTTCATCGGAAACAACTGCCCACCCTGACCATCAGCATCGTTCGTACTCTTGCTCAACGAATAATTCCCATTGAGCTGAAACATTCTGCTGAACCTGCTGTTGAAGCCGATGAAGAACTGCCGCTGGTTGAACTGAGCGCTCGCCTCGTAGCGATAGATTTCACCTTTGGTCGGATCGGGTCGAATTCCATTCTTCGTGAGCTCCGTGATCGTTCCCGGCAACGGCGCATTGACGTCGCGCGCGCGGATCACGTGAACGATGCGAATGTTGTAGAACCCGGCGAACATCGTGATGTTGCGCGGCAGTTGTCGCTCCACCTGCGTGCCGATCACGTAGACCGTCGGAATTTGCAGGTTGGGATCCACTTGCCAGACTGTCTGTTGCGTTGGCGGAATATTCGATACGTCCGGAACGCTCGTCGGGCTCCATTGGTTCAGGAGTGAATAGATACCACGAACGCCAAGCGCGTCTTGCTCGTCGACTGTCGGCGGAAGCGGATTGTTAGGATCGAAAGGTTCTATGATCGCGGTTTGCAGCACGTTGTCGCCATTGAACCTGATTGACTGGAGAGTATTGTTCTCACTGAAACGGTTGTAAAAGAAACCTGTGCCGAATCGAATCACCATCTTCGGTGGGCGCGCGCTGTTCGCAGCACCGGGTGACCACGCGACTGCGATGCGCGGAGCGAAATCGTATTTGCTGTGGGCGTTTGTCTGGATCTCGTAACGCAGGCCGTAACTCAACGTGATGTTTGGCCTGACTCTCCAATCATCCTGGAGGAAAACTCCGTAGTCAGTTCGGGTAACATCGGCGAACGGGTTTCCCGCGTTGAGCACAAAAGAAGTTGCGCCACCGCCGGCTGCTCGGATTGCCTCAGGTGTGAAGCCCAGCTTCTCCATCTGGAGCGTCCGTTGATAACGCTGAATACTCGTGAGACCGAAACCACCGCTAAAGGTCCACGAACCGCCGAAGTTACCTTCGTTCGTGTCGTCGACGTTGATGTGTCTGACGCGGCCGCCAAACTTGATCGCATGCGAACCCTTTTGCTTGGCCGTGAAGTTGTTGATCTCCCACGTTGTACGCTTATTGAATGACTCGCCGACTTGCGAGCCACCGGAACTGAACGATCCGCTCACGTCGAGCGCGGGCACCGAGTTGTTGCCGCTTTGCTCGTTCCGCCCGTGAGTAAACTGAAAGCGCGTTTCGTTGATGGTGGTGCTGTTCAGGATCGCGGTTTCAGTCAACTGAAGATTCTGGTTTGTCGAAACTGTATCGAAGCCTCGCTCCGGCAGAGTGAAACCCCTAACGCCGTCGTTATCCGTGGTAGCACGCTGGAAGTTGTAACGAAGGACCAGCGTGTGACTGGGATTTATGGCGTAGTCGATTCTCGGGCTCAAGAACAAGTTACGTCGTGGCACCAGGAAGCCCTCGCCCACCTGCACGATGTTGAAATCGTCGTCGAGCACGGTCGCTCTAATCAGTTCGTTGTCGTCTGCCTCGATACGTGTGAGATTGAAAAAGAACGAAGCCTTCTTAGCCACCAGTGGACCACTAAAATTCGCGTCGTACTGGCGAATCTGAAACGGCGCTCGCGTGCTCGAGCTGATGGCAAACGGGTTTCGTGAATTCAGACTCTCGTCGTTAAAGTTAAACGAGGCGCCACCGCGGAATTTGTCTGTGCCGGGGCGAGTGAGAATGTCGATGCGCGCGGACGGCTGATCGTTCTCGGCGGCAAATGGATTCTGGTTGATGCGAATCTCTCGAATCGCGTCCTTCGATGGAAGATTGCTGCCGGTGAATCCGTCGATAAAAATCTGGCCGCCGTTTGGTCCAACGGATGGACCAGCCAGTGCCTGCAACGCTGCCGCAAGCTCGGCGGGATCGTCAGGCAACGCATCCAGATCTTTTCCCGAGATGACGGTCTGGTTCGCGTTGTTTGTGGCTTCGGTGCTGACAGCAGTTTCGGCAATCGTGACTTTTTCTTCGATCGTGACTTTCAGAGTGATGTCGACGTTTTGACGCGCCGTGGTTACGTCGACTTCTTTGGCGTCTGATGGCGCGAAGCCTGGCGCAGCGACGACGATGGAATACTTGCCGGGTGCGAGTCCTGCGAAATTGTAGATGCCCTCGCCGTTCGTTGTGGTCTTCTTCTGCGTGCCGCTGGCGTCGGTGAGAGTAACGTTCGCGCCGACGATGGCGGCGCCGAGTTCGTCGGTGATCAGGCCGCGCAGTGTGCCGCGTGTTTGCTGGGCGGCGGCGAGTGCGGCCGCGATGAAAAGAAGCAGGGTGGCGACGAGGATCTTGCGGGGGAGATTTTGAATGAAGTTCATCTTGAGATCCTTGGGGTTAGGGATCTGTGGCCTGACTACCTACGGCAAGCCGATGCCGAATGAAATGCCGCTGCCCAAACCGGCAGCGGGGTTGGGTGCTGTCTGTCCGGGTTGCGGCCGCGGCGCCAGCATTGCGAGCAGGGTGTCGGCTCCGGTGACCAGTGAAATCGCGGTCAAGCGAGACGGATCCACGCCCTGCGTACTGGAAACGATGATTGTGTCGCCGACCTTAACATCGGCGATTGAAATAGTTGGCAGTCGCTCGAGCATATCGTTGATGTTTCGACCGCCACCCGGTCCGCCACCTCCAGGACCTGCGGGTCTCGCACCCTGTGCGCCTGGGCTACCTGGTCCACCGGGACCGCCTGGTCCACCTGGGCCACCTGGTCCACCCGGGCCACCAGCCCCGGCACGCATGCCGCCCATTGCGCCCATTTCCTGAGGGAATCTGCGCAATACCGCATCCTGCTTGATGACAATCGTCAGCGGAGTTTTCTTTTCCAACTCTTTGATCTTGATCTCGCCCGTGGCCGCGTCTACCTCCGTAACGACACCGCCGACAGTCCTGAAACTCCCCGTCACGATCTTCTCCGGAGTAAAGTGCGTGGGATCTTGTCCTCGATCGCCGAGCGCGCGTAACTGGTCGCCGACTTTCAGCTCGTTGAACTTACTCGGCTTCGCATCGCCAAACTTTATCGAGTCGGGTGCGTAACGGCGAAGTTCAGTCTTTTCAGTGACCGGAATGACGACCGTTTGTGTTCCCGCGATGGTCCGGTTCGTGATCGTGATCTCGTTTGTCTCCGGCTTGAGCGCGGTTATGACTCCGAGAATCCCACGCCGTCGCCATTCTGCTCTTTCCGTCTCCTGCTTCTTGGCGAGATCGCCCTTGGTCATGACGATGACCATCGCCGCGGGAACCGTCTTGCGATCTTCCGAAACAGTTCCACGCGCCATAACGCGATCGCCTTCCGCCAGATCGGCAAAGGTCACGTCAGTGGCGTTGGTCAGGCTCTGTTCACCAGGATTGAGTTTTTTGTACGACGTCTTATCGTTGAGCAAAACGGTGACCATCGAACCGGCGTCGGTCTTGATGGTCAACGTCCTGGCTGCCGAGTCAATAGACTTCACTTCGCCGATCGCGTGTTTCGCAGCGATGCCTGGATCGGCGCTCTGTGCCATCGAAGCTGGGGAGGAAGTGAATAGTGTGATTAGTCCTATCGCGGCTGCGAAAAAGAACGTCCTCATTATCTTTCCTTTCTGTTAGGTGAACACCGTGAGCCGCGGAATTATGACTGAAACGATACAGATTTACACAGACCAATTCACCCGATAACGAGCGGTCAGAGCTAGTCCGAAACTGATGATCAGTATGAAAGCGGCCATAAACGGCCAAACGTACGGCAACGAAGTCAACAAAACCCAAAAACCAGTCCCAAGTAATAACGCCACCGCCTCTGAGCTTTTTCCGCAGGGCACATACTTTCTTTGCAGCCAACGACCCGTCGCCGCGTAAAGAATCACTCTTCCGAACAATCCCGCCACCAGCCACAGCAGCAGCGCCAGCAAACCCACGAGCACGCGGATTGGTTCCGGCATGATCCAAAGACAAAGCAGCACAAGGATAAAAAGCACGACGACGCCGATTAGACCAATGGCCGCAACACGCAAACTCGTTGTCTGCAATCGCGCGACGCCGCGACTGATCGTTCGAGGCATCGCCGCAGTGAACGCCAGCGACACGATGAACCAGAACAGCACCACGAGCAATCGCGTTCCCAGATAAGTCGGCGTCCATTTCGGACTGAACAGACCGGTGGGATTCCGCATCATGTCGCGGAGCTCCTGCTCGTAGCCGGCGTACATCATGGTCTTCGCGGTGGGATTGCGATTCGGAGGGTTATCCTCCGCGCGATAAGTGCCACCCAGCACGATGACGTCGCCACCAATGCGCGCTCCGCGTCGTTGGATCACCGAACCGCCTATCGTCGCCACGTCGCCGTCAACCACCCCTTCGACGATCACGTCGCCGCCCAGGCCCATCGCGCCCTGTTTCACATGACCGGTGATCTTGACCGAGTTTCCCAGCCCAAACACTGTGGTGTCGTTGGCGCCTTCGATCAGCACTACCTTTTCGTCGTTTGTGCTTTGCGCACTGGCAACGCCGACCAGCAACAGCACCCACATCAATAATGCGAAGATGCGATTCAGATCCAGCTTGTTGAGTGAGAGTGGAAGTGAGTTGAAACCGGCTTGTCCCACGCGCAACCCCCTTACTCGGTTGCACCCGTGCGATGATAATGGGAGATCAGGCGGGAGAGAATCAGAATGGCAACCGCGAGCAGGACCAACACTGGACCAAGCGAACCCGATTCGACGATGACTTTCCTGCTCAAGACTCTGAATATCACTGCGAGTCCGGCGATGGTTTCGTAAACAGCAGTCGAAACAAAACCCGCGACACGGAAACAAGTCGCAAGAAACTTTCCGGCTACGAGGAACACCGAATCGCGCGCTGTCGCGCCGAGAAGCGCAAACGCGCCGAGCGCCAGGACCATCGAGATGCCGAGTGCTTTTCTGTGTTCCGATCGATTGCGAACGCCTCGCATGTCGGTGCTTGCGCGCGCTGCAACCATGCGGGAAAACTCAGCGGGAACCGGAATGGCGCCACTGTCTGTCAAAGCTGCATCGAGCTCGCAAACGAAGAGACGGTGTGCTCTCAATTCTGCGCGACAAGGTGCACAGCCTTCGAGGTGATCCTCGAAGAGCTTCGTGAGGTTCTCATCCAACTCGCCGTCGACGTATGCGGCGATTAGATTCCTCTCGCAGATCTTTTCCTGAGCTGTCGCGCTCATCAGATGCCGGTGATTCCCTTCTCGACAAATTGCTGCCGCATCATCTCGCGTGCGCGAAAGAGGCGGTTCTTGACTGTGCCCAGCGGCAAGCCGGTGACTTCGACGATCTCTTCGTAGCTGAGGTCTTGTGAATGGCGGAGGATAATGAGCTCACGATAGTTGGCCGGGAGTGCTCGCACCACTGACTCGATCTCGCCGCGCCGTTCTTTGCGTTCGCTCTCCTGTTCGGGACTCAAGCGGCCGCTCTCGAGGGGTAGATCGAATTGATCGCCTTCGGGTCCCACCATCAGAGACTGTTCGCGCGTGGTGTTGCGGCGCAGGTGATCGACGGCTGAGTTATGCGCGATCTTGTAGATCCAGGTCGAGAATTTGAACTCTGGGCGGTAGCGGCTCAGCGAGCTGTAAACCTTGATGAAGATCTCCTGGGTCAGATCGAGGGCGGATTCGTAGTTACCGACCATGCGGTAGACGTAGGCGGAAATCGGTCGCTGATAACGGCGGACCAGTTCCTCGAAGCTTCCCTCGACGCCGCTGACGGCGGTCGCGACCAGCTCGCGGTCGGTCACAAGAGACAATGCAGCTAGAGTCATATAAAAGGGGTGTTACGTTGGCCTTAGCAGAATTGTTTCACTGCCTGACACGGCGACCGGGAGACGGGGCGACGGGGCGACCCATCTCCGCGTCACCGCGTCTCCCCTCTCCCTTTCTCCGTGTCTTCCTGTCTACCAGGAGAGGGTTGCCAGCCCGGCCGGGGCGGCGATGGAATCGAAGCTGAAATCGCGGCTGGGTAACTGTAATCCCAAATCTTCGGCTTCGAGCGGTCGCAGGTCGCCGCCGGTGGTTTCGTTGACGATCTCGCCGGCTCGTTGCTTGGTTATGCCCTCGCCGATGACCATCAGCCGCGCCAGCGTGTGGCCCCCGGCTCCTTCGGGCGTGGTGCGGTCGCGGTAAAACAGAAGCAGCCGGTAAAACTCGTCTTCGAATTCGTCCTCGGTGCAGGTAACCGTGCGCACGATCAACGGGTGCTTGTCGCGAAAGATCACGCCTGTAAATCCCTGGCTCGAACCACTCAGCAACAGCGAATCACCGGTGCTGCCGTTTCTGACGAGCCACTGTGCTTCGCCGAGATGCCGCGGAAGGATCAACCCCGCTCTCCATCCCAACGCTTCGAGCACTGCCTCGTATTCAGCGAGAACGCTCTTCCTGACGGCGATCACCAGATAACGATCGCGGCCTTGCGAATCTTTCTGCAGGCGCTCTCTCGAAATCGAGAGCTCTTCGATGGGCGCGCCGAAGCCGCGCTCGACTTTCCATTTCAAAACATCCTGAAGTTCCGCGGCTGACTGCGCCGGGCTCTCGAGGATCAACACCAGCGTTCGCGTCGTGGCCTCGGGCAGACTCATCGACCAGCGTTTCTGTTTCAACAACCCCGCGCTGGCCGCGAGCTCATTCAACACGCCCACAAGTTGACTCGGTTGCTCGATGTTGGTTTCGTCAAATCCCGGACGGACCAGTGACTCAGCAATATTGAAGGTCGCGGCACGACGGAGCTTGCAAGTCGCGCCCTTGATCCGTTCGAGATGAACTACGGAAGCTACGCCCTTTTCAAGGCCGATAGCAGTGGCGGGATAACGCGGATCGACGATTCGTGAAAGGAGGTTGGGCATTTACCACTCGGTGTAGGCAGTGCCCTCACTTGACGTTTCGGCGGAGACGCTGTGGACGTCGGTCATGCCTGACTCACCCGTCAGCGAGTTTGGATCTTCGCCCGTGGTGATGGCCCAGTCCTTCTGTCCCGTAACGGGATCGACCGGAACTTCGCGCATGTATCCTTCGCTGACCAACTCGTCGAGCGACTGAGGCAAGCGTCCTTTGTCAGCCGCAAATTGATCGATCAACGTACGCATTTTGCGGAGATCGTCTTTAAGCACCGCTTCGCGCGTGTGCATGATCGTCTTTTGATATTGTGGCAACGTAATAGCGGCAAGAATGATGATGATCGAAATCACGATCATCAACTCGAGCAGCGTAAATCCTGCTGCACTTACATGACGCAGTCTACCAATCACTGTACTTCTCTCCATTTAAGGCTGTTTCTTTCGACTTCGAGCGCACATCAAAAATGTTCTCACCACCCCACGATCCCGCATCAGGGCCGTCGTAACACGAACGGAATTCCCAGTCAGACTTTCCCGTCATCGGATCGACCGGCATTCCACGCAGATAGACCTTCTGCTTGGTCGATAACTGGCTGCCGAGGTCGGTAGGTTTCACGCCCGGTTGCCCGATACCGGCCTGGGCGCCTCGAGGTACCACGTTGACTCCATTGACCAGCGTTTCGAGATCCGGTGGATAGCGGTCGGGATTGTCGATACCAAAAATCGTGCAATCGCTAATCATGACCCTGCTGCGTGGATCTTGCGGCGGCGGCTGCACCGTTCCCGTTTGGATGCCGCCCGTGCAAGCCATGCCGCTCGTATCTCGATGAAACTCATCGATGGCCATGCGGATCGCACGCAAGGTTTCGCGGAGTTGTTGCTCCTTTTGCCGCTGCACCGAAACCTTGACGAGCGGCAGGATGCCCATCGTCAGGATGGTCAAGACGGTGATGGTGATCACCAGCTCGATTAGCGAAAAGCCACTTTGCTTCTTCATTTTACCTGACCGTTTGGAGGCCACAAAAAGGGCACAAAAAGCACAATGAAACTGGTAAGAACGTTGCGCTTTTTGTGCCTCTCTGCGGCCAAAAAAACATCTACTGCTTCACAGTTGCTGTTCCCTGAATAATCTCTGACTTCACGTTGCGTGCGTCAGTAGCCACCAGGTGCAACGTCTCCTTAACAAACTGGAGCGCAGCATTACCTTCACCAATTGCTTCCACGTCGATAAACAACAGTGGTCCAGCTCCCCTGAACGACGCCTTGCCGTTAAGACTCGAGATCGAAATCAGGCAAGTGCCGGACGCATCGATCGACGGTGTAAACAGCGGCGTCGATTCTCCCGTACCTGCCAGCAGATCGCCCGCTGTTAGTCCATTCACTTTTACAACTTTCGGATCGAATCGCAAAGCAAGCAGCGCAAGACTGAGCGGCGTATCCGAATTCAACTGGACTGCATAACGACGTTTCTCACCTACCTTCATCACATCACCCGACGGCAACAGAGTAAGTAGGGCCACATTGGCGGCATGTGCAGGCGCTCTCTCCTCCACCCTGCTTTCGATTGGCGCAGGTTTCGGCGCGAGACTCGTGTCTGTCGCTTTAGGCAACGTAGTCAGCACGGCATTCTGATTTCCTGCCGTACCTGGATTCACTGTCGCCACATTTGCCGCGGCCTGATCAGTGATCAACGACTTCGGAGCAGGCACGAACGACGACGCCAGTTCTTCCGTAGTCGCAGTCTTCTCGACGGGAATCTGCTTCACAGGAGCCGGCGCGGGACTAAACGTATAGGTTCCAGCAGGAGGCGGCAGATTAGCCGGAGGTGAATTTTGCGCCGCAGTCTTAATCGGATTCGCGAGCGGTGCATCAGGCAGTTGCATGCTGACATTCCGCGGCAGCGAGCGTGCGGCTGCGATCTGATCCTCGCGATCCGCATCCCTGATCATTTCCGCGAGCGAGCCGGTGGTTGGAGATTGCAACGTTCCGCTCGGCCGCATCTCTTCGTCACGAGGAGTTATTGCCGGCGCACGAAGCACTCGCGGAGTGACTGCGATCACGATATCGATCTGCCTCACGTCGCGTGTTGGAGACGTGAAGAGCCGTCCGATGAACGGCAGGCCACCCAAAACCGCGATTCCTCTGCGACCCCGCGTTTCGGTGTCAGACGAAACACTTGCCAGCATCATGGTCCGGTTGTTCTGGACTCGCGCCGTTCCGGTCATCGTGCGTTCCGTGAAAATCGGAGTCAGCTCATTGCCGCCCAAAACGTCCTTTTGTTCGATGTTCATTTTTACCTGAACGTCGAGATTCGGAAACACCTGGGGCGTGAATTTCAAAGTCAAGCCGGTCGGCTCGTAATTGATTACCGGAAATCCACCGCTCGGGAATGTATTTCCAGTACCTGGAGTCGGCGTTCCTGTCTGGACACCAAACGGATACGCCTGAGCAGTCTGTACCGGAACACGTTGTCCGATTCGCGCCGTCGATTCTTCACCGTTGAACGCGTGCACCTGCGTGGATGCAACCAGCTTCGTGTTTTGCCTGCTACTGAAAGCCCTGAACGCTGAAGATGGAATCACCAGCGCCGCTGCCAGCGCAGTGGGAACACCGGCCGTAATAGCACCGACGTTTACGCCACCAGGACCTGTCGTTGCAGCCTGACTCAAAACCGAGAAACCGGGTGAACCGCCGAGATTGAAGATATCCGTTCCCGTACCGATCTGGTTGCCGAACGTCAACAAGTCCGTTTTCGACACTTCATAGATGCTGACGTCCATCACGACTTCAGCGCGATCTTTGTCGACGCTCTGAAGCAGGTCGCCGATCAAACGCACATTCTCTGCGGTGTCGCGAACGGTCAAACTGTTGGTCGCATCATCAGGAACGACGATCGTCTGCGGACGTCCGACTGACGGTGGAATCGCTTGTTGAACGAGCGTGCGAGCATCGCCGGGTTTCATGTTCGAAAGGAAGAACGTGCGCAGAACGAGTTGCTGGTATTGCGGGCGGCGAGCCTGGTCTGCGACGAGGATCGTGCGACGGCTCAGTTTCTGGAAGAACAGTCCTTCCTGGAGAAACACGTAATCGAGCGCTTGCGCCGTGGTTACATTCTTCAGACTGATATCGACCGGACGTGATTGCGTGAACGACTGTCGATCGAAAATCACGTTGAGATCGAGTTCGGCCGCGAGGCTGCGAATCAACTGTTTCAGATCGCCTTTGACGTCGACGATGCGAAGCTGTTGTTCGCGCGGTGGGATGAGTTCCTGGCCGTTGGTCAGGGTGCCGTTGGCGGGCGTGGCTGTGCCGTTTCCGTTCCCGTTCTCGATGGCCGTGCCGTTGGGAAGTGCCCGGCCTTCCTTCACCGCTTGCATTCGGAGCATGCGCTCCATCTCCGAGACAGCGAGCTCGTTTACCGGGTCGAAACCATACGCTTGCCGGAAGGAGTTGTAAGCACCGACGAAATCTCCACGTTCCGAGAGCGACCGCCCTTGTTGCATGTACGTTTGCGAGGCATTGAAACTCGCGCGCCGGAAATGGAGTTGGTACTCCATGTTCGAAGGGTCGGCAGCGACGGCGAGCGTAAACTCCTGGGCGGCCTTATCCCACTGCTGTGCCCCCTCGTACTTCATACCCTGTTTGAAATTTTTCTCGCCCTTTTTGCCGAATGCCGTCAACGGCAATGACAACAGGCAAAAGGCAAGAGTTAATGAGATGAGCGCTCGCATTCTGGTATTTGTTCTCATGACTTCTTCTCGGTTCGGGAGGTGGAAAGTTTAGCGGCCTAATAATGCAGCCGCGACGCCTAAGATGCAAGATCAAACCGGCCAAGTTCCTTACACGCGACTGGGATTTTTTGGTTCCGGTGAAATCGGGGATTTCGTTCTAAATAGGACATATAGGTCACATAGGACTTATATGACCTATATACCGCGGGTTTGGTCTCTTTATTTCCCCGCGTTGAGCTCTTCTACGAAGGTTACGCGGTTGATTTCGTGCAAGGTCGAAACGCCGTTGAAAACCTTCTGCAGGGCTGATTCTCTCAAACTGGTGAGGCCCTCGGCCTCTGCCGCTCGCCTGACCTCGGAACCCGGCCGGCGCTCGACAATCATTTCGCGGATATTATCCGACAAATCGAGCAATTCGTGAATAGCAGTTCGACCCCTGTAGCCCGTGTGGTTACAGGCATCGCAACCGACGTTCATATAAAACGGCTTGTCGCGGTAATCGTCAGGACTGAGGCCCGACTCGGCCAGCTCCAGATCGCCCGGATGATACTGCCGCTTGCAGTACGCGCACAGCATGCGAATCAGGCGTTGGGCCAACACGCAGTTGAGCGACGAGACGAAGTTGTAAGGCTCGACACCCATGTTCAAAAAGCGGCCGATGACGTCGATCACGTTGTTCGCGTGGACTGTCGTAAACACGAGGTGACCAGTCAACGCCGATTGGATCGCGATCTGCGCGGTTTCAGTGTCGCGAATCTCACCCACCATGATCTTGTCGGGATCGTGACGCAGGATCGAACGTAGACCACGATCGAACGTGAGTCCCTTCTTCTCGTTGACCGGAATCTGCGTGATGCCGTGCAACTGATACTCAACCGGATCTTCGATCGTGACGATCTTGTCTCCTTCGTTTCTGATCTCGTTCAGCGCCGCGTAGAGAGTTGTCGTCTTGCCAGAGCCGGTTGGACCAGTCACCAGCACCATCCCGTACGGCTCTGCGATGTAACGTCGAAACTTTCGCAGATCTTCTTCGGCGAAACCTACGACGTTCAGATTGAGATTTTTGAACTCTTCGTTGATCTGTTCTTTATCGAGAATACGAATGACCGCGTCTTCACCGTGAATCGTCGGCATGATCGAGACGCGGAAGTCGACGTTGCGTCCTTTGTAACGAACTCTGAACCTGCCGTCCTGCGGCACGCGACGCTCGGCGATGTCGAGTTCCGACATGACTTTGATACGCGAGATCAGCGTCTGATGATAAGCGAGGTCGATCGGATCGACTTTCGCGTAGAGCGCGCCGTCGATTCGATACTTGACCTGGACTTCAGTGTCGCGCGTTTCGATGTGAATGTCAGACGCGCGCGACTCCATCGCGTTGTAGATGATGGTGTCGACGAGTTTGATGATCGGCGACATCTCGGAGTCAGTCGCCAGGCGATCGAGATCGAGCACCTCTTCGCCGTGTTCGGTTTCTCTGACAAGTGAAATACGGAAACCTGAAGCTGCCTCCTGAAGCACGCGCTGCGTGGTGTCGCCTTTTCTCAAAACAACTTCGACGGCGCCCGCGGTCGCGACGTGGGGGACGACGCGAGTGCGAAGCGTGCTTGAGAGTTCGTCGAGCCGTTCGAGGTCCGTCGGATCCGCCATCGCGATGTGCAGACCTTTTTGATCTCGCTTGAGCGGCACGAACTGGTGCCGCACCATCAAGTCAACCGGAACTTCGCTGAACAGGTTGTAATCGATCGGCGATTCGCGATCAGGCGGCAGTAGATCGACGAACGGAAGACGGTAGCGGCGCGCGAGCTCTCGCGCGGCCTTCATTTCGGGAGGCTGATGCTCGCCACCGTTTTCAGACGGCGGAACGGATCTGATGTCGTTTTCTGAGACTTGCTCCATAACTAGCTAACTATCTGTGGGCGCCGGTAACGCCTGCGCCGCTCGAGATCGACTGGATAATGGGGAGGTAAATCGCGAGCAGGATCGTGACTACAACACCGCCCATGACGACAAGAATCGCAGGCTCCAGCGTGGTCGTCAACTGCTCGAGTCGCACTTCCGATTCAGCATCGTAAAAGACCGCGACTTCGTCGAGCATTTCGCGCAAACTGCCGGATCTTTCGCCGATGCCGATCATGTCGATCGCCAGCGGCGGCATCCAGTCTGCGGTTTCCAGACTTTCCGTAAACGAGCGCCCTTCGCGAATCATGGGAAGGATCGAAGAGCTGCGACGTCGCAGTTCGAAATTGGTGATCGACTCAGATGCGATCTCCCACGATTCGACGAGTGTAATACCGCCGGCGAGCAACGTCGCCAGCGAACGCGTGGCCTGGGCCACCGACAATTGCACTACGAGACCACCGGCAAGCGGGATCTTCAGCAGCATTTTGCTGATATAGAGTTTTCCGTTCGGCGTGCGCGACCATAAAAACAACACGATAGATCCGCCGATCACCAATGGACCAATCCACAGTATGTTTACCGTCAGCCACCGCGACAAACCCACGACGATCTGAGTCACGGTCGGTAGTTCATTACCGAAACCCGCGAAAAGTTCCGACATCCTCGGAACTACGTAGACCGTCAGGAAAGTGACCATACACGCCGACGCGAAAAGCAGAAACAGCGGATACGCCAATGCGCCGCGAATCTTGCGTCGCAGTGCAACGTTGCGTCGCATGTACGACACGTAACGACCCAACACTTCGTCGAGTGCGCCCGAACGCTCACCCGCCAGAATCGAAGCGGTATAAATTCGCGGAAAGACGCCTCCCTGCGATGCAAACGCCTGCGAGAGTGCGGCGCCGCCGCGAATCTGCTCTTCGACTTCGCCGAGGACGGTTCGCAGTCTCGCGGACGCCGCGCGCTTGCGAAGCATCGAGATTGCCTGGAGGATCGGAATACCCGCGCGCACGAGCGCGGCCAGTTGTTGATTGAAAAGCAGAAAGTCGTTCGCCTTGACGCGCGGGTGTGCGCCGGCACGTCCGAAGCGCGT
>DATNCH010000170.1:0-6260 GCA_035571655.1 Pyrinomonadaceae bacterium
GGTGGACCGCGAGGAATTCATCAATGCCGGCGTGATCGTCTCGTGTCCCGATCTGTCTTTTCTGGAAGCACGCATCAAGTTGAATGAGTCGCGACTTGTCGCTCTCGATCCGCAAGTTGACCTTGATCTGGTTCGAAAGCATTTGGCCGCGATTCCCACCATCTGTCGCGGTGGTGATGAAGCCGGATCGATCGGCCAGCTACCCCAGCGCCAGCGCTTTCACTGGCTCGTCGCGCCACGCAGCACAATCATTCAAACCTCTCCCGTTCACACCGGCAGGAGCCAGGACCCGAGCGCAGCGCTGGAACATCTTCTAGCGACTATGGTGGATGCCGTTGGCATTGACGGCTAAAGCCTTTATGTCGCTATGATAATATGACAATCCAAGCAGTCGAGATGACTCATTTCAAAGTTATGTTTGATGAAGACATTGAGTGCCTATGGCTGGAGGAAGCTGCACTCCGCGATGCCGAGCTTGATTCTGGAGCGGCGTCGATGCGTGATGCCCAGGATGTATTTAGAGATGCAAGAGCCCTGATCGTGCGGCGCTTATCAGCGGCATTGGCCTTTGCCTCAAACGTCGAGAGTCATTGTTGGAGGAGGTCAGTACCGTAACGCGGTAGCGTCGGGTCGACGCAGAGCCGTTCAATTTGCTAAGAATTCGTATGTTCGAGACTGACCCGACGCTACCGCGTTACGGTACTGACCTCCTCCAAGTCTCAATCCTGACTTTTGAGGCAAAGCGCGGCATTGGCCTTTCGTCCTGGTGCGGAAAAGTAAGATCTGCCTAGCACAAGAAAAACCAGCCAGCGATGATTTTTTGCAAACTCGGAAACCGAGACCGGCACAGACTTATCCATCAGCAACAATTCATCAGTCAGTCTTCTGCTTTTTTAGCTCTTTTCGAAACGCCTGTTCCCTGTCCGCCACAAAATTCCTGTAGCTTTCCGGATCGACAAAAGCTGCCGAGTTCCCTGCTTTAAACTGCCCATACTTCGTTTCGAGATCGAAGTAACTGCCGTGCGCGCCGAGGAAGTAGTCGCAAGACAATGATTTCAGCACGCGAAATGTCTTTTCGAAGTCTTCCATGATTCCGGGATAGCTCGGAGCGCGAACCAGCTTGTATCCGGGATTCACATTCGGACTACCGACGATGACAACGTCGCGCGTCTTCGAACCGTCATTCACTTTCATCGTCCACGTCGTGCATCCCTTTGTGTGACCCGGCGTGAGACGCGCGGTGAGTGTCGCACCTCCGAGTTTCACTTCATCACCATCCCGCAAAACGCGATCGACTTTCGTTGGCTCGTAGAGACCAGCCGGCTCGTTCGCATAATAAAAGTCACTCTTACCACCGGACTCGACTACATCGACATCGCCTTCCATCACCATGTACTTCGCGCCGGTAAGTCGTTTGACCGTCGCACTCCCGCCACAGTGGTCCGCGTGTGCATGACTAATCAGAAGAACCTTGATGTCGCTGAACTTGAATCCCAACGACTCCATACTCGCGCGGATCATCGGTACATTCGCTTCGAAATCGCTGTTGATGAGAATGTGTCCCTCGGGCGTCGTGACGAGATAGCTCGCCAGTCCCTTGCTGCCCACGTAGTAAAGATTTCCTGCAATCTTGAATGCGGGAAAAGGTTCGAGCCAGTCGTTTTGCACCGGCGGCTGCGTCTGCCGATTGCTGGCGACAACGATAATTATCAGCGATAGTGCAGTAGTTAGTATTGCGCCGGTGTGTCTGGCCGCTCGTGATGTTCGCTCCATAGGTTTTTTATCTTACGATAGAAATCGGAGGCACGTGAATGAAGTTAAAGATCGTCCAGGCTGGTGATCCCGTTCTGCGAAAGAAGAGTCGCCCATTAACTAAGGAAGAGATCAAGAGCGCGCAGATACAACAACTGATCGATTTGATGCGACAGACGATGCGCGAAGCGCCGGGGGTCGGGCTCGCCGCACCTCAGATCGGCCAGTCGATTCAACTGGCGGTGATAGAAGATCGAGCAACATACATCAGCGATCTGTCCGAGGACGAACTGGCAGAACGGCAGCGATCTGCGATTCCGTTTCACGTCATCATCAATCCAAAACTCTCCGTCGCGGGTAATTCGACCGCACAATTCTTCGAAGGCTGTCTCAGCGTAGAGGGCTACCAGGCGGTTGTGGATCGTGCGCTGAGTGTTCGCGTCGAGTGTTTGAATGAACTTGCCGAGGCAGTGACGATCAATGCACAAGGTTGGTACGCACGTATTCTCCAGCACGAAATAGACCATTTGAACGGCACGTTGTACATCGATCGCATGAAAACCCGCACTCTGACGACTGTGCAGAACGCGCAGCGACACTGGAACAGTAAGAGTATTGACGAGGTGCTGGCCGAACTCGAGTAGTCGTACACGTACAGAGAGGTAGGCGGCGTTGTACCAACGGCATACACGCGCATGTGCTCACCTGGCTCGTTCCAAGCGCAGTTGGGGCGGCCCTGTTTTTGCTTAGCTCCCGAACAAACACGAACAAAGGGGGGAAACGATATGGATGCCTTTCAGTTACTCAAACAGGACCACAGGAAAGTTGAGCAGCTCTTCAGCGAATTAGAGCGTGCCAGCGGAAAAGCAAAACTCGATGTGTTCAAACAGATCAAGACCGAGCTCGAGCTGCACACTCACATTGAAGAAAAGATCTTCTATCCCGCGATCGAAGAGCCGGAGGAGACGCACGACCTGGCGCTCGAGGCTTACGAAGAGCATGCCGTCGTCAAGAAGCTGCTAAAGGAACTCGGCAGAGCCCGTACTGCAAACGACCAGTGGGAAGCGCAGGCGAAAGTGCTGCAAGAGAACGTAGAGCACCACGTCGAAGAAGAGGAAAACGAACTCTTCAAAAAAGCCGACAGTGTTTTGAGTGACGAAGAGCTCGAAGATCTGACTGAGCGCATGGTGGAAGAAAAATCGCGTAAGGCACGCCGTCCGGCTGTGTCGGCCGCGAAGAAATCTTCAGGCTCGAAGAAGAGCGCCGGCAAGAGTAAATCGGCGAACGCGTCGGCGTCGAAAGGAAGTTCGAGGTCCGCGGCGGCAAAAACCGCGCCGCGCTCGCGGTCGAAGAAGTCAGCAGCAAAGAAGCGATAGCGTTTGAATTCATCGTTCAAGGATAAGCCCTACGACTGCATCGTCATCGGCGCGGGGCCGGCGGGCCTGTCTGCGTCGCTCTTCCTCGCGCGCTATCTTCGCCGGACACTCACGTTTCATCACAACAGTCCGCGGAATGAATACGCGCATGGCGTGCACGGCTTTCTCGGCCACGACGGGATCAGTCCGGGCGAACTCCTTGCAAGAGGCCGCGATGAAGTGACGAACTACGGTGGGTTGATCGTCGAGGCGTGCGTCAACGGCGTCGAGAAAGTTTCACCTGAACGCTTTAGAGTTTTAGCTGGAACTGAACCGTTCGAGGCGCGGCGACTGTTGCTGGCTACGGGTCTGCGGGATCTGACGCCGGACTGTCCGGGGTTCCGCGAGTTTTATGGTTCGAGTGTGTTTCACTGCCCCGATTGCGATGGTTATGAGGTCAAAGACAAACGAGTGGCCGTGCTCGCACACGGCAGAAACGCAGCGGGTTTCACCGGAAACATTCTGACATGGACCAAACACATGACTCTGCTTACCGATGGACATGAAATCCCTGACCGCGACCGCGCAACCTTAGCCGCGCGCGACGTGAAGATACGAACGGACGCGGTTGTGGCGCTCGAGGGCGATAAACCAAACAGACAATTGCAGCGTGTTCTCTTCTCTGCCGGTGAGCCGCTGGAGTGTGATGCGCTGTTCTTCAACCTCGGTACCGAACTCGCTACTAATTTTCATGAAACGCTCGGGTGTCGATTGGATCCTGAATGTGGTCTGGTGTGGGTGGACGACACGCGGCAAACGAGTATTGAGGGAGTTTACGCGGCCGGCGACATTACACCGAAGTCTCAACTCGCAGTCGTCGCTGCCGCCGAAGGTGCGATGGCCGCGATCCACGTTCACCGATCGTTGTTGGAACTATGATTTTGCCAGGTAAACAATTTGACCTGCTCGCGATCGGCGGCGAGTTTTGTAACCCGGTCGAACGTGAATCCGAGCCGTTGGAGAAGCTTGATTGATGCTTCGTTGTCGAGAGATGTGATCGCGAGAACACGTTGAAGTCCGAGCCTTTCACGCGCGTCCCGCAACACCGCGGCGGCTGCTTCGAACGCAAATCTCTTGTTCCAGAATTCGGGAAGCAAAGCGAAACCGATGTCGGGTGCGGGCAGTTCTTCTCGTTTGAGTAGCCCGCACATGCCGATCGGCGTGTGTGAGTCCCGGAGTTCGACGAGACACAGCCCGAAGCCATGTCGCTCGTAACTCGCGACGGGGCCGCTCAGAATGTACTGCCGCGCATCGTCGAGAGTTCGGATCTTCTTGTCGCCGATGTAGCGAAGAAACGACGGTTCGTTGACCAGGTTGAGGACGAATTGCGCATCCTCAACCACGAACCGTCGCAGGATCAATCGTTCAGTTTCGAGCACGTTCATAAAGATCAGGGGACTACGCGGATGTCGGCCTGTGTGCGCGGATCGACTTCGAAGTGGTCGGCGAACTGGCCGCTGAAGCCCGTCACCTCGATCGTCTGGCCGGGACTGAGACCGCTCACGTCGACGCCGGTTGAGGCGCAGACGAATACGTTGATGTCGCCGGAACCGTCGTTGACGACGATGATGAAGCCGAACGGCAGATCGTTGACGATGGGTTGCGTAATCGTTCCGGTGATGCGGACGATCGAGCCTTCGGTCGCTTCACCCACGTCGCCAGTCGCAACAGGGAGTGGCTGGATCTTCGGCCCGCTACCGTGAGCTTTGGCTTCTGTTACATCGACGAGGACGAGCAGACCAGGGAGTACAGTGTCGGCAAGAGTACCTGTTACGCGCACCTGTTGCCGCGGCGCGAATCCGAGGTTGTCAGACGTGCTGACGTAGATGCCGCCGGTTTGATCTTGAATAGCAAAGCCCTGATCGAAAGTGCTCGAGCTGAATGCGCCGGAGGCTACGGTGACCGAGCCGTCGATGGTGACGACGGTGCCCAGCGGCAGACTACGAGCTTCGGCAATCGAGATGATCTTGTTGGCCGGTGCTGTTGGCATCGCGCGACCGGTTGCGAGGTTGACGAGGACAGCCAGCACTAACAGGGCTAGCATGAAAAATTTGCGGAGTTCGTTTTTGTGAATCATGATTTTTCTCGAGGGAAGGGGCAGAAGAGTTTGATGGGGGAGTTTAGGTTGTTCGAAGCGTGAGAACACTATGCGAAGTACCGCAGCCTGTCAACCTTTCGGATCGCGAACTCGATGACAAATAACGCCGAAGGCGTTCGCTAATTCCAGCCCAGGGTTGGAGCGCAAGCGACAATAACGCCGAAGGCGTTCGCTAATTCCAGCCCAGGGTTGGAGCGCAAGCGACAACCCTGGGAACGAATAACAAAGAATTTCTAACCCTGAAAGCATCCCGACGTGGGCCGCCCACGTCATCTCAAAAAGGAACTGGACGCTACAGTCGCTTTGTTGAAATCATTAGACTTACGCGTCTAGTTCCTTAGGAGGGTTTGTCTTGGTCAATGAGCTTTGGAGGTTTTAACCCCTTCAGGGTTGAATACATATTTTGGAATGTACCCAGGGTTGGAGCGCAGCGACAACCCTGGGATGATTCATCAAGAATACCCAACAACCCTGAAAGGGTTCCACACTCAATAACCCTTTCAGGGTTGATTCGTTTTTCTAATCGCTCCCCAGGGTTGTCGCTTGCGCTCCAACCCTGGGCTGGAATTAGCCAACGCCTTCGGCGTTATTGTCGCTTGCGCCCCAACCCCTGGGCTGGAATTAGCCAACGCCTTCGGCGTTATTGTCGCTTGCGCTCCAACCCTGGGCTGGAATTAGCCAACGCCTTCGGCGTTATTGTCGCTTGCGCTCTAGCCCTGGCCTGGAATTAGCGAGCGCCTTCGGCGTTATTGTGATCGCGATCAGCAAAATGTCGCCAGGTATTTCAAAACTAAACCGCCCTCACTTATTGAATTTCGCGCGCGCCGGTAAGCGTCAGCACAACACGAAACCTAACCCTGCCGCTGTGCATCTGTTCGTAGGCTTCTGCCACACGATCGATCGGATACTTTTCGATCATCGGATGTACATCGCTCAACGCGCTGAATTCCAGTGTGTCTTGTGAATCCTTCGCGGTGCCGGAATACCAACCAGCT
>DATNCH010000171.1:0-16180 GCA_035571655.1 Pyrinomonadaceae bacterium
CGTCCCGCGCTGAAAGTTGATGTCTGAACGTTCGTATTGCAGTTCCACCAAACGCTGCAATAAGACGTCGCGCGACATGCGCCCGCCGGGTTCGACGAAGAAAAGCAAACCGTAGTAAGCATCCGGATCGCCGAGACCGTAGATACACGAAACACTTGCGACCACGATCACGTCGCGACGTTCGAACAGCGCCCGCGTTGCAGACATTCGGAGACGATCGATCTCTTCGTTGACGATCGCTTCTTTTTCGATATAGACGTCGGCGGCGGGAACGTAAGCTTCGGGTTGATAGTAGTCGTAGTACGAGACGAAGTATTCGACGGCGTTCTCGGGAAACAGAGAGCGAAATTCCTGGAAGAGTTGGGCGGCGAGCGTTTTGTTGTGCGCCAGCACGAGCGTTGAGCGTTGCGTGCGTTCGATGACGCTTGCGATCGTGAACGTTTTGCCGCTGCCGGTGATTCCCAGGAGCACCTGGTCTTTGGCGCCGTCGTTGAGACCTCGCACGAGGGCATCGATGGCCGCAGGTTGATCGCCTTTCGGTCGGTACTCGGATTGAAGTTTGAAACGCATGGAATTGAGATAATCATTTTCCTCCCAAAGACGCAAAGGTGCAAAGGAAGACCTATTTCTTACTTTGCGCCTTTGCGTCTCTGCGAGGAAAACTACTGTTAAACTGTGAGTTGAGTGACGGCGTCTGCGGCGGCTGACTTTAGTTCGGGTGGAAGGGACGGATTGAGGGAGAGGCGTTGTAGCGTCTCAGCAACTTGAGGTTCGCCGCTGGAAGCGAGGAGCCTTATTACGGCGAGGCTCAGATCGAGGCTCGGATGTTTCTCGATCACGGTGCCGAGCGGTTCGACCACACCAGCTTTCGCAACGAGAAACAACAACGAAAACGCGCCGTAGCAGCTTTCGTAGTTCTCCGCCATAAGGTCGTCGATGGCTTCGTAGAGCAAGCCCGAGTCTGCGAGTGCGCTGCCGATTCTGCGGCGCTCCTCGGGTGTTCCGTCGCGCAGAGCGTTGTTGACGAGCGTCGCCGCCTGATCGGGATCCGTGTCGTAAAGATCGCGCACGGCTTTCTCGCGGACCTCTGCGGATGGGTCGTCAAGCAACTCCGCGATCTGTTCAAAGGGGCTGTGGGGATTTCGGCGTCGTCGTGTCAACTCTTCCGCCGCACGTCGTAATGTGGCGATGTCATTGCTCCAACGCTCGTCTTCCGCGCGTCGGGCCGGGGAGTTAGAGCCTTTCTTTCGCACAATACCAACCTAGAGGTTGAACTCTGAACCCTCGCCGGCAGTTCCTGACGCATGCGCAGCCAGTGTCAGTGGCCCGCCCGGAACCTCGAAGAAAGGCTCACCGTCGGCGACCACTTCCGCCTCTTTCGGCGTGGCCGCGCGTAAAAGTTGAAACTTCGTCAAGGCCAAACGACTAACTGAAAATCCCATGCTGTTATCGAGCACGCAGAGTTGTTCAGCAACCACGCGCTGCGACACTCTTTCGAGCGCGGCTTCCAACTCGCGTCCTGCTGTCGCGGCATCGTCGGCAATGATCATTTCGAAATCCTGACCTCCGCTGACGCGACGTCGCGAGTGGTTCTGAAGCAAAACACCAGCCTCTTTGTGAATGCGTCCGGTAGCGACGATCACGAGATGCGCGGCTTCAGTCTCAATCTCGAGATCGATGGCCCAACGTGCGAACGCGGGCGTCAAATCACCATCGCGCGTCGCCATCAAAAACGACTCGCCACAGATATTCGCCATCAGTTGACCGTAACCTGTTCCTTCGTTCGGTCCGACAGCAATCTCTCTTTCCGGCACACCCATTTCGCGCAGCAGGAAATGAAGGCGGCTGACAAGCCACGAGCCATCCTCGAGCAACGACGACGCCAACTGCGTCGGCGCGATTACCTCTTCGACATTCTCATCAGCGACCGGCGCGCCACACTCGCTGCACGTCGCATCGCTCACGGTCACGACGGCGAGCGCGTGCGGATTGGGTAGTCGAAACAATGCGTGACCGGTTTTTCGGCAACTGATCTGCACTTCTCTTTCGACCAATCCAGCGTCCTCGAGCCGTTGAATCGGCACGTGTTGAGACTCTGTGTGTCCTGTCAGGAGTTTGGCCGCGTAACCTTCCTCGTGTGCGTTGCGAGCGGTGCGGAGAAAAACGCGCGCGCTCTCGTCTTCGAGCTTCGAAGCCGCGAGGATTCGCTTGCTCATCGTCTCTTTGCGAAGGCTTGTGTAGAGCGAGTCGGCGTCCTGACGTTCGACAAACGTGCGAAAGCCCTGCGGCATGGACGGCGTGCTGGTCTCCCACTGCGGAAGCGAGTCGTCGCTGTCTGCTTCGAGCAGGCTGCGAACGTCCTGGCAGAAGGCGTCGAGTTTGCGGAACGGTTCGGCAGTCCGAGGTTCATAGACGATTCCCGCGCGGAGATAAGGGCCGTCGTTATCATCCTCGAACACCAGGAAGAGGATGTAGTCCTCAAAGCAGAAGAGATCGCCGATCACATACGGCTCGCCGATGATCGATTCTGTGGAGGAAGCAAGAGACTTCTCCATCTGCTCGACGTGGTCCACGTTCAGCAAAACGTCTCCGAAGCAACGAAGTCGATGCGAGCGGATGAGTGGGACCATGCCTCGCTCTTGCAGGTCTTTCAGCAGGCGCGTGCGGGTAGTGGTGTCGACTGCATGATTCAGAGCTTTGCTTTCGAGAAATAACATCGGGTGTTCCTCTGATGGTTTATTGCTTGACGCTGATCGTCACGGTCTCGCCGCCGGTTACCGCCGTTGGGTAACGACGCTGCCGCGCGATTCGCAGTGCCAGCGCCTCGTAACTGTCCATTCCAGGTTTAGGGTTAGCGATCGATGCTTTCAACACTCGCCCGTTCTCGATCTGCATAACCACCTTGATGGCTTGAGATGACGGCTCGGGTTCTGTCACCGTTTTCGGAGTCTCCGCGACTGCTTCCGAGGTCGTCTTCTCGTTCTGCCTGGATCGCTCTTCTCTTCGTTCTGAACGGTTTGTTCTGACCGAGGCAGCGACTACGCCTTTGGATACCTCGGCAGATGCGGCAGCGGGCGCAGACTCAGGTTGACTCTGCTCCAACGGTGTGGCGGTGATTTGGTTGTTTTTGAAACCACCGGTAACGGCAATCGCTGTTGAGAGTCCAATGACTGTTATCACGGCGGCGGCAAGGAGGAGTACGGAACGTCGCTGGACCAGCATCGCTGGACCAGGCGGGAGCGCTAAAAGTTCGGATCGTCTGCCTGTGAGGGTTCTGGGCGTAGTTGCAGTGGGGGGTAAAACAGGTTCGTCTTCAGAGCGCACGGTCTCGATCTGAAGCGCACTTTCATCCCAGCATCCAAAGAGTTCCGACACCGCACGCTGCAAAGAAGCATCGATGCTGCGGCGCGGGCTGAGTATCAGTGGGTTGAAGTTGAACGAGGCATCGGGTTGGGCCAGCGCCACACAGATCGCCTGAAGACCCGCGAGGTCATTCATCCGCGCGTCGATCAACTCGCCGTTCTGAAAGAAAAACGTTGCCGGACCTTTTGGATATTCGATCAGGAGCCTGCCCGACTTCTGCTGGTGGCGAAGAATTCCGACCAGATCCGACAGGGGGTAGTTGCTCAGGTGTCCGGTCAAAACCACAAAACGATTGTTCATTAAAGCTCCTTATTCTCTGCAGAGATACAGAGAACCGCAGAGAAAGCCTATGGGCAGCCGCGAACCAGGCGGCAGGAGAAATCGAACTCCGGAAAGGTTTGCGCCAGCTTCCTCGCAAGACTCTTATCGAGCGTCTCGAGAACCCGGTATTCCGCCAGCAGGGCGCTCGTCATCCCAAGCTCCTGATAAGCCAGACTGAGCCCGTAGTGTGCCTTTGCCATCCGCGGCGCCAGGACGATCGCCTTCTTGAACGCATCCGCCGCATCTCGATACCGGCCAATGCGAAAGTTCGAGAATCCCAACCCGTAAAAGGTCTCAGGCACATTCGGATTGAGTTTTGCTGCCTCCTTGAAAGACTTGACGGCCTCGCGATCTTTCTGAAGTTTCAGGTATGCATGGCCCAGATTCAGGTGAACTTCCGACGACGCCGGTTCTAATTTGATCGATTGCAGGTAGAGATCGATCGCGCCCTGCGCGTCGCCATTGTCGAACCGGTTGCGCCCGGACATGTAGAGGTCGTATGCCTGCTTTGCAAGCGGAGGCGCGGCACTCTCGGCTGAGGGCGTGACTTTTGGTTCCGGTTTGGGTTCCTCTTTGACCGATACAGCAAATGGCTCGGCCGGGACGTCCTCAGCCGTTTTGCGCGTGGCTTCTACCGCACGCACCGCAGGCTCGTGCCCTTTACGCGCGGAAAACGCCGACTCTGTCCCTTCCGGCTCAGTCCCTTCCGACTGAGTCCCTTTCGGCTCAGTCTTTGTGCGCTTCAACAACGGCGGAGGTTCACCCGCGGTTGAATCCGCTAACGAAACAGAATTTCCGAGATCAACGTGAAGGGCCGGTTGATCTCTAACCTCGAACCTCGCCGGCTCAGGAACAACCGGCGCCGCAACCGCCTTCTCCGTTTCAACAGGCGCTTTCGGCTCCTCGACCATCTTCGCGATGTTGTCGTCGTAGTAGTAGGTGACGGTTCGGTACGTGACCTCGACGGGCTCACGCTTCAACCGGCCGTTTTCAAACACGACCAGGTTAGTGACCATCTTGGTCCAGTTACCAAACTTATCGAATTCGTAAGTGTAAGCTTCGCGACTGAGGATGGCTCCACGTTCATCGCGCGCGGTCATCTCGGTGATATTGCCGCGCTCGTCGTACTTGTATTCTTCCTTCCCGCCTACAGAGCCGCCGGTGGGATAGGAGGTGTTTTCAATGCGATTTCCCCTGATTCCGTAGGTGGTGACCTCGACCAGTTGAGTTGGTCCTTCGACGGAGCGCCCGTCTTTGAGCTCGATCCTGGCGGTTTCGGTCTTCACACGACGCACAGAGCCAACGAGGCCATCCTGCTCTTTCGTGCTGTCGAGGACTGTTACGGCGGGTCGCGCGGAGACATTGCTATCTTGCGCCAGGGCAGGCACAGCAATCGTCAGAACGGCAAAACATGACAGCAAAGCAGGCAGAAGCCGCCGCACAATGCACTTCATCTCGACTCCTCCAGTTTCAAATATCGTCGGGGGAACGGACTACACGAGCCCATATGTTGTACAAACTGCCGCGCAGAATACAATAACCGTGCTTAAAAAGCTAGAGAATTACTTGAGCTTAAGAGGATTACGTGGTTGATAGGTCGGATCTTAGACAGGATTTACAAGTTTTGAATCTTGTAAATCCTGTGAAGCGGTCTATTGTTCGTCGCTGAACTTGTAGCCAATTCCCCAAACCGTGAGGACCATCTGCGGGTTCTCGGGGTTTTCTTCGATCTTGGCTCGCAAGCGATTGATGTGTGAGTCGATCGTACGATCGTAGCCCTCGTAAGAGTAGTCCCAGATCTTCTCCAGCAAGTATTTACGGGGAAAAACTCTGCCCGGGTTGGACGCGAAGAGTCGAAGGAGATCAAACTCTTTCGGCGTCAGTTCAACCTGCCGGTCGCCAATCGTGACTTCGCGTTTCGCCGAATCGATCCTGAGCCGGCCGCGAATGATCGGCGCCTCGTCTCGCATTCCATCCGCACTTGGACCATTCCGTGTACGCCGGAGTACAGACTTAATCCGGGCCTCCAGCTCCCGGAGGCTGAAAGGCTTGGTTATGTAGTCGTCCGCACCCATCTCGAGCCCAAGCACTTTATCGACGACGTCGTCTTTCGCGGTGAGCATGAGAATGGGTAAGTAGCCGACTTTCTCGCGGAGTTCTTTGCACACTGCCAGGCCATCCATTTTTGGCAGCATGAGGTCGAGCACCACGGCGTCGGGAGGATCGTCCAAAGCGGCTTTGACGCCGTTCAGACCGTCCTCGACGGTTTTTACGTTATAACCAGCACGCGAGAAATACTCGCTGATTGCAGTCGAGATATTCTCGTCGTCCTCGACAACGAGCAGCGAGACTTTACGCTCGCCGGAGTCGGGAACTGCGAAGTTTTCTTTTGCTGTCTTTTGTCTGTCAGTAGCTGTAGCCATCGGAATTATAAGTCGATCTGAAACTGACAGGAGGCTCAGAGGGCAAGCACCAGAATGGGGTCATTGGCGCAACTCGGTTCGGGTGGATAGTACACAAGAATTGGTCCGCTGTTCAAGCCCAAAGTGTCACGGAGCCTGCACACCTGTTATGCTGTACCCCCGACCGCCACTACAAAACCATCGAGGTAAGAAGCTGATGACACCCCAGGAACGAAACGACCTGATCGCGAAATATGCTGCTGGATACGATGAAGTGATGAAGGCGCTGAATGGTTTCCCCGCGGATAGTTTTAGCGCACATCCGATTCCCGGCAAGTGGAGCGCGAGGGAGATCGTTCATCATCTCGGCGACAGTGAAACCACCTCCGCAGGGCGCCTGCGAAAGCTTCTCGTCGAAGACAATCCATTGATCCAGGGTTATGATCAGGACGAGTTCGCACGCAAGCTTCGTTACAACGAGCGCGACATGGCTCCTGCGCTCGAAGCTTTTCGCTATGCGCGTGAAACTACGGTCCAACTTCTTGCTTTAATGACTGAAGACGATTGGAAACGCGCCGGCACACACACCGAGAGCGGTGCGTACTCGACCGAAGACTGGTTGACCATCTACGCTAATCACGCACACAACCACGCCGCACAAATCCAGCGACTGCGCGACGCTCTTAGTTAGAACAACTGAAGTTCATGAAGTACCTTTTTGCAGTTCTCGTCGTAGTTCTAATCGGCGCGACTGTCGGAGCTCAAAAAGTATCCAAAGATAAGATTGCGCTGGGCCAGACGCTTTTCTTCGACAAGCGTCTTTCAGCCGACGGGACGACGAGTTGTGCCTCGTGTCACGATCCGGCAACGGCATTCACAAGCAAAGACGCAGTCGCCGTCGGCATCATGGGACGCAGCGGAACGCGCAATGTACCGACGATCATCAACGCGAGGTTCAGCGCCTCACTCTTTTGGGACGGACGCGTCCGCACGCTCGAAGAACAAGTCCGGCAGCCGCTGTTGAATGCGACTGAGATGGGACTCGAGAGCGAAGCGGAACTCGTTAAGCGCTTGTCGTCGATCCCTGAATACGCACAACAATTCCGCCGCATCTTTCCGAAAACGGGCATTACACTCGATAACGTTGCCGCGGCGATCGCTGCGTACGAGCGAACGCTTGTCTCGATCGATTCGCCGTTTGATAGGTTTATTAAAGGCGACAAGAATGCGATTTCGGAGAATCAGAAAGCGGGTTGGGGCGTGTTCAGAGAAAAGGCGAAGTGTATCGAGTGTCATTTATTCACTGCATCGTCGCCTTTGTTTACTGACTTCAACTTCTACAACACTGGGACCGTGGTCAATAATCCGAAGTTCGCGAACGTGGTCCAACGTGCTGCTGAGATCAAGGCGCGCAAGAGCGCTGATGCCGGCTCACTCGCGCACGATCCGGATTTTTCAGTGCTCGGACGTTTTCTCGTGACGCACGACGAGAAAGACATGTGCGCATTCAAGACGCCGACGTTGCGCAATATCGAGTTGACCGGTCCTTACATGCATGACGGCTCGATCAAAACCCTGCTCGACGTCGTGAGGTTTTATAACGAGGGTGGACGTAAGAATCCACACCTTCATGCGAGAATGCATCCGCTGAATTTGAATGAGAAAGAGATCAATGACCTCGTCGAATTCTTAAGATCCCTGACCAGCGACGACATCCTCCGCCAGGTCCAATCCACCAAACCCCAGAGCCGCTAAGTAAATCACCCCTGTTTCTTGACAAAGTTTTTTAGCGCGAGCATTATCCGAATTGCCTCTATCAAAAAGTGAAATCATGTCCAACACGGGTGCTGCCACTCTTCTAAAAACTTCGCTGTCCGATCTGAAACTCGTTCGACGCGGTAAGGTGCGCGACGTCTACGCCGTAGACGACGACAGCCTGCTCATCGTCGCAACCGATCGGATTTCTGCTTTCGACTGCATTCTGCCGACGCCCATCGAGCGTAAAGGCGAGGTGCTTACAGCGCTTTCCAAATTCTGGTTCGACAAGCTGCCACACGTCGTCGCCAATCACTTGATCGAGAGCGACGTCAACGCCATGCCGCCTGCGATTCAGCGTCACGCGCAAACTCTCGCTGGACGCGCGATGCTGGTGCGTCGTGCCGAAGTGTTTCCGGTCGAGTGCGTCGTTCGTGGTTATCTCGTCGGCTCGGGATGGAAAGACTACAAGCGAACCGGATCTGTTTGCGGTCACAAACTTCCGGAGAACCTGATCGAGTCGGCGAAGTTGCCCGAGCCAATCTTCACGCCGTCCACAAAAGCCGAACAGGGACACGACGAAAACATCACTGAAGATCAGGTGAGAGAGATGATCGGCGACGAGCAGACGGCGCTGCTTCGAGATACTTCTTTACGTCTCTTCTCCGAAGCGCACGACTACGCGCGGCAACGTGGCATCATCATCGCCGATACCAAGTTTGAGTTTGGATTGGACAAGAACGGACAGTTGCTGCTGGTCGACGAGGTACTGACTCCCGACTCGTCGAGATTCTGGCCGGCGGATGAGTACGTGCCAGGGCGTTCGCAACCTTCATTCGACAAACAGTTCGTGCGCGACTATCTCGAAACACTCGACTGGGACAAGAAGCCACCTGCACCAGCTATTCCCAGCGAGATCGCGGCCGCCACCACTGCTCGTTATCTTGAAGCGTATCGCTTGTTGACCGGAAGAGAGCTTTGATTCATACCCGACTGGAAAACCTCATCGACGAAATGCTCGAAGGCCACATCCTTCTCGACGAGGCCCTCTCCGAATTCGAAAAGCTCTATATAAAAAAGGCCCTCGCTCGCCACAAGCAACACCTCTCAAAGACCGCCGTCGTCCTCGGCATCCACCGCAACACACTCGCGAAGCGCGTCGCCACGTACAAAAACCAGGATTTGCCACAAAAAGGCACAAACGGCTCGCATCATAAAAAACCCCTGCATTACTCGAAGTCTGCCTGAATCATTTCTGTTTATGTGACTTTTGTGCCTTTTTGTGGCTAGTTGACAAACAATTCTTCGTGGCTCTATCCTTAGCACTCTAACTCAAAGAGTGCTAGGTTTGGGCAGTTATTATCATTCAAAACATCCCACAGTTAAGCAGAATTGAAAGGAGAGCAGGGTAATGGCAACGAACATCAGGCCCCTTCATGATCGCGTTATCGTGAAACGTATCGAAGAGGGCGAGCAGGTGCGGGGCGGCATCATCATCCCCGACACTGCCAAGGAAAAACCACAGGAAGGCGAGGTCGTCGCCGTCGGAGAGGGCAAATACAAGGAAGACGGCACGCGCCAGCCCCTCGACGTGAAGCAGGGCGATCGCGTTCTTTTCGGCAAGTACAGTGGCTCGGAAATCAAGATTGATGGCGAAGAGCTTCTCATCATGCGTGAGGACGAAATCCTCGGAATCCTCGAACGTGCCGGCGCAGCAAGCGGCGGCGGCAGTAAGAAAGGTGGTAAGTAAAAATGGCTAAGCAAGTTGTTCATGGTGAGGACTCGCGGGCGGCGATATTGCGCGGTATCAATCAGCTCGCCGACGCCGTGAAGATCACTCTCGGTCCGAAAGGCCGAAACGTTGTTATCGACAAGAAGTTTGGTTCACCCACCATCACCAAAGACGGCGTCACCGTTGCGAAAGAGATTGAGTTGAAAGACTCGCTCGAGAACATGGGCGCTCAGATGGTGCGCGAAGTCGCTTCCAAGACTTCCGACGTCGCCGGCGACGGCACTACCACCGCAACCGTTCTCGCCCAGGCCATCTTCCGCGAGGGCGTGAAGACTGTTGCAGCGGGCGCGAACCCGATGGCGCTCAAGCGCGGTATCGACAAAGCTGTCGAGCGCGCGACTGAAGAGATCAAGCGCCTCTCGAAGCCGGTCAAAGGTGATGCGATCGCGCAGGTCGGCACTGTTTCCGCGAATGGCGATCAGACCATCGGCAACATTATCGCCGAAGCGATGAACAAGGTCGGCAAAGACGGTGTCATCACTGTTGAAGAGTCGAAGACGATGGATACCTCGCTCGAAGTGGTCGAAGGTATGCAGTTCGATCGCGGTTACCTGAGCCCGTACTTCGTAACGGATCCGGAGCGGATGGAAGTGGTGCTCGAGAATCCACTCATCCTGATCAACGAGAAGAAGATCAGCTCGATGAAGGATCTGCTGCCGTTGCTCGAGCAGGTTGCGAAACTCGGCAAACCGATGCTCATCATCGCCGAAGACGTCGAAGGCGAAGCACTGGCGACGCTGGTTGTGAACAAGCTCCGCGGCACGCTGAACATCGCTGCCGTGAAAGCGCCTGGATTCGGCGATCGTCGCAAGGCGATGCTCGAAGACATCGCGATTCTCACTGGCGGTAAGGTGATCAGCGAGGATCTCGGAATCAAACTCGAGAACGTGAAACTCGAAGATCTCGGCCGCGCCAAAAAAATCACGATCGACAAAGACAACACGACGATCGTCGAAGGCTCCGGCAAGCAGTATGACATTGAAGGCCGCGTCAAGACTCTGCGCGCGCAGATCGACGACACGACTTCCGACTACGACCGCGAGAAACTCCAGGAGCGCCTCGCGAAGCTCGTCGGTGGTGTGGCAGTGATCAAAGTCGGTGCTGCGACAGAGACCGAGATGAAAGAGAAGAAGGCTCGCGTTGAAGACGCAATGCATGCGACTCGCGCGGCTGTCGAAGAAGGAATCGTTCCGGGTGGCGGCGTCGCGCTCGTACGGGCGGCGAAGGCACTCGAGAAATTCGAAGTCAACAAAGAAGGCGAGGGCGATCCTGACGAGCAGATCGGCGTCAACATCGTTCGTCGTTCCCTGGAAGAGCCTCTGCGCCAGATCGTTCAGAACGCAGGCAAAGAGGGTGCGGTGGTTGTCGAGCGCATTCGTTCTGAGAAGAACGAGAACATCGGCTTCAACGCAGCGACTGAGACCTTCGAAGACCTCGTGAAGGCTGGCGTGATCGACCCTGCGAAGGTCACCCGCACGGCGCTTCAAAACGCAGCTTCGATCGCCGGCTTGATGCTGACGACTGAAGCGATGGTTTCGGAGATTCCCGAGGAAGACAAGAGCCCCGCGCCGGGTGGCATGGGCGGCATGAGCGGCATGGGTATGTAAGCCGCGGATTACACGAAGGAACGCGGATTACATAACTAACCGTTTGTAATCCGCGTCATCCGTGGCAAGTTCTTCTACTTCCGGCAGCACATCCTCCAAAATCTCTTCTAACAATTTCGCAGACATGTCGAGCGCCGAAAGAATCGGGTGCGCGGAAGTGTTTTCCTTGACGTAGCCTTTCGCCACATCCTGCGCATAAGCCAACGCGATATACGCGCGCGCGAGTCGACGACTATCGATGTTCCCCCAAAACGGTCTCATTAGAAGTTAAGAAACGCACGCACCAGAACTGCCAATCCGATCGCTCCACCCCCGAGCGTCAGGATCCACTCGACCAGCGGACTCGGCCGTCCAAACATTTTTCGAACGATCACCATTCCGCTCTTCCATCCGTCGAGCTGATACACCGGAATCAGATTCCCGATCGCGAGCGCGAGATTAAACGCGCTGAAAAACGATCCCCACGTCATAACGCACAACACCAAATTCACGCCAATTCCTGCTCCGAGCACGAACAACTGTTGTAACAACGGTCGACGTAGCAGCGTCGCGATATCCATCTGCACGTACGCGCCGACCGGAAGCAGACGAAGTTGACACTCGACCTGGCTAAGACGAACGCCAAAGACTTTCGGTCCCCAACCGAATCCCGCCTGCTTGATCGGAACGCCACAGATCAGGGCTGCTACGTAATGCCCCAGTTCGTGAAGCACGAGTGCGGCAAAAAAACTCACGATGACGTTGATGACGATGATGTTCATGATCGCAGAAGCGGAGAGATTTGTTTTTCCAACTCTTTCAGAAGTTCGAACTCACGTTTTATCGCTTGCAAGTCATTTCTAACATCGAGTATTAGAAAAAGAACGGCGCAGGTGATGACGATCGCTTCGAGGATTCCCAAACCTCTTTGTGCGATCACGAGAAACAGGAAGAGCGATACGAGTGCAAAAATGTAAAGTCTGATAACCAGCATAAAATTGCTTACATAATGTTCGATAGCGCGCAGACGGCAAGAGGGAGAGTCAGCATAGTGTCACTCATTTTTCTCAACAGAAAAATTAAACGGGTAATATGTCGCTGGTTCCAGCCACTTCTAGTTGTAAGACCCAATTCGGACCTGCTGCCGGGACGAGTCCAAGTAGACGCTGATGGACCATCAGAATCCCAATTCTAGAATGACTGTCCAGATGCTAGACATTATCCGAATCAGTGACAGTTTTTTCACTTATTTTCAGAGGAATTGTGAAGTAATCGACCAAGGAGTATGTGGCCCATTACTTGCAGCGTTCGGTCGGATTCACATATCTGGTGCTTGGCTTGAGGAGCTGTCGAGTTAGCAAGATCCTAAGCTTTACCCAAAACCGTTAAGGTCTCGTCGGTCCTCTTTTTACAATCGAAAAACACAAACTCGAGGTCACCCCCGTTAAATACGAGTGTACGCACCATCGAGGTTCAGATCGCAGGCTACTCGGCTCAAGGTATTCGGAACAACGCATCCTTTAGGCGTTTTGACACTTCAGTTTCGAAAGGAGTGCTCCCGAGGTTGTCATCGCGGACGCTCATTGCTAGCCGCAATTGAATAGAAGATCTTAAACCTTAGGAGTTTAGTTATTTAATGCCCCTAACAACTCCCACAGTGATCGACGGCTGGACCACCCATTTGAGTAATCGCTCCGGTGCGATCACACTCAACCAGCAGGAAACTCACAGAACAAGCGGGTCTAAAGCTCCGACTCTCATCGGCCAATCGCCGGTGATGCGGAAACTCTTCTCGGTCATTGAACGCGTCGCGCCAACCGATGCGTCGGTGTTGATCACTGGCGCTACCGGCACTGGCAAAGAACTGGCAGCACGCGCCATCCACGACCTGAGTCCGAGGCGAGATTCCACATTCGTCGACATCAACTGTTCAGCTATCCCTGATTCACTTATCGAAGCCGAACTCTTCGGTCATCAGCGCGGCACCTTCACCGGCGCACATGAGAACCGCAGCGGTCTTTTCGAGAAAGCTTCCGGCGGAACGCTGTTCCTCGACGAAGTCGACGCATTGAACCTTTCGGCGCAGGCGAAGTTGTTGCGTGTGCTTCAGGAGCGGACGGTACGTCGCATCGGCGCTCGCGCAAATATCGCGATCGACGTGCGCATTATCTCCGCAACGAATTGCGATCTCGCGCAGGCAGTCGCAGAGGGACGTTTTCGACCTGACCTTTACTACCGATTGCGTGTTCTTCCCTTGCACGTGCCGGAACTCTGCACGCGCGGCGAAGATGTGCGATTGCTGGTCGATCATTTCCTTCGGGTTAAATCCGAGCGAAACGGTCAGGCGCTGAGAAAATTCAGCCCGGAAGCGATGCGTGCTCTTTGTGAATATCCGTGGCCCGGCAACGTCCGCGAACTCGAAAACACGATCGAATATGCGCTCGCGATCGGCCTGGAGGAGGAGCTCGGAATCGGTGATCTTCCGCCCGAGATTCTCGCCACCGGCCCGCAGCCAACGCCTGATAATTTCAGGCAAGTTTTGCAGGCTTACATCAACGACACCGTGCCGCTCGCAGAGATCGAAAAGCGCTACATTCTCTCCGTCTTACAACAGTTTGGCGGAAACCAGGTGCGCGCCGCGGCCGCACTCGGAATCGATCGCAGCAAGCTCTATCGAAGACTGAAGCAGTACGGTGTGATGGCGGTCAGGTTCATACAGGAAGAAGAGCTCGACGGCCACCAATTCCGCTCGCATTAAACAGCCCCGAAAAGAAGACACGGAGACGGGGAGAAGGAGAGACGCGGTGACACCGCCAATTTCCGCGTCTCCGCGTCACCGCGTCTCCCAATCACCGCGTCTGCCCAACAAACTGCTCGCTGGCGAGCACTTGTGTCGCAGCGCCCACCCTTGCACGACGAATTCGTTGAATTTGCTTACACTTACGGCGACTTACGGCGGCACATTGCTTGCGAAGTCATGTCTACCCCCGAGTTTGTTCGCACACCAGGAGTCCGAGTTATGAGATGGAAATACTGGTTGGCTCTCGCTGCCCTTCTGCTTTCGACCACCCCCCTGGAATCCTTTGCCCAAGCACCAAAGACCCAGCCCGGTACGACGCGGATACTCACAAACCGCGACATTTTGCAGATGAGTCGCAGCGGGGTGAAATCTCACCTGATCATTTCGACCATTTTGACGTCGACGTGCAACTTCGATACTTTTCCGCCGGTGCTCCTGGATCTGAAGAGACGAGGAGTTCCGGAGAACGTGTTGCACTTCATGTCGGTGGTTCCGAACGGTCCGCCAAACCTTCCGGAAGCGGGCTCAACGGAAGAGCCGCCGCTCAAGCTAGCGCAGGTAAAACTGCCGCGGGGGACGGCCGTGGTGGTGGAAACGCTGTACCCGGTGTCGTCGGCAGATTTCAAGTTGAACACGACCGCGGCTTTCTCTGTTGCCCGTGATGTCTATATCGACGGCGCCCTGGCGATCCCGCGTGGCACGATTGCGCGCGCGAAAATCGTCAAAGTCAAAAAAGCGAAGAGTTGGGGACGCGCCGGTGCTCTTACATTTGAAATGGAGCGCATCGTGGCCATCGACGGCACACGCATTCCGGTTGACCTGACGGCGGCGGCTGAGGGCGACAATAAATCCGGTATGGTGGCCGTCGGAGCTGCCGCAACGTCCGCGTTGATCTTTCCATACACCGCGCCGGCCGCGATCGTTTGGGGATTCAGGAAGGGTGATGACGCTGTCGTGCGCGGAAATAAGCAGTTTGCGGCAGTTGTGAACGTCGATACCGAGGTGTGGGGAGTCATTCCGCAGAAGGACAAAGTGATTTATCATTTCGCGGAATCGTTGAAGGCGAAGGAAAACAGTACCAGTACACCTACGAATTTCCCTCGCTTTCCAGTCAGACATTGATTAGGTAGTTTTTCTCTGCGGCCCTCTGCGTATCTCTGCGATCTCTGCGTAAATACTCCTTTTTAACGCAGAGATCGCAGAGATACGCAGAGGACCGCAGAGAAGAACTTCAATTAGGTCACTACGTGGAAATGCTTTGCCGATAGTTCTTTTATAGCAAGACGGCTCTATAAATCTTTGGACGAAGGAGCAATCCGATGCAATTCGACGTGGTCACAGTGGTAGCCATCATCGTGATTGTGATTGGCGCAGGCTTTCTGATCATGAAGCGCCGCAACCGAACTTAACTCATGCGCAGTAGCCTGTCATTTCGCAACGTCTTTCCTCTGGCGTTCTTTCTGATGATCTTCGCTCTGGCCATTCGCCAGAGCGCGTTCATCGATCCGGATCTTTGGTGGCACCTGCAAACAGGCCAGGACATTGTCACCTCGCGCGCGATCCCGCAGGTCGACATCTATTCATTTACGAAAGCCGGTTCCGAGTGGGTCACACATGAATGGCTTTCGGAAGTGTTGATCTACGGGATCTTTCGGTTTGTCGGATGGGCCGGACTGCTCATCGTATTCTCCGGTCTGATCACTGCCGCGTTCTACCTCACTTATCGCCGCTGCACTGGTAAGCCCTACATCGCCGCCGCCACGATTCTTCTGGCAGTGGTAGCGTCGTCGCCGCTGTTTGGTGTGCGCCCGCAGATGATCACGCTCCTGCTCGCCAGCATCTTCATCACGCTCCTGACTCAATACTCGAGCGACGGCCTACCCAAGCGTCTTTATTGGATGGCGCCGCTGATGCTTCTTTGGGTGAACTTTCATGCGGGTTACGCACTCGGCCTCGGCTTGATCGTGCTTTACACGGTCACTCTCGCAATCGATCGCAAGTGGAGCCTGATCCCCCGATTGGGGCTCATGCTGATCGCATGCACGGCGGTGGTGCCGCTGAACCCGAATGGGTTTCGAATGTTTTCGTATCCGCTTGAAACCCTGCGCTCTCCGTCGATGGCGGCGTTCATTCAGGAATGGGCGTCACCTGATTTCCACAA
>DATNCH010000172.1:0-14159 GCA_035571655.1 Pyrinomonadaceae bacterium
GTCTGCCGAGTCGCATAGATGTCTCCCACGCATCCCCCCTGTTTCATCGGGAATAGGTCCATTAAGGTCCACTAATGGTGAAATCAGGGCTTCTAGACAAAGGGTACAAAAAGGGGTACATTTCGTTCCACCACTTTGAGAACTGCGATTTTCTGCGGTTTTCTTAGAAAGCGGGAGTAGCTCAGTGGTAGAGCATCGCCTTGCCAAGGCGAGGGTCGCGAGTTCAAATCTCGTCTCCCGCTCCACGAAATCCAGGATGAAGGCGGACGGATGAAGGACGAAAGCTTTGTGCTTTCGAGCAAGCCTGCTTCATCTTTCCGCCTTCATCCTTTAATCTTCTCTTATGGCGGCGTAGCCAAGTGGTAAGGCAGAGGTCTGCAAAACCTTTATTCATCGGTTCGATTCCGATCGCCGCCTCCAAAGATAAAACTCTCAGACTTTGCCCCCAACACGAACTGCCGTAGCGCTCTTAATGATCGTCTGCGTCGTTGGTATCGCACTGGCGCAGACTGCGCCCACTCAGCGCGAAACCGGGAGGCTGAAAGGCATAGTCGTCGACTGGCAATATGCGCGGATTTTACGCTCATGTCTAACGGTTAAAAATAACGCGATTCAAAAGAAGGTTATTTGTTGATGGGGAAGGAGCCTTCGAAGTTGAGTTACCAGCGGGTACGTATGAGGTCGTGGCCCAATCTCCTGGCTTTAAGCGGTTTCGCCAGAAGCAATTGCAGATCGAATCAAATACCACCGTCGTGGTATGCGGGTGCTGCTTGCTTATACTTCCCGAATCACTACAGGTCAAGAAAATACCCGCCCAAATTTATGAAGTTTTAGTCACGACCAGATCTACTCTCGCTCAATAGTTAAGCCTGGGGTTAATGCGCCTCGCGACCCTATCCGAAACGTTTTGCGCGCACAGAACATTCCTAATAGAACGGTCGCGAAGACCAATTAATATTTTCAAAAGAGGTGAAGAAGCTATGCCAACAGGTGTTGCAATGGTCAAATTAGCGCGTACTCGTATTGGCGAAGAATACCGGAACGTGTTGGTTCCTAAAAATAACGAAAATTGGCACGGTCCGTGGGACTGCGCAGAGTTTATGTCGTGGCTCGTCTTTCAGGAGGCAGGCATTTTGTACGGCTGTTTCGACAGCGATGCCGACCCCGCGCTTATCGAGGCGTACACGGGCGCATGGAAGACCGATTCCAAAGCTCGCGGATTCAGGATTCCTGTCAATGAAGCTGCTGCGATCCCCGGCGGCTTTCTCTTACGTTTTCCTCCAGCGCCCGGAAGGATGGGACACATCGCGATCTGTGATGGAAAAGGTGGAACCGTAGAAGCTAAGAGCCGTCGAGAAGGAGTTGTCGCCGATACAGCTCACGGAAGACGTTGGGACACTGGAATTCTCATTCCCGGCGTTGAATACGATCGCGATGGGCAGCCAGTCTCGCTCGACGAGGTCAAAGTCGTTCGCATGGGCGCTGACAACGATCCGGCAGTTGTACGAAAGATCCAAACCGCACTCAAGGCTCAAGGAGTTGACCCGGGTGGCATCGACGGAAAGTACGGTCCGAAAACAACGGCCGCAGTCGCCGCGTTTCAACGTCTCAGGGGTTTGGTTGTCGATGGTGAAGTTGGACCAAAGACCGCAGCAGCGCTCGAAGTCCAATTGTAAACGAGATCAGGAGAACCATTATGCCTCTCAAAAAATACGGAGTGTTAAAAGGCAAGGCTGTTGAGGTCAGGGCCGGCGCGGGGCAGAACCCACACTATCAGGTGCGTATAGTCGACGACACCACTGACTACCGCATCGCGATCAACGTTCAGTCGGCGCTGTCACCTTCTGAACTCGAATACCTGATCGACGATCGCTTCACTCACCCGATCACGGCGCTGTTACATGAAGTGCCACTCGGCTTCACCGCCATTGCGAGCAAACCGGGGACAACCGCGCTCGACTTCATTCGCGGGAACCTCTTCGACCGCACGCAAATGCGGGTGCTGCCCTTCAACGTGCCCGGTCTTGATAATGATCTCAACGAGAAGATCGACAGCGTGATGCAGCGCGCTGTGGCGGACGAGGAGTCGTTGGTCTATGCGTTCGGCGAGCGCTGGGGACCCGAGCAGGGCAAGAAGGACAAGTACTTCGGCTTCCTGCCGGGCAACGGCATTCACGACATCCACATGAATCAAAGCAACGACGGCCAATTCAAGGGCGACGATGGTGTGTGGCAGGACGGCGGCGTGCTGGTCCACTTTCCTGCGCAGCAGCAGTGGGTTGCCATGTTTCTCAAGTTCCAGTCACAGGGTTGGCACACGGACGACAAGACCGGACATAGGATTGGTCCAACAGAGCCTGTCGTGACACCGATTCCGATTCCATCGCAGCCTCCGCCGCCGCTGCCGACGAGTGACGACCCGCAGGGGCTGGTGCGCATCGTTGCCGCGCTGGTTAATTCTGTTCAGTCGCCGGAGGTGGAAGTCGTAACGTTAGTCAATGCCTCGCCGCGCGAGATAAGTCTCGAGGGCTGGGCGTTGGCGGATACGCAGAAGAACAAGCAGAAACTCACGGGCAAGCTCAACTCTGGCGAGGCCCGCGCGATTCGCGTGCAGAAGCCGGTCGCGTTGTCGAATAAGGGCGGGATTATCACGATATTGGATGAAACGGGGTTGAAGGTTGACGGCGTGTCTTACACGAAAGCACAGGCGTCAAGTCCAGGTTGGACCATCGTGTTCTGACCCGTCTTCAATTCCAGAACTGCCACCACGGTTTCTTTTTCTGGGGCGGGAACTGCTCGGCGATATCGCGGCTGACGCGATCATAACAACCGAGGGATACTTCAAAATCCTTTTGCAGGTCGAGCCACGCGATCGATCTGCGGGTCGTATGTGAAAAAGCCGCCTTCCCGCTCCATGATTTGAAGGTAAGTCCAAATCTCCTCGAATACCCGCCGCGCTGCCGCGCCGTGGTGCCAGAACGGGACGGTCACGGACGCTTCGTCGTCGAACAGTGTGATCTGAATCCCATTACTTTCTTCTGCTGGGCCATTCAGTTCGATGCCTTTCCTGAAAAGTCGAAAATCATTGTTGGATACAGTCAGTACCGCAACGCGGTAGCGTCGGGTCGTACGTGAGCCTTTGAATTTGCTAAGAGATTTGTATGCTTGAGACCGACCCGACGCTACCGCGTTGCGGTACTGACCTTCTCCAAGTGTGAATCCTGACTCTTGCGGCAAAGCCCCTGGCGCCCATTTCTCGTGAAGCAACATGAACTCCCCACGTATTTACAGAATATTTGAATGTCCCTAAAATTGCTCCAATTAAGCCGTTCGAACTCCTACGACGGCGTAATGCCGAGAGTCGCTAGCCGAACAAGAAGCACTAACTCAAGATTGAATTACAGGTAAGAAATGTCGGGACTGTTGAGAGATGAAGACTGGGAAATCCTGGTCCGGCGCATCAGGGCCGGCAAATGCACGCCCTTTCTCGGTGCAGGCGCGTGCTACGGAGTACTCCCTCTCGGTGGTGACATTGCAAGGCAGTGGGCGGAGAAGTATGAGTTTCCAGTCGACGACGACAAGTCGAATCTGATTGCCGTCGCTCAATACCTCGCCTTGCAACGCGACCCGTCCTTTCCGAAGGATGAGCTGGTGAGAATGTGGAAGAAGTTTCCGGCGTCACCCGATTTTCAAGATCCGACCGAGCCTCATCGAGTGCTCGCCTCATTGCCACTTCCGATCTACATCACCACCAACTACGACGACTTCATGGTGAAGGCGCTCAACTACAAGATGCGAGACGCGCTCAAAGTCTTGTGTCAGTGGAATCGCGCCGTCAAAGACTATGTAGCGGAAAATCCAACCACCTTCGACAAAGATTCTTCTTTCAGACCGACCGTCGCAAATCCGGTGGTCTTTCACCTGCACGGATACGTTCCGCTTGCCGAGTCGCTGGTGTTGACCGAGGACGACTACATGGACTTCCTCGTAAACGTGGCAAGCGATCCGGATTTGATTCCACCACAGATCGCACGAGCTCTAACCGGCACATCGTTGCTCTTTCTCGGTTACCGAATCGCCGACTGGAATTTCCGCGTCCTGCTGCGAAGCTTCGCGCGTTTCATGGAACGCAGCCAGGCACGTCTAAACGTGGCGGTGATGTTGCCGCCGTCTGCCGACTCACTTCAGGAGAAGGTACAAGACTATCTGACCAAGTATTACCAGAATATTGACGTACGAGTATATTGGGGATCAGTCAAAGACTTTTTTGCGGAGCTAAAAGAAAAAGAGCAAAGTTTCTCCGATGAATAGTTGTTGATCTCATCCAGGGCCAAAGATGGCTGCAAACGAACCAACCGAATCTCAGACCGGAAACGGTCTTGAAACGTTGAACTCACAAGACTGGGACGCGCTGTTGCGAAGAATCAAGGCGCAAAAGTGCACGCCCATTCTCGGACCCGGCGCGTACCTCGACTCCTTTTCCCTAAGTCTTAAGGTCGCGCAGGATTGGGCAGCAGCCGATCCTGAGTACCCGTTTGAGAATTGCTTCGAGATATCCCGCGTCGCTCAATTCCTCTCTATCAAGTTCGACGTCACAGACCCGAAAGACAGGATCGTCGACCACATCAAACAACTTACGCCGCCCGATTTTGACAACGCTAAAGAGCCTCATCGAATACTAGCAAGCCTGCCGCTGCCCGTTTACATAACCACCAACTACGACGACTTCATGAAACAGGCTCTCGAGCTTGAACACAAAGATCCGAAGCGCGATTTTTCACGCTGGAACAAGTTCTGCCAGGACAGCGAGCCTTCGATCTTTGCATCTGACTACCGGCCCACGGTCGCCAATCCCACGGTCTTCCATCTGCACGGACACGCGGAGGTCGCGGAATCTTTAGTGCTCACCGACGACGACTACCTCGACTTCCTTGTCAGTATCTCAAAAGACGAGAAACTCATTCCCCATCACATCGAAAAGGCCCTCACAGGTACCTCGCTGATGCTGATGGGTTACAGGCTCGACGATTGGAACTTCCGCGTTCTCTTCCGAAGCATCGTGAGTTACCTGGAGAAGAGCCTCATCAAGACTCACGTCTGTGTGCAACTCGAGCCCGCTGACACCTCGATAGAACAAAGAACACGAGCAAGAAAGTATTTCAACCGCTATTTCGACAGGCACGATGTGCGCGTTTATTGGGGCAGTTGCCAGGATTTTGCCGTTGAGTTGAAAAGGCGATGGAAGGAGTCTGGTAATGACGGATAAACGCGAGCCCTACATCGGACCGCGCCCTTTCAAGAAGGACGACGGCGAGCTGTTTTTCGGCCGAGACCAGGAAGCCGACGAACTCGTATCGCTGATCACGGCCCATCCCGTAGTTCTCCTTTACGCGCAGTCCGGCTCTGGAAAAAGCTCTCTGCTCAACGCGCGAGTGATCCCGAAATTGGAAAGTGATGATGAAGGTTTCGAAGTGCTTGGTCCATTGCGCGTGCAGGGACAGATTCCCGCAAACTTTGTCGTCGATAAAGATTCAAACATCTACATTCTCAATGCCCTGCTCAGTTACGATCAGAACGCAGACCCCAGCCGCCTCTCGCGCTTGACGTTGTCTGATTACCTTCAACAGCGACCGCCGCGCGTCAACAAATTTAACGAGCCCTCTCCGCGAGTGATTATTTTCGATCAGTTCGAAGAGATCTTCACAGCCTACACCGAACGTTGGGAACAACGGATGGCATTCTTTGAACAGGTCCGAAATGCGATCGAGGGCGACAGGGTTCCCCTGCGTGTTGTCTTCGCGATGCGTGAAGACTACATAGCCGAGCTCGATCCGTACGTGTCGATACTGCCGGAGAAGCTTCGTACCCGTTACCGCCTGGAACAGTTGCGTAAGGAACCCGCCCTCTTAGCCGTCACCAAACCACTCAAAGGAACAGGACGATCGTACGGCAAAGACGTTGCCGAACAGCTTGTAGACAACCTGCGACGCTTACCGGGAACGAACGCTGACGATCCGAAACTCGGACCATATGTCGAGCCCGTTCAACTTCAGGTTGTTTGTCAGAGTATCTGGCAGGCGCTGGGTCCCTCTGAAACTGAGATCACTCAGAACCACCTCAAAGATTACGGTGACGTCAACCGCGCGCTCTCGGCTTTCTACGAACGCTCAGTCAAAAGCGTCTGTGAGAAGACGGGTACGCCGGAGGCCGACCTGCGCGACTGGTTTGGGAACACATTGATCACGGAAGAGGGTAGACGCACGCCTGTTTACCGAGGCGCACAAAAAACAGAAGGGCTGGCCAACGCTGCCGTCGAAATGCTCGACAGCATGCAGCTCATCAAGAGTGAGTTGAAGGGGGCAAACGATCGCTGGTACGAGCTTGCTCACGACCGATTCATCGAGCCCGTGAGACAGTCGAACGAGCGTTGGTTGGCCCAGCAATCAGCGGATGCACAAGCGTTACGGCGGCTCAAGAACAAAGCAGTTCGGTGGCGGCAGGGCGATGGTCCCGTGCTGACAGCCGTCGAGGTGGTGGAAGCGAAACGTCTGCTACGAACTCAACGAGAGCAAAATGAAGATCTGCGTGCGCTGATCGACGCCAGCCAGGTTTCAGCACAACGCAGGCGTCTAAAGTTGATGACGGGGGGAGTGATTGCGCTATCGGTGGTCCTGATTCTGATGGGTGGACTCAGCTACTACGCGTTCGCGCAGCGACGAGCTTCAGAGCAAGCGATGATGGAGGCTGGCCGGCAAAAAGCTGAAGCCGAACGGCAACGAGACGAAGTCGATCGGCAAAGAGATGAAGTCGAGCGACAAAAATTACAACGAGCAGAACTCGCGAGCAAGGCCGCCGAAATGCAGCGGATGCAAACGCAGGAGGCCCTTGTAACACTTGAGGCCGAGAAAAAAAAGACTGTCGAACAACGGGAGGCTGCGGTAGCTGCCCTGGCACTCGCAACTGTCGAAAAGAAGCGAGCCATGAACGCACAACAGGTCGCCGAAGCGCAGCTAAAAGTCATCAAACAACAGCAGGAGCTCCTGGCAGAAAACCGGTTAGACCCTAACACACCAGTAGAAATAACATCTGACACCGCGCCTGCATTTAAGAAGATCAAGGATGATGTCGCCTATGCGACCACCTTTCTCAATTCCCTTTTGGGAATGAATCTCGATCCCCCGGATGTGCTACCACTCAGTAACAAGGATCGAAATGCTTACTGGGACACTCGCGTCCTCCATGAACCGCCTATTGTCGCGGAGTTGCCGGACGTGTCTTATGCCGAAACGTCTTATGCCTTCATCCAGGGAGTCATTAGCAAGGTGCCGTATACAGCGGAGGCTCAGGCAATCCGCGCGTCCTATTCCCGGATCTATGCCTCGCTAATCAAACAACACAAGTTGGGCCAGACTGCCGAGGAGGCTGATTGGGTAATTGCTCCGGGCGGACTTGCATGGTTGAAAGGCGAGGATGTCGCGACCTCAAAGGACAAGAGCCCCTTGATCTCACTCAAGAACCCGGGCACCGCTTTTAACGACCCGGTTATTGGGAAGGATGCGCAGATTGCTCACATGCGAGATGTGAAAGAGGGTATCGATCCGGGTGGTAGCACGGATTTGATGTACAGCGGTGTTCCAAACAAAGCGTTCTATGAGACAGCGATCAGAATCGGCTCCCGACGTGCCGGTGTTATTTGGACCGCGGCACTGAAGGACCCAGGCTTGCCGGGAAACATGACGTTCAAGAACCTGGCGCAGATCACGTATGACGTAGCGGTGAAGCTGCATGGTGACAACAGCGCCGAAAGTCGCGCGGTTAAAGACGCGTGGAACGTTGTTGGAGTAGCTGTAAATTAAGCCGCAGATTTTCGCAGATGAACGCGGATCCGATCCGCGTTCATCTGCGAAAATCTGCGGCTTACTGACCCGTCTCCGGTTGGAACGTAAAACTCAGTATCACTGCAACGAGGTCGGCTGGATCGACTGGCTTTGCCAGATGCGTTTGAAACCCCGCCAACAACGCTCGCCGGCGATCGACAGCACTGGCGTACGCAGTCAACGCGATCGCGGGAATGTGACCACCCACTTCCGGGTCCAACGACCGGATCTTCCTGATGAGTTCGTACCCGTTCTCTCCGGTCATCCCGATGTCGCTAATGATCACATCGGGTTTCGCCCTTTCGATCTCTGCTAATGCCTGTGCGCTGGAACTGACGGCAGTGACCTCCGCACCGTGCCGCCGCAAAAGTGTTTTCACCAACTCCTGCGTGTCTGCATCGTCTTCGACGAGCAGAATCCGAAGGTGCTTCAATGTCATCTCCGGCAAAGGCTCCGCATCTTCGAGCCGGATCTTCGCAGCACTCGAGAACAACTCGGCCGGTCGCGCACTCCCAACGATGATCTCGGACGAGACCAATGGAAATTCGACACTGAATGTCGCGCCTTTGCCAATGCCCTCGCTCTCGGCCCACACAGTACCGGTCTGTTGGCGCACCAGGTAATCCACGATCGCCAGCCCAAGCCCAAGACCGCTGTGCGCGCGCACGTTCGAGGAGTCTACCTGCCGGAATCGCTCAAAAATATGCGGCATGTGTTCAGGCGGAATTCCAACGCCAGTGTCTCGTATCTGGAGCCGAACGTGTGAATCGTAGCGCTGCAAGCTAACTTCAATACGTCCACCGGACGGCGTGAATTTGATCGCGTTCGACAGCAGGTTCGCGACGATCTGTTGCAAACGAGATGGATCACCAAGAATCGGACCAGCAGCGGGATCGATTGTCTTTTCGAGTTGTAACTCCTTCGATTCGATAGCAGGACCCAAAGAGTTGATCGTACTCTCCGTGAGCGCCGCAAAGGAGACCGGCTGAAGTTCAATCCGGAGTTTGCCCGTGATGATGCGGGAAACGTCGAGTAGATCTTCGATCAACTTCGACTGCGCTTCGGCATTGCGTTGAATGACCTGAACCGCACGTTCTTTTTCTTTCTCGCTCAGACGGTTTGAACCGAGGAGTCGCCCCCAACCGAGGATCGAAGTCAAAGGTGTTCGCAGTTCGTGCGACATCGTCGCGAGGAATTCATCTTTAACACGATTCGCATTTTCCAATTCGTCCGCCCGCAGCCGTAACACTTCCTGCATCTGGCGGAGTTCCGTCATATCGCGACCCACGCCGAACGCGAGTCCATCCTCCGGCACTGGAAAATAGCTCCACGCAACCCACCTGTACGTTCCAATCCTGGTCCGCAGGCGGTTCTCCATGAACTTTGTTGGCGTGCCGGTGGAAAGCTTCTCGTACTCACGCTCCGTCTTCGCACGATCGTCCGGGTGGACCAGGTCAAATATTGACATGGCCAGCACTTCTTCTTCCGAGAATCCCAACAACTCATGGAACGCCGGATTGATCCGCTGGAACCCTCCGTTCAAATGAACGATGCACAACATGTCCATCGAGAGAGCGAAAAACCGGTCGCGCTCTTCGGTCAACCTGTTTCGCTCGGTCATGTCGCGCATGACCTTGGAAAAACCGATCAGCTCTCCCGATCCATTGCGCACAGGCGTAACAACGCCACTGGCCCAGAAACGCGAGCCGTCACGGCGCATGTGCCAGCGCTCGTCTTCAGCGCGCCCCGACGTCGCCGCGGTGTTCATCTCTTTTTGCGGAACATCTTTGGCCCGGTCTTCCGGAGTGAAAAACTTGCTTGCATCTTTGCCGACGACCTCTTCCTCGGTGTAACCGAGTATGTGCTGCGCTCCGACATTCCAGTTCGTGATGATTCCGTCTGCATCTGTCATGAAGATGGCATAGTCGCGAATGTCTTCGATTGCTTTGCGGTAGATGTCTTCGGTTCGCCTGTAGACTGCGCGCCGCTCGGTGCTGGTAGACATGAACTGGCCCCCTTGTCCGCGGCTACTATAACCGCAAAAAATCACGAAAAGGACATGTGGTTTTGCGGCTTTTGTTCTTCTTGCGAGACACAGGCGCTCGCCGTCCTTTATATTGCACGCGACATATGAAGGTCCCCCGAAAACCAGATCTGGTGTCAAGCGTGGTCCTTTTTGCGGTCAGCTATTGCATCTTCATCATGTCGCCGGTCCAGCAGCCTGCCGACTCACTGTACTCGATGATGGTCAGTCAAAACCTTGTACGGCACGGGACCTTTGCACTCGATAACTATCGATTTCCCACCCTGCGGCCGGGTCAGGACAAGAAATACACTTCAAACACCAACATCTATCACCTCGAGCTAATCGACGGTCATATCTACTACTACTATGGACCCGGCAGCTCCGTGTTGTCCGCGCCTTTCGTGGCTGTAATGAACGCGCTTGGCGTAAACGTTTCGGATGCAAGCGGCGCTCACGATCCGCTCGGTGAGATGAAGATACAGACGCGACTAGCTTGCCTTTTGATGGCGGCGCTCGCAGTGGTTTTCTTTTTGACTGCCCGTCTTGTGCTGCCTTTGAGCTGGAGCATTCTAGTCGCGAGTTTCGGCGTGTTTGGAACGCAGGTGTGGAGTACGGCAACGCGCGCTTTGTGGGCGCACACGTGGATGATCTTTCTACTCGGATTCGTGATCCTCATGCTTGTTGCGCACGAGATGAAAGGCCGGCGGCTCAGGCCGGTTGTGCTCGCAACACTGCTTTCATGGATGTACTTTGTGCGGCCGGCAGCAGTGGTTCCGATCGTTATAGTCACTGCGTACATTCTGATTTGGCGACGAGAATCGTTTCTGAAATATGCGGTGACGGGTCTCGCGTGGCTGGCAGGTTTTGTCGCATATTCCTACTACCACTTCGGACAGCTCCTTCCTACCTATTACCGTTTGGGAAACGAGCTGAGCGCACCTGCGTTCGGGGTGGGCCTGCTTGGAAATTTGATCAGTCCTTCTCGGGGTCTGCTTGTGTTCGTCCCGTTCCTATTGTTTATCGCGTACTTACTGATCCGTTACTGGCGTCACGCGTCGACGCGGTTGGCGCTCATTTCGTCAGCGGCGATATTGCTGCACGTGATTCTGGTGTCGTCATTCCCGATCTGGTGGGGCGGGTTTTCGTTTGGGCCGAGACTGCTTACAGACGCGGTGCCCTGGTTTGTGCTGTTGACGATAATCAGTTTGAAGGCGGCACTCCATCTTATGCGCGGTCCGGAATTCGTCGTAGGCGCATTGCTTCTAGCGCTGAGCATTGGCATTAACGGACGTGGCGCGACGTCTGAGGCAACACAGATGTGGAACGTGCGTCCAGCGAGTGTTGATGAACATCCGGACCGTCTCTGGGATTGGCGCGATCCGCAGTTCCTGGCAAAGTGATACACAAAAGGCTCAAAATGGTATTAAGCTATTGAGCGTCTCGCGGCATGACTCTTACGGACGGCACAAAACTCGGGCGATTCGAAATCCGTTCCAAACTCGGTGCGGGAGGAATGGGCGAAGTCTACCTCGCCGAAGATCTGCAACTGAATCGCAGTGTCGCCCTGAAAATCCTGCCGAGTGACACGGTGAGTCGCGATCGGATCGATCGTTTTATGCGCGAAGCAAAAGCGGCCGCGGCGTTGAATCACCCTCACATCGCTCACATCTATGAGATCGGCGAAAGCGACGAACTGCGCTTCATTGCGATGGAGCTGGTTGACGGCGTAACTCTCCGCAGCAAGATTCATCATGAACGAACGCCCTTGCTACAGTTGTTGAAATGGCTGACGCAAGTCGCCGATGGATTGGCGAAGGCACACGCCTGCGGAGTCGTGCATCGTGATCTCAAGCCTGACAACATCATGATTACACACGACGGCCACGCAAAGATCCTCGACTTTGGTCTGGCAAAACTTCTCGAACCACAGCCCGTCAGCGATCGAAGTGGCGACACTGCGAGCGACGTCGCGACGGCCATGCTCGCGCATCACTCATTGCCGGGAACGGTGCTCGGAACAGTCGGTTACATGTCGCCGGAACAGGCACAGGGACGCGTCAACGAGATCGATCACCGCTCTGACGTGTTTTCGTTCGGCTGCATCTTGTTTGAGGCTGTCACGGCGAAGAGACCTTTCGAAGGCAAAGACACGCTCGATTCGCTGCACAAAGCCGTGTACGGGCCGACGCCTCAGATCAGCGCGCTCAATCCGTCGGCGCCAGAACAGCTACAGTGGATCGTGCGTCGCTGTCTCGCAAAGGAACCTGACAAGCGATACCAGTCGATTAAAGACGTAGCAATAGAGCTCGAAGATCTGCAACAGGACTTGAAAGATTCAGGCGCAACCTCAACGCTGCATTCCAACACTGAAAGTCTGGTAAGAGATGCGACGAGCGCTGCAACCACACAGATATTGCTGTCTCCATCCACAGCCGAACCAACTCACGTATCGAGCGCGGAATACATCGTTACCGGAATCAGACAACACAAACTCATCGCGATTCCAATCATGGCCCTCGTGCTGGCCTTCGGTGGCTATGCGGGCTACCGTGCATTTAAACCCGGCCCCGCAGTCGCGCATTTCGAACGGGCCAAACTCACGCGCATCACGACGGAAGGCAACCTGCAAAATGTCGCCGTCTCGAAAGACGGAAAATACATTGCGTACACGCTCCTGGACGGTGGAAAACTAAGTCTATGGACCAAGCACCTGCCGACGGACAGTCGTGTGCAAATTGTTCGTCCAACCGCGGCAGATACGCTGTCGCCGCATTTCTTTTCGAACGACGGGAGTTACGTTTTTTACTACCAGAGAGATGAACAGTATCCGCAGGGCGCGCTCTTTCAAGTCGCCGTGCTTGGCTCCACTCCCAGGAAAATTCTGACAAATATTCAATCGACCGTTGCGCTCTCGCCGGACGGTACGACGCTGGGTTTCGGGCGTTACCGTACTGGACCATCCGATCAGAATGAGTTCTGGCTCTCGAACGTCGACGGTAGCAACGAACGGCGGCTGAAAACATACAGTGAACCCGAGTTCACGAACGGATATGGCATATCGTTCTCTCCTGATGGGAAGCTGTTGACTCTCGATTACGGCAGTGAAGAAGGCGGGGAGCACATGACGTTAGCTGCCATCGGGGTGACTGACGCGAGTTTCAAAGTGCTCACGCCTCATCGTTGGGATGACGTGGGCCGCATCACCTGGTTTCCTGACGGATCAGGCGTGGCTTTTGTTGCTCGGGAAGCAGGTGGCACGTGGCAGGTTTGGCACATGTCATATCCCGATGGCGCGGTGCGTCGCGTTACGAATGATCTGCAAAACTATGGTCATTCCAGCCTGACGATGACGGACGACGCTCGAACGCTCATCGCGCTCCAGGCAGAAGCAACAGCTAACATTTGGAGCGCGCCTGCGAACGAGCCTTCGAAGGTTCAAGCCGTCACACCTGTGCGAAAAGACGTTGAAGACCAGCAATGCGAATGGATGCCCGACGGTCGCATTGTCTTCATTTCAAATGTTGGTGACGTAAAAAGAATTTGGCTGACGAATCCGGATGGATCAGGTCAAAAGGCGCTGACGACGGCGGCCGACGAGAATGCCGGCGATCTGAAAGTGTCGCGCGATGGGAAATCTATCTTCTACACCTCTTTGCGCTCGAAGTCGCGGCAAGTGTGGCGCATGGATGTTGACGGTTCAAATGCAAAACAGTTAACCGAAGGTATCAGCGTTGCCTATTTTGCACTCACGCCTGACGAGCGTTGGATTCTCTACAACCACTGGACACCGGGACTTTGGAAGATCCCGGTGAACGGCGGTGAACGCGTGAAAGTTCTGGACGACTTCGCGCGTGGAGCAGAGGTGTCACCCGACGGAAAGCTGCTCGCTTACAGCACTGAAGACGAGAAGACAAAGCGCACGCGATTGATCATTCGGCGATACGAAGATCTCTCGCCGGTGAAAACCATGGAGATGCCGATAACATCGGATCTCTTGTGGCGATGGTCTCCTGATTCACGCGCGGTGATCTATCAGGATGCGCCCGGCGGCGTCTCGAACCTCTGGAGTCTGCCGGTAGATGGTGGTGAAGCAAAGCAGATCACCGACTTCAAATCCGACAAGATAGGTTACTTCTCCTACTCTCCCGACGGCCGCCGGATCGCACTCTCACGCGCAAACATCACACGCGACGCCGTGATTATCAGCGACGAACGATGATACGACTTCTCTGCGGTTCTCTGCGTATCTCTGCGTT
>DATNCH010000173.1:0-20985 GCA_035571655.1 Pyrinomonadaceae bacterium
GGCGTTTCAAGAATGAAGGCCGCGTGTTTGAGTTTTGGATGCCGGGCGACGCGCCTCAAGGCGTCGGTGCCGATGTGTCCTTCACCGATGTGCCAGTGGCGATCGACGCGTGAGTTGTATGCGGCGCGCGAGTCGTTGAAGTGAACGGCGCGGACGCTTTTGAGCTTGACGGTTTTTTGCACTCGCTGAAGTAATGCTTCCAGCCCGTCTTCTTCGCGAATGTCGTAACCCGCCGTGAAAGCGTGTGCGGTGTCGAGACAAACGCCGAGCGGAAGCTTCGGACAAACGCGCATGATCTCATTGAGATGCTCGATGCGGTGACCGATGCAATCGCCTTGTCCGGCCGTGTTCTCCAACAAGATGCGAAGTGAACCAAACCTCAAGCCCTTGCAGGCGATCTGTAGACTCGCCGCACACAACGCGATCCCATCAGCCTCGCATGCACCACGCGCGCTCCCCGGATGGACCACGAGATAATCGACGCCCAAAAGCAACGCGCGCTCGACTTCCTCTCGAAACGATTCACGCGATTTCTGCAACATCACGTCATCGACAGCGGCAAGATTCACGAGGTAGTTGCAGTGAATCAACACCGGCGAGATCTTTGTTTGCTTGCGAGTTTTTCGAAACAGTTGAACGTCTTCTCGTGTGAGCGGCTTCGCCATCCACCCGCGAGGATTGCGTGAGAAGAGTTGTACGGTATCGCACCCAGTGTCTCTAGCAACGACTAGCGCATTGTGAACACCACCCTTGATCGGAGCATGAAAACCAATCTTCGGCATTTATTTTGTGCCTTTTTGTGGCCGCGAATGCGCCTCCATCACGCGCAACATGTTTCCACCCAGAATCTTGTCGACATCGGCTTCAGTGTAACCACGGCGCAAAAGCTCACGAGTGAGGTTCGGCAACTCGGCGACCGTCGCGAGATCTGACGTCGTGATCTGGACACCATCAAAATCAGAACCGATCCCTACGTGGTCCACGCCGACGAGTTGCACGATGTGATCGATGTGATCGACGATCCGCGAAACCTTCACCGGCGGCAGCCTTCGCGCAAACTCCCTTTGCCGAACTCGATCGCGTGCCAGCTTCTTCCGAACTGCATCGCCAGGCTCAGCTTCCGACGCCTGTTTGACCATCGACTCAATCTCGACGTCGACTTTCTTCTTCAACAATTGCCAACCCGGCTCGAGGTGTTCCGGATAGAAGATCACATTGACAACGCCGCCCGTCTTCGCAAGGGCGCGAATCATGTCGTCAGTCAGATTTCGCGGCACGTCCGCTATGGCCCTGCAAGCCGAGTGCGTGGCGATAACCGGCTCAGTTGAAGTCTTAACGATGTCCCAGAATGTCGGGTCTGAGACGTGCGACACGTCGACCATCATTCCCAGACTGTTCATTTCGCGCACGACGCTCCTCCCAAACTCGTTGAGCCCGCGCGTCCTGCCGGCATCGTCACCAGAAGAACCCGCCCAACTCGTGCTGACGCTCCACGCCGGCGACATGTATCGCACGCCGAGATCGTAGTATCGCTTCACATTCTCGAGCCGTTCATCGATCGCGTAACCGCCTTCAAGTCCCATTAATGCCGCAATCTTTCCTTCACGCGCGGCGCGACGAATATCGTCCGCAGACGTCGCCAGCAACCACGTCTCCGGATGCTTTTCGGCAAGCTCGCGAACCGCAGCTATCTGGTCGTCCGCGCGTTTCATTGCACGCGCGCCACCACCGCCAAACAATTGTGGCTCAACCCAAATTGAAAAGAACTGGGCGTCGAGGCTTCCGGCCTTCGCACGGACCGCGTCGAAGTGACCGTCGCTCAATTCCTGTTGCAAATCGACATGCTCGTCGAGCAGGCGCTGCGCCGTGTCGGCGTGCATGTCGATCGCGATGGCCCTTTGATGAATCGACATCGGATCGGTCGCGCTATTTTCCGTCATAGATGTAGTTTGATTGTTCTGGTTCATACTTTTGTGACGACATCCGGAGGGTAACGTTAAAAACAAACACAGCGCTATCAGAATGCGACCGGTGAGAAAATTTCGGTCGTTTGTGGGAAGAATCCACCGGTTAATCGTCTCTTGTTTAGGAGGTCCCATTGCGATGTTACACGAAGATAATTACAGCAGCCCACCGTTCTTGCCAAGCGATGGAGAACTACGGTATTGTGCCGTGTTTGAAACCCAATCAGCGCACTAGACTGGACCGGTATTTCCGAGTGTTGAAGTGTTCTGCGCGGCAAAGATGAGGATCCTCCACCTCCATCTCGGTATCTCATAAGGAGTAAACAACATGTACTCAAAAGACGGCAAATCAAAAGATATTAAAACAGCACGCATCTGCGACGTTGTCTGGCACAACGGCGAATATATCAAGTGGGATGATGCGAGGGTGCACGTGATGTCGCACGTACTGCACTACGGCTCGAGTATTTTTGAAGGCATCAGATGTTACTCTACCAAACAGGGACCTGCCATTTTCCGCCTGCGCGAGCACATGCAACGCTTCCTCAACTCGGCAAAGATCTACCGGATGGACCACCCGTGGACGCTCGAACAGTTATGTACGGCCGCGGTTGAACTCGTCCAAAAATCAGGGATGGACCAGTGCTATCTCCGACCCATCCTGTTTCGCAGTCTCGACGAAGAGCATCCGGCGTTTGGCGTCAATCCGTTTCCCAACCCGCTCGCCTGCTACATCGGTGCGTGGGACTGGGGCAAATATCTCGGCGACGAGGCGATCGAGCGAGGCGTGGACGTTTGTGTTTCGACGTGGAACCGTCTGACACCAAATTCGATGCCCGCCATGGCGAAGAGTGGCGCGAACTACATGAATTCGCAGTTGATCAAGATGGAAGCGCTTTTGAACGGCTTCGCGGAGGGCATCGCGCTCGACGACCGTGGTTACGTCTCGGAGGGCTCGGGTGAAAACATTTTCATGGTGGCCGATAACACCGTCTTAACACCACCGCTCTCCTCTTCGATACTTCCGGGAATCACTCGCGACAGCGTGATTCAAATCTGCCAGGAGCTGGGGATAACGATTAAAGAGCGGACCATCCAGCGCGCGGCGCTGTACGTTGCCGATGAACTTTTCTTCACCGGCACGGCAGCGGAGGTCACGCCGATTCGTTCAGTCGACCGCATCACGGTGGGCCAGGGCGGTCGTGGTCCAATCACGGCGAAGATTCAGAAGCTATTCTTCGAGATCACGAAAGGTGAGCGCCCGGCGCCCGGCGATTGGCTAACTTACGTCCGCGACCAGAAGCAGGCGCCGGCGGAAAACAGTGGCTTCACTCCCACGCAGACCGTGCGCGACGACAGCGACACCTCGCCCATCCTGTCGTTCCAGGCCTCCTCTCAGGACTAAGCCACAAAGAGGCACAAAAACAGATTTATTGACGGACCAGACGCCGACCCGCTATATTCAATCGAGCGCGCCCTACCCGCGTCTACACTCTCCAAAAGCAAGTCTTTTTCTGAAATGGCCCTAAGAATCGACGATCTGCTCCGAGTTGCCTGCGGAAATAATGCCTCCGATCTCCACTTGAAGGTCGGAGCGTTTCCCTTCATGCGCATCGGAGGCGAGCTCCATCCGGTCGAAAATGCACCTCGGTTAAAAGCGGAAGATACCCTGGACATGGCGTTCTCCATGATGTCCAACCGCCAGAAACAACGATTCAAAGAGGTGTCGGAAGTCGACATTGGTTACGGCGTATCGGGCCTGGGCCGTTTTCGCGCCAACATCTTTCAGCAACGCGGCACCGTAAGCATCGTGCTTCGCGTCATTCCCGATCACACCAAAACTGCCGCCCAACTCGGTCTGCCGGCCGTGATCGACAAGATCGCCGAAGAGCGACGTGGACTGATCCTCGTTACCGGTGCAACCGGTTCCGGAAAGTCGACTACGCTGGCGGCGATGATCGATTGCATCAACGGATCGCGCAGCGGACATATCGTCACTATCGAAGATCCGATCGAGTTTTTGCACCGCGACAAGATGTCGTTCGTAACGCAACGGGAAGTCGACGTCGACACACGTTCTTTCGCGGATGCTCTACGCGGCGCGTTGCGACAGGATCCGGACGTGATCCTCGTCGGCGAAATGCGCGACCATGAAACGATTGAGACAGCACTCACCGCGGCGGAAACAGGTCACCTCGTTCTCTCGACGCTCCACACGCTGGACGCCACTGAAACGATCACGCGTATCGTTTCGTCGTTTCCCTCGCATCAACAGAAGTCGGTGCGCATTCAGTTGGCGGGAATTCTGAAGGCGGTTATTTCAATGCGCCTGGTGCGTGCAGCAAAGGGCGCGGGGCGAGTCCCTGCGATCGAAGTGCTCGTGTCAACCGCATACATTCGCGATCACATCATCAACGAAGAAAAGACGTACCTGATTCGCGAGGCAATCGCCGCCGGCACTTCGCAGTACGGCATGCAGACGTTCGATCAGTCGTTGTTCTCTCTGCTTCAGCAGCGACTCATTTCGACGGAAGAGGCGCTGCACAACGCGTCGAATCCTGACGAATTCAAGATGCGCGTTCAGGGTATCTACTCGAAAGACGACACGCTCTCGGACATGACCACGCCCGTCACCTCCACCATGAAACCCCCGCCAGTCAGCAACGAGTCGGAGAGCATTTTCGTCAAACACTAGCCACAAAAAAGACCCGGAGACACGGAGACGCGGGGACACGGGGAATTTCTCCGCGTCTCCGTGTCGCCGCGTCTCCGTGTCGCCGCGTCTCCGCGTCGCCGCGTCTCCGCGTCTCCGCGTCAGTTTATGCGCAGGCGCCGCATGACGCGGACGCCCGAGCGCCAGTCTTCATTGATGTCGAAGCGATAGATCTCGATGTCGTGCGAGATGCAGTGTGCGAGCGTTTGAAAAGAAGGATGAACTCGCAACGTTGGCGCCACGAGGTACACCAGCGGCGACTCGTCTCTGATCTTACGCTCGCCGAATAGTCTTGCTCCCGCGATGTGACCACGCCGGCGATGGGCTTCGACGCGCCGCCAATAATCTACCCCTTGCAGCACGTGTTCGCGGTCTTCTGAAACTTTCAATTCGATAACAACCAAACGCCCGTCTTGTCGCAGCGCCAGCAAATCGATTGGCCGTATGCCGAGCTTGGCGCCACGAGCCGTGCGAAACTGCGCGTGCAGCGGTGCAATGATCAGCCCGGGATCGAGCTTCGTGATATCTCTTCGCAGTAACGATTCGAGCCACGCTTCGGGCGCGGCGCGATATAGCGCGTGACGATGATCGGCCGCGGAAGCTGATCGATGCTCGCACAAATCGTCGAGAAGGTTCTGCCACTCATCACGCGTCGACTCATCGAGCAATCGCCGGTGTGCGCGATTGATTCCAAACCACACGCGCACGTTGCCGAGCAACGAACGCACACGCGCGAATGGAAGTCCGAAGTATCTGAGTGTCTCGCCGTGACGAGCGTTGACGATGTCGATTGCGTCGGGAGCTTCAGCAACGATCGCAGCAGCTTCTTCGCTGACGATCGCAGGAGCGACTGGAGGAAAGCGCGCGAGCTTCCCTGTCCACAATTCGTGTTTATCCGGACAAATAACCTCTGTCAGCAACGTAAGGTCGTCATCGACAGTGAAGATCCTGATCATGTTTCTCAACGCGCGCCGCAGCAGCGCAACGCGGTAAAGCAACGGCTTCAGAAGTTCCGGCGAAACAATCAACCAGAATTGCTGCACATACGGCGGCTTGATCCGATCCGCTGTGCGTCTGAACCACAACAACGCCGCAGACAGAAACGCATCCACCGTCGCCGGATGACTCGAAACAACTGGACCAGTGACTGCAATTCTTTCCTGTCTTCGCTTCAGCAGAATCTGTGCATAACGTCCTGGCTGGCCCGGTCTCGTCCCGCGACTTAACGCCAGCCGTTCCACGACGGTCCCGCACTGCAATGCACAGGCAAGCTGGCCTACGCGGTCGCATCGAACTTGTCGCGCTGCCCTGATCGTCGCTGCAATTGCCTTCGCCGGCGCACGCGGGATCAGTTCAATCAACGTTCGGTCCGCGCCTGGTCGTCGCGACGCCTCGAGCATGAGTGACTGTCCGGTCCAGTGCCACGCATGAATTCGCCACCAGCGCATTCCTTTCTCTGTCCAGCAAGAGAGCATGAGTCGTTCATGAGAAATCGCGATATCGATTTCGTCGCGGTGAAGAGACAAGGCAACTTCATCCGTGGCGACGTACAGCCATTCAGCATGTTGCCGGAATAGCAAAGCAATCTGTTCGCGCGCAAGCACTGGATTTGTGAGGTTCATTTTGTGAGTCTTGTGTTCGTCCGTAGTTCTACCGTGTGCTACCATTTTTCGCAACCATGAAGAACGTTTATCTAGCGGGAGCTGTACGGACACCGATTGGCAAATTCGGCGGCACACTATCCACATGGACAGCCGCGGATCTCGGTGTTGCGGTGGCAAAGGAAAGTTTGAACCGCGCGGGTTTGGCCGCGGATCAAATCACTGATTCGATCTGGGGTTGCGCGCGGCAGGCAGGCGGTGGACCAAACGTGGCGCGTCAGATTACGTGGCGTGCAGGTGTTCCCGAGGCGATCCCTGCTGCAACCATCAACCAGGCGTGTGGCTCGGGGCTCAAAGCCATCATCCTTGCAGCGCAGGAAATCATGCTCGGCCGGGCGGATGCTGTGCTTGCCGGCGGCACGGAAAGCATGTCGCGAGTTCCATACTTCGCGGAAGGCGCGCGCTGGGGAACGCGTCTCGGAAATGCACAGCTCGTCGACGGCATGTATCGCGACGGCTTCAGCGATCCGCTGTCAGGACTGCTGATGGGACAAACAGCCGAGAAGCTGGCGCGTCAGTACGAAATCTCGCGAACAGAGCAGGATGAATTCGCACTGCGATCGCAGCAGAGAGCAGAAGCAGCGATCGCGTCCGGCAGATTCAAAGACGAAGCAATGCCGCTGGAAATAAGTGGTAAGAAAGGCGAGACCACGATCTTCAACCGCGACGAACATTGTCGCGCTGGAACGACACTCGCGGATCTCGCAAAACTTCCGCCCGTGTTTTCGAAGGACGGCACCGTCACTGCCGGCAACTCTTCCGGCATCACCGATGGCGCTGCTGCGGTCGTGGTTTTGAGTGAAGAAGGCATCAAGCGTTTCGGCACGAAACCACAAGCTCGAATTGTCGATTACGAGATCACGGGAGTCGCGCCGGACATCATGGGCATTGGACCAGTGCCGGCGGTTCGCGCGCTGCTCGCACGACAAGGCCTGAATCTGTCGCAGATCGATCTCGTCGAACTGAACGAAGCTTTCGCCGCACAGGTCATCGCGTGCGATCGAGAACTCGGCTTCGCGGCTGATCGCTTGAATGTCAACGGCGGCGCGATTGCCCTGGGCCATCCCATCGGCTGCACGGGGGTTCGCATCACCGTCACGCTGCTGCACGAAATGCAGAAGCGGCAAGCGAAGCTCGGACTCGCAACGCTTTGCGTAAGCGGCGGTATGGGACTCGCACTCCTGCTGGAACGGGTATGAGGCCGCTACTCCTACTCGTTCTTTTTCTCTGTCTCACTGCCTGTAAGTCTCAAAGCGACCCCGCCAACTCCGCCAACGCGCCGTCTGAAACAATCGTCTCATCAACGCCTCCTTTTAAAACGAAAGAACCCGAGCGTTATCGCGCTACGCGCATAATCACGATCAACTCTCCCAACGGCGAAGCCACGGTGACAAAAACCTCGATCGCGAGAGACGGCGATCTGCGTCGTCACGAATCCGAAACGAATGCGAAAGTCGTAGCATATCTCGATTTGCCCGAAGGAAGATTTGTCCTGTTACCGGATGCGAAAGTCTACGCAGACCTCGCGACAGAGGCCGCCGTTTCCACTGCTGGGGCCGATGAGATCACGCCCGATCGGTTGTTACACACCGACACCGAAAGCACCAGTTACCAAAAGCTCGGCAGCGAGTTGATCGGCGGGCGCAAGGCAACTAAATACCATGTGGTTGTTAACAGTTCCACCGCCGGAAACGTCACTCGTAGTGAGACGTTGATCTGGATCGACGAAGCATTGAATATGCCCATACGTTCTGAGACGAAATCGTCCGACGGAACGCGGATTACCACGGAACTCGCGGATATCTCGCTCGAGATCGATAAACAACTTTTTCAAATCCCGGAGGGTTACGAAAAGATTGCATTTACTGAGTTTCGCAAGCGATTAACGACACTGGATGAAAAAAAAGAGAGCCAACCTCGGCGTTGAATTCAGGCATCCGAAGGCATTACAACTCCCATCAAGACAGATTTTCAGCAGAAAGGCCTGTGGTAGTGAAAAGAAAACTTCTGAACCTTGCACTTATTCTCCTCGCGATTTCAACCGGGTCGCTGGTCGAGGCACGCGCGCAAACGCGCAGCCGAAACGTCGCGCCGGCAACTTCAAATCTGATGACGTCATTGCCCCAATCCGACGCAGTGGCCCAGATAAAGTTGAAACAACTTTTGAACGAGGCGATGCCGCGAATACTTGCGAATAGTCCGGCAAGGCTCAGTGAGGTCAACGCCAGTATCGAGAACTTCAAGAATCGCACCGGTCTGGATGCACGAATGTTTCAGCAGATCGCGCTGGGCATTCGGTTTACATACCCGTCCGAGGGCGTAACAAAACTCGAAACAGTGGCCCTGGCAAATGGCACTTTCAGCTCAGCGGCCATGGTCGCCGCAGGCCGCGTCGCGTCGAATGGAAAATATCGCGAAGAGAAGTATCGCGACAAAACCATTTACATCTTTACGCTTGATGAAACCATACGCGTGCTTGGTGTGTTTGACTTCAAGATCACTGAACTCGCCGCCACACCGCTCGACGCCAATACGTTGGTGCTTGGAAACCCCGCCGCAGTTCGCGGAGCTATCGATGTCAGTCGTTCTCAGAACGGAGCAAACGCAGAACTGATCGCACTCGCCAGCCGCGATCCGAACGCCATCGTCGGCTTCGGCGCAAACATGTCAGAACAGTTGGTCGGAAATCTCGACATCGGCAATGCTCCGATTGCCGCCGATCTGAAAACACTGCGCCAGGTGTACGGCTCAGTGGCTACGACTGACAAAGATTTGCAGTTGTTCCTTGGTGCGCGAGCCGTCAACGCCACGGCTGCTAAAAGCCTCGGCGACACGCTTGAAGGTTTGAAGCAGTTCGGTGCGTTGCTCGTCGGACGGCTAACGGGCGCGAGAGGAGTTCTGGCGAAGAGTGCTTTGTCGAACTTGCAGATTGTTACTGACGCGAACGAGTTGCAGATACGCACGTCAGTGGCCCAGACTGAGATTGGGCCACTGCTCGGGAAATGAAGCACCTACTTCGTGGGGAAGTTCAACCCTGCCGGTAAATTCGGTTCCGCAGCCGGTTCAGCCCTGTCGAGTTGGGCCAACACGTCGTCGTAGATCTTGATCTTACCGTCGCGCCGCATCCGGTGCTGCACGGCGGTAATGTAGTCTTCAAACACCTGGTTCTGCCGTTCGCTCAGCAGCGATTGTTTCAACGATTCGCGCTGTCCGGCCAAACCCTTCATATCAGCGTCGATCTTCTTCACCACTCCGACGATCACCCATTTATCGTCGACCTTGATCGGCGTTTTGCTGAACTCGCCCTCCTTCATGCCATAGATCAGATCGTCAAGCGCTGTGCTCGTGCCTGCTTTTCCGAGCGCTGAGCCGAGCTTGAAACCCTCTTCAAGACCGGCGTCGTAGCCTTCTTTCTCGCCGGCAGCTTTGATGGCATCTGGTCCACTCAGACTCGCTGCGAGGTCTTTCGCTTTTTGCTCAAACTGCTCCTTGGCGCGCTGCTCTTTGATCGTAGTGGCAACCTTTGTCTTGACTTCGTCGAAATCAGGAATTCGCGGGTCCTTCTTCTCGAGCAGCATCGGGATCGCAAAACCATTCTTGATACCGGTTACATCGCCCACATCATTCGGATTATTCAACGATGCCAGCGCCTGCTCGAATTGCTGATTGCTTCCAATGTCGGGCACGTCGTCTTCCGGCTTTACGAAAGGTGTTTCCTTGATCATTTCAGCCGGCTTCATGTTGGCTTCCGCCGCAAATTCCTGCGCGACTTTCTGCGGGTCCTTTGTCTCCTGCAAGCGTTTCTGCGCTTTCTGTGCAACCTGAAACGCAGCGCCGTAAGCACGACGATTGCGCAGCGAAACCAGCAATTCAGGTTTCGCTTCTTCAAACGTCTTCTGCACGTCGTCACCACGACGAAGGATGTAATAGTTTCCGGCATACTTGATCGGAATGTCGGAAACCTGTCCCGGCTTCATGTCGATCGTTCGCTCGTAAAGACCATGAGGCTTGTTCGGGTTCTTCTTGAAAGGCGCGGGCAGCCAGCCACCGTTTTTGGCGGTGTTCGGATCTTCAGAGTTTCCTTTTGCGTACTCCGAAAACACTTGCTCGGTTGGTCCACCAGGCGTGCCGTATATCTTCGAAATCAGCTCTTTGCCTTTGTCTTCAACCTGCTTATCCAACTCCGGCCGGGCCACCTTCAAAACAATCTGCTGTACCTTCACGCCGGCGATTTTGTACTCAGGCTCGAGTTTGTCGAACTCTGCTTTGAGATCCGCGTCGGCAATCTGAAGCTTGGAGCCGACCTTTCCCTGGTCGATAAAAATGTATCGCACCTTTTTCTGCGGCTCGTTGAAGCGATAGTCGTTCTTGTGACTCTCGTAATAACTGCGCAGCTCTTCGTCACTCGGCTGAATCTTTTCCGCGACTTTGTCTTCAGTCAAAGCGACGTAAGCAACATCGAAGGTTGTATTGCGCCGTTTATATTCTTCCTCCACTTGAGAATCGGAAACGTTGATGCTGGCAGTTACAAACGTGCGCAGTTTTTCCTGCGCGATCTCCGCGCGCATTTCGTCTTCAAACTTCTCGATGTCGCCATAACGCGCCGACACTGTCTCTTTGTATCTGTCGAAGCCGACAAACTTGCCCGAAGCGTCGGAAAACTGTTTACGAATTTTCTCGGCGAGCTCGGCGTTACTGGCGCCAAGGCCGAGGCGGTCTGCTTCCTGAGACATCACGTGCTTGCTGATCAGGCCGTCGAGCAGACGCTTGCTGCCGCCCAACTGGGCCAGGTTCACGCGGTTGCCAAACATCTGGGCATAGCTCTCTTTAACTCGCGCGACGTCAGCGACAGTGATGCGGGCGGAGCCGACCTTCGCCACCACTTCGGTGTTTCGAATGGGGTCGATGCTGGTGGCTGAACGGCCTGGGGCATAGAAAATGACCAAGCTGACAGCCATGAGGATGGCAAAGAACAGAATGACGATGTTACGGGTTCGTTCGAGTCGTCCTAGTTGTTTGAGCATTGTTTATTACCTTTCAGAAACTGCGAATTGTACGGGAGAGGCGCGAATGCCTGCAACTCGCGTGATAGGTCGAGCAGCAGTTTCTTTATCCATGTAACGCCGAAAGGCGTTCGCTAAGTGCAGCCCAGGGTTGGAGCAAAGCGACAACCCTGGGAATACGTCAACCGCCATGCTTTCAACCCTGTAAGGGTTAATGTCGCACACGCCTAACGCTTTCAGCGTTGGTCTACTTTTGTCTCAGATCCCAGGGTTGTTCGCTACGCTCCAACCCTGGGCTGAAATTAGCGAACGCCTTCGGCGTTATTTATAGAACCATTTCAGAACGCGCGTTTGCCCCAACTTGCCCCTAATGCTATTTTACCTTTCTTCATGGAAGGACTGAGCGGCTCAACTTGGTTGTGGGTGGGATTCAGTGTATTCATCATCACCATGCTGAGCTTGGACCTCGGCCTCTTTAACCGTAAAGCTCACACAATCAAATATAGAGAGGCATGGATCTGGAGCGGCGTCTGGGTCACGCTCGCACTCATCTTTGCCGGACTCGTCTTTCGTTATCAAGGCCACGATCGCGGGTTCGAGTTTCTGACCGGTTACATCATCGAACTCTCGCTCTCGGTCGATAACCTCTTCGTCTTCCTTCTGATCTTTTCGTATTTCAAGGTCCCCGCAAGGTTTCAACACCGCGTGCTTTTCTGGGGCGTGCTTGGCGCCTTGTTTATGCGCTTGACCATGATCTTCGTGGGCGCGGCGCTGATCGATCGTTTTCACTGGATCATCTACATCTTCGGCGCATTCCTCGTTTACACAGGAATCAAGATGTTTCGCCACGAAGATAACGATATGCAGCCGGACCAAACTCTCGTCGTCCGCGCTGTGACCCGCTTCCTTCCCATCACGCGACACTACGAAGAGCAAAAGTTCTTTACGCGCATCGACGGAAAACGAACAGGTACGCTGCTGTTGCTCGTCTTAGTGGTGGTGGAATTCACCGACCTGGTCTTTGCCGTCGACTCGATACCTGCAATCTTTGCAATCACCACGGATACCTTCATCGTCTACACCTCAAACGTCTTCGCCATTCTCGGTCTGCGTTCGATGTACTTCCTGCTGGCAGGCGTCGTGGACAAGTTTCGCTACCTGCGCATCGGTCTGGCCATTGTTCTCACCTTCATCGGGGTCAAAATGTTGCTGGGCATCGTTCACATCAAACTCGAGACCGAGTTTTCGCTGATCTTCGTGGCAGTCGTCCTGGTCGGCTCCGTGCTGCTGTCGCTATTGATTCCGCCCAAGCCCGAAGACAAGATCACCGTCGATCTGCCTCCAAATGACCCCTAAAGCGCAGATCTGTGTAATCTGTGGTTTAAACGGCTTGAACCGTGCTCGCCACGTATGTTAAATTCCGAGTCGGTAGTGTTGCTGCCTGGAAATTGCCGTAAGGACTCACCAAATCAACGCGCGGACCAACTCGTTTGGGTCCCCTTCCCTACTCGATTTAGTCAATGGTTGCGAATAAAACCAGTCGATTTGCCTATGATTGGTGGATTATTCAGAAGCGTTTCGTCTATCTGGTAATCGCCATTTTTGCACTGTGCTCCCTCGCCGCGGGCTCCGCCTTCTACGTCTGGAAGTACGGAAACCCCCTGGCAAACGTCGGCGAAATGAAGCACCCCGCAGGCGCCAGGTTTATCTCCTTTGAGGGAGACGTTCGCGTTATCCGCGCAGCCACCCGCGAAAACATAGCTGCCAGCGGTGAGACCGAGCTTTACCCGGGCGACACCGTGCAAACTCAGGCGAGCGGCCGCGCCCGTATCGGTCTGGCCGATGGCTCGACTCTACTGATCAAACCCAACAGCACGATCATCGTCCGCGACAACGCACGCGACGACGATGGAAAGAAGACCAACGTTCATGTCCGCGTCGACAGCGGTCAGTTGTCCGTTCGAACCGAACAGCAGGTAGAAGGAACTACAAACGTCGTCGAAACGCCCAAGACGAAAAACACCGTGGGCGAAAAGACGAATGCGAGTTTCGGGGTTAATACCGAAGGTACTGAAGAAATTCGCGTCGCAACTGGCGCCATCGAAACCACCAACCAGCAGGGTGACAAGACGTCTATCCGTGGCGGCGAGTATGTTTCGGTCAACAACTCCGGACGTCTCTCGCCGGCGCAGAAGTTGTTGGACGTACCGCAACCCGCCAAGCCACACGACCTCGAGAAAGTTTTCGTCGGCTCCAACGGCGCGGCAAACGTGGCTTTGAAATGGCAGCGACCACAGTCAGGCACGCCTGCGTACTATCGCGTCGAAGTTGCGACTTCACCTTTTTTCGTTACAGATGGAAAAGTTATTGAACGAGATCAACTGGTCGCCAACGAATTCGGCGCGAGCGATCTTCGCCCAGGTGTTTACTTCTGGCGCGTGAGAGCGACGGCCGCGAGTGGTCAGGCGAGCGACTGGAGTGATCCGCTGAAGTTCATTGTCGTCAATCGCGGCACCGGCTCGCAGGTCGCCGTGTCTAATCTCAGCGCTGAACTCCTCGGCGGCAACATTTATCTGATTCGCGGCAAAGCTGATCCGGGCACGACGATTCGCGTCGGTGGTCGCGAAACGATTGCCGCACCTGACGGAGCTTTTCAGATTCAGGTCACAGCATCCGCAGCCACTCGCGAGTTAATGGTTGAAGGGCAAGACTCGCAAGGCAACAGCAGTCAGTACAAAGTTCAGCTTTCTTCACGCGCGGGGCGCGGCAGGACCTAAAGATGTCGAGTCACGTAATCCTATTGACGGATGCACACGAAGCACCGGCCTACGAGCTAATCGAGGCGCTGCGTGCGGCGGGTGTGAAAACCCTGATCGAGGGTTTGCGTGAAGTCGAAGTCGAGAAAGCGCTGGCCCAACGAAGGAAACGCGAGGGTTTGGGCGATTCGGAAGGTCCACCGCCTTTGGCTGTGCTCTACGAAGTGGTGCCCGGCGCAGACATGGTCGAACTACACACAGCGATAGACCATGCGAAAGCGTTTTGGCCCGGCGCACCGCTGGTCGCGTGCCGCCGTCAAACCAACGGTTACCAAAGTCACAACCTGCGCAGTCTCGATGGACCGACGCTCAAACGGCTGGGCTTCCTCGCAGTCGCCGACAAGTCGGCACAATTGCCTGCAATGCTCCGCGAGATCGAAGCGCACGACGGTTCGAGTGAGCTGCGTTTACCGGAGGCGTTTCAGCCGCCACCTGACGCGGAACCGTCTTCACTTCCGAAGAAGATCAAGATCAGCCATCTGCGAGCGGCTTACGAACTCGTCTCTTCGCTGCACTTCAGCGGCGATCAGAATGGTGCGGCAAACACTGCGCTCACTGGTTTACAAGATCTCATTAAAGCCGACTGTTGGACCATCTATCTCTTCAGCGAGACGAAAGGTTTTGAAGACGGAACACTCGAGCCCGTCGCCATGAGAAAGGCCGGCCAGGAAGATTCTCAAGTCCAGGACGAATGGACCAACGCCGAACCCGATCTCCCGCTTGGTTGCGAAACAAAAGCGGCCAAACGAGCAGCGGCCGGGATGGGAATCGTTAAGAGAAAAGAACGAGGAAAATTCGTGGTCGCCGTGCCGCTCATCTGCGGCGAGCGAATCCTCGGAGTCGTCGAAGGTGTTCGAGAGGGCTCGGGCAGGCGCGCGTTCAAGAAAGCCGACGTCGCTTTGCTCGACTCGCTTTCACTGCCAATCGCTTCCGCGCTGGCGAATGCTGTTCGTATCGCAGAGGCTGAACGCCTTTCCCAAACCGACGACCTCACTAAACTTCACAACGCCCGCTACCTCCGCCAGTTCCTGCTGAACGAAATCAGGCGCGCTCGTCGTTACGGATCGAGCGTGGCGGCGCTGTTTCTGGACCTCGACGACTTCAAACAGATCAACGACGAACACGGCCACCTCGTCGGCTCTCACGTGCTCATGGAGATGGCCGCGGTGATCCTTTCCTCGATCCGAGATACTGACGCGGTCGCCCGTTATGGCGGCGACGAGTTTGTAATCGTGTTGCCCGACACTGGCACAGAACTCGCGGGCCAGGTCGCGGAACGTATCCGCCACAAGATCACGCGTCACAACTTCACCGGTGGACGACGCCTGCAACTTTCTTTGACTGCGAGCTTTGGTGTTGCCGCATTTCCGAAGCATGCTTCTTCTCCACAGCAACTAATCGCGTGCGCGGATACGGCGATGTATGAGGCAAAGGCAGCCAACAAGAATTGTGTGCGTTTCGCCGCTGACCTCGCGACCAGAGAACCGTCAAAACGTGTGGTCCCGAAAGTCGAACTGGACTACACGGAGAACGATTCGTCGAAACCTTCCTAGTCTGTGGCACAACCAGTGCAAAGATTCCGGTTTACGGTTCATACGTTCAAGGTGTATCTTAGGATTTCGGACGTGTTTGGCCGTAATTAACCGCCGATCCCACCCGAAGTTCCATTCTACATCCACGGGAAGTGAATAAGTCTAGATGGCTTTCAAATCTATTTTCAGTCTGTTTTCAAGCGACCTGGCGATTGATCTCGGGACGGCGAATACTTTGGTCTATGCGAAGGGGCGCGGCATCGTCGTATCGGAACCTTCTATTGTTGCTATTAATAAAGTCACCAACCAGGTTGAAGCAGTCGGACGCGACGCTAAAGACATGCTGGGCCGAACTCCGGGTAACATCGTGGCGATTCGCCCAATGAAGGACGGCGTGATTGCCAACTTCGAAGTTACCGAAAAGATGCTCCAACACTTCATACGCAAGGCCCACAACGGCAAGACGTGGGTCAGCCCACGCGTGGTTATCGGAATCCCATCTGAGATAACTCAGGTTGAGAGACGTGCGGTTGAAGACTCCGCATATCGTGCGAAGGCGTCGGAAGTGTATCTGGTCGAAGAAGCGATGGCCGCGGCGATCGGTGCCGGGTTGCCGATTACTGAGCCTCACGGAAACATGGTCGTCGATATCGGCGGTGGCACAACGGATATCGCCGTGATCAGCTTGAGCGGCATCGTGTATTCGCGCGCGGTCCGCGTCGCCGGCAACGAGATGGATGAAGCGATCATCCAGTACATCAAGAGGAAGTACAACTTGTTAATCGGTGAACGAACTGCCGAGGCGATCAAGATTGAACTCGGCTCTGCTTACCCGCTCGACGAGCCGCTGTCGTACGAGGTGCGCGGTCGCAATCTCATCGAGGGAATTCCGAAGACGATCACGATCACTGACGAAGAAGTACGTGAAGCGCTGGCCGACTCGATCTCGACCATCATCAACGCCGTACGCGTCGCGCTCGAACGAACGCCACCTGAACTCTCCGCAGACATCGTCGAACGCGGCATCGTACTGACAGGCGGCGGCGCGCTGTTGAAGAATCTCGACAAACGACTTTCAATCGAAACGGGATTGCCGGTTTCGCTGGCTGACGACCCACTCGCGTCCGTTGTGTTGGGAACGGGAAAGATGCTATCCGACTTCGATCTCCTCAAGCGCGTGAAGTGGGAAAATACGATGACGAGCGGGATGTAATCTGTGTTATCTGTGTACTAGATTAAGATTTACGCGTGGCTTCGGTTCGCACACAAAAAGAGATTCGACAACGAGCTCCCATGTGGCTCGTGGCATTGCTTGTCACCAACCTCATCATCATGGCCGTTGACGCACGCGACTCGGATGGCAAACACAAGATGCTGCGCATCTGGACGCAAACGTTTGCCTCGCCAATCCAAAGCGCATCGTCAAAAGCCAGCGGCGCGACAACAGGCTTTTTCCAGCAGATTTTCAACTTTCGCAGCATCGCCCAACAGAATGAACAACTGAAAGAGCGCTTGACGCAGGTCGAGCAGGAACTGAATACTGCGCGTCAGGCAACGGCTGAAAACGAGCGTCTGAAAGCGCTTTTGAACCTGAACGAAACAGTCAAAATCAGTTCGGTTCCCGCACGTGTTATTGCCCGCGATCCTTCGGTTTGGTTCAACACGATCACGATCAATCGTGGCAGCAGCTCCGGAATCGAGATGAACATGCCTGTCGTGACCGGCGGTGGCATCGTGGGCCGCGTCATCACCGTTAGCCCGTGGGCTTCGCAGGTGATGCTGCTCACCGATGAGAAAGCCGGAGCTGGAGCGGTTGTAGGACAACTCGGATCAGGCGCATTGGGTTCGGTGAAAGGGCGCGCTGACACGGGTGTTGCGCTGATCGAGATGCGTTACGTTTCAGGGCTCGAGAAAGTCGAAGTCGGCGATTCGGTGATGACGACTGGTCAGGACGGAATCTATCCACCGGGTCTGAACGTGGGTCGAGTTGTCGACGTGAAGAACGGAACCGCCACGCAGGCCCATCAGATTCTAATTCAACCCGGCGCTCAATTGGACCACCTGGAGGAAGTGGCCGTACTACTCTACCATCCCCCGCCACGCTCCTTACCCGAACAGACCCCGCAGAATGCACCAAGGAGATGAGGTATTGCTGATTCGCAATCGGCAACGTCCCTATGTCGCAGGTTAAGATTGCCGTAGTATTATTACTCTCTATTCTGCTACAGCTTTCGCTGCGCGAAGTTTGGCAGCCTCTCTCCTTTATCGACTTTCCCCTGGTCGTCGTTGTTTATATCGCATTGCAGCGTGACGCATGGCAGGCGTTACTGGTAGGTACGGTCGCCGGGTTAGTCGTGGACGCTGCGAGCGGAGGTTTGATAGGTGCGGGAGGTTTTTCCAAGACGCTGACGGCATATGTCATCTATTTCGCTGCGACCAGGATAAACCTGGAGAACCCTTTGTTGCGGATTCCGGTGCTGGCGGCGGCCACCGTGCTCGACTCCGCCATCTATGTTTTCTGGCACCGCGTGCTCGGCAACCCTCCGGCTGTTCCTTTGATGCCCACGATGTCATATAAACTAATAGCGACGACGGTGGTGGGCACCCTGGCGCTCTACATGATCGACGCCGCGGTATCTGAGAGAGTGGCGCAGCGCCGGCAATTCGCTACGCGCCGTCGCGTCGCACGCCGTTCGACAGGACCGCTGCGGAGAAGGTGAGCCACAAAAGGCACAAGAGAAGACACAAAATGATTGTGCTGTTTGTGCATCTTAATGGTTAACAGAAATTTATGAAATTCGAAGATACATCTCAAAACCTTCGCGCCCGGCTGCGGTTCATCCAGATCCTTGTGATTGTGATGCTCGGCGCGCTCAGCGTCCGGCTCTACGTGCTTCAGGTGGTGCGCGGCGAACGCTACGCGGAGATCGCCGAAAATCAACGTCGTCGTCGCTTGCCGATTCCCGCGCCGCGCGGCGTTATCTTCGACCGCGAGGGCCGCGTGATCGTCGATTCGCGTCCGATCTATAACGTCATCATGTCGCGCGAGGACGTGAAGGGTAAAGATCTCAACTCGCTGATCCTGCCACTCGCCGAAGGGCTGAACCTCGATAAAGACATCCTGCGAGATTACTTCGAAGTCGTAAAAACAATGCCCGCGTTCGAATCGATCCTCGTGAAACAAGGCGCAACGCCCGGCGACATCGCCTGGGTGGAAGCTCACAATCTCGAGTTCCCCGAATTGCGCGTCGAGCAACAACCGCAGCGCCGTTACCCGGATAACGGTTCGCTTGCACACGTGCTCGGATACGTCGGCGAGATCAGTCCGGAACAACTAAAGCAACAGGCGGTGAAAGACAAAGGTCTCAAACCCGGTGACATCATCGGGCTGAGTGGTATCGAACAGATCTACGACGATTATCTGCGCGGCCGCGACGGTTATCGCGAAGTCGTTGTCGACAGTCGCGGGCGCATTCAGGACCAGATCGAGATCGTCGATCCGATTCCCGGACGCGATCTCGTCACCACGATCGACCTCGATATACAAAAGGCAGCGGAAGAACAACTCGCGAATTCTGTCACCAAGCGTGGTGTAATCATTTCGATGGATCCAAACAACGGTGAGATCCTCGCGCTGGCTTCGGCCCCGACGTTTGATCCGAATCTCTTCTCGCAGCGCATCACGACCAGGGAAGGGCGCGCCGAATACGCTGCGCTGCTCAACAATCCCGAAACGCCTTTGCTCAACCGCGCGATTCAAAGCCGCTACCCGCCGGGCTCCACGTGGAAGATCCCGATGGCGATTTCCGGTTTGAAACAGGGAGCCATCACACTCGATCATTCGACCCTGGTGTGCGGCGGCGGCATTACCATCGGCAACAAGTTTACGCGTTGCATGGGCAACCACGGCACGCCCGACATCAAAACCGCAATTACGCATTCCTGCGACGGCTATTTCTATCGGCTCGGACTGAAGATGGGTATCGACGGCATCGTCGAGATGGTTGACGAGTTTGATCTCAACAAGCGCACCGGGATCGACCTGCCAAACGAAGTCGTGAGTTGGACGCCGTCGCGCGAATTCAAGCGCCGCATGCAGCCGCGAGATCCTGAGTGGCGCGACATCGATACCGTGTACGCATCGTTCGGTCAGGTCTACGACATCATCACACCGATTTCACTGCTCAGAACCATCGCCGGTATCAGTATGGATGGCAGGCTGTACATTCCACACCTGTTGAAAGAGGTGAAGGCTTTCGGTAATCCAGGCACTCCTGACTTTCGTGGTCCAGTGACGTTCCAGCCGCTTGATTCATCGCGGCCGAATCCGAAGGTAGTTGCGATTCCGGAAGACATCGATCAGGCTGTTGTGGAGGGCATGTGGCGAGTGGTGAACGCGGGCGGTACGGGCTCGCGCATTCAGATGGCTGGATTCGACATCGCTGGAAAAACGGGTACGGCACAGGTCGTCGGACTCGGCAAAGACACGGGCAAGAACAAGGACCACTCGTGGTTTGTAACTTACGCCCCGGCTTACAAACCCGAGATCGCGATGGTAGCGTTGATCGAGAACTCCGGTTTCGGTGGCAGCCACGCAGCGCCTGCAATTCGTGGTGTCTACGACGTCTACTATCGCAAGACGCGTCACGAAGAGCCGCCCGGAATGGTAGTCAAACAGATCGCGAAGGCCGAACCCCCAACACCCGCAGCCGCACAGCAGACCGCCGTCGTGAGTCGATAACCGATGGTCGCAATCATTCACAAACGCAGTTGGCGTGACTTCGATTGGATCCTGGCACTGCTGGCGATCGGGATCGTGCTCTTCGGCACGGTCCAGATTCGCAACGCTCAGCCGACTGAACCCTACTGGATCAAACAACTCATCGGGCTCGCAATCGGCCTCGTGGCAATGCTGGCAATTGCGTTCACCGACTACCGGCGTCTCTTGAATTTCGCGCCTGCGTTTTATGTCTTTGGTCTGATCCTGTTGATTGTCGTTTTGATTCCCGGGTTCGGGTTGAGAATCAACGGGCAACAGGCGTGGATCAAAGTGCCCGGAATCGGCCAGTTTCAACCTTCCGAGTTTGTGAAAGTAACAACGGCGATGATGCTCGCGCGTTACTTCGGAAAGAACCGCGTGCAGGCTCTGACGCTGAAGGAGATGATCGTCGGCGGGCTGATACTCGGCCTGCCCATCGGACTGATCCTGCTCGAACCGGACGCGGGTTCGGTGTTGACTTATCTCCCGATTCTCGCAGTCGTGCTGTTCCTGTCTGCGATCAAACTAAGACTGGTG
>DATNCH010000174.1:0-12476 GCA_035571655.1 Pyrinomonadaceae bacterium
GAGCGAGCTCGTTATCGGTTCAGTGAACGAAGACTTTGCGATCGAGAGTCTACAGGGCGACATCTTTCAACTCGGCAACACGTCGTGGCGCGTGCTGCGGGTCGAGCAGGGCAAGGTGCGCGTGGAGGATGCGCACGGTCAGCCACCGTCGATTCCGTTCTGGTTAGGCGAGGCACCTGCGCGAACACACGAGTTGTCTGTTTCCGTGTCGCGTTTGCGAGAGGCGGTCGCGGCGCGAGTCGAGATTGTTGCCACGCCAGACACGGAGTCAGCCACGGATGCAGACGCCGATGAGCCGGCTTCCAGAGTGAATCTGGAACCAGCACATGAATGGCTGACGCAGGAAGTCGGCGTTTCACAAAATGCTGCGGAACAGATCGTCGAGTATCTCGCCGGCGCGAAGATCGTGCTCGGCGTGATGCCTTCTCAGGACAACCTCGTTTTGGAAAGGTTTTTTGACGACAGTGGCAGCATGCAGTTGGTGCTGCACGCGCCGTTTGGGAGTCGCTTGAACCGCGCGTGGGGACTGGCCCTCAGAAAGCGTTTCTGTCGGAAGTTCAACTTCGAACTCCAGGCCGCAGCGACTGAAGACGCCATCGTCCTGTCACTCGGACCAACACACAGCTTTCCGCTCGACGAGGTCTTTCATTACCTGAACTCAAAAACCGTTCGCCAGCTTTTGTGCCAGGCGCTGCTGGACGCGCCGATGTGGAATATTCGCTGGCGCTGGAACGTGACTCGATCGCTCGCCGTGTTGCGGCGTCGTGGTGGCAAGAAGATCCCGCCGCAGTTGCAGCGAATGGACGCGGAGGATCTATTGACCGCGATCTTTCCTGACCAGCTCGCCTGCGCGGAGAATCTGACTGCGGGTGAACGCGAGATCCCGTCGCATCCGCTCGTCGACCAGACGGTGAAAGATTGCCTGGAAGAGGCAATGGATGTCGACGGTCTCGAACGCTTACTGACCTCAATCGAGCGAAACGAAAAGAATCTTTTCGCGCGCGACGTCATTGAAGCGTCGCCTTTGTCGCAGGAAATATTGAATGCGAGACCGTACGCGTATCTCGACGATGCGCCGCTTGAAGAGCGCCGCACGCGCGCGGTGTTTCAGCGACGCTGGCTCGATCCTGAAACCGCGAGCGACATGGGCAAGCTCGATCAAGCGGCAATCGATCGCGTGCGTGGAGAGGTTTGGCCCGAGCCGCGGAATGCAGACGAACTTCACGACGCCCTCGTCGAACTCGGTTTCGTAACAGAAGCGGAAGGTGCGAATTGGCAAGAGTTCTTTGCCGAGTTAAAAAACGATCGTCGTGCCGGAGTGTTGGCAACTGAAACGGCGCGATTATGGGTCGCGGCAGAGCGGCTGCCGCAGATCAATGCAGTCTACTCGAATCCGAGTTTAGAGCCGCCGATTGTCGCGCCTGAAAGCGTCTCACGCACCGCCTGGACCTCCGAAGACGCACTCGTCGAGATCATTCGCGGACGTCTGGAAGGATTGGGCCCGGTAACTGTCGACTCGTTGGTCACATCGTCCGGCCTGACGAAACTGGATATCGAAACCGCTCTGCTGAGACTTGAATTAGAGGGTTTTGTAATTCGAGGCAAATTCACACCCGGCGTCACTGAAACTGAGTGGAGCGCGCGACGCCTCCTTGCTCGCATTCACAGTTACACACTGAACCGCTTGCGACAGGAGATCGAGCCGGTTGCAACCACCGACTTCATTCGCTTCCTGCTCGCGTGGCAGAAGGTAGCGCCCGACCACCAGATGGAAGGTCCGGAAAGTCTCAGAGCAATAATCGAACAGTTGGAAGGCGTCGAAGCTCCGGCCGCAGCGTGGGAAGGCGAACTGTTGCCCGCGCGCATGGTTGAGTACGACCCGACGTGGCTGGATGCGCTGTGTCTGTCGGGTGAAGTGGTTTGGGCGCGTCTGACTCCGTTGACGCGATCCGCCGATAGTGCTGAAAGAGCGCGCGGCTCTGGTCCGGTAAGAAACACGCCGATCGCGCTTTTGCGACGAAAGAACTTCGCACTCTGGAGCTCCGTGTTTCCGCAACCCGCGGCGGCGAGCACATCAGAATTCTCGACGACTACGCAGATGGTCTACGAGTACCTCTCGCTGCGGGGAGCGTCGTTCTTCACCGACATCCTCGAGAACACGGAGTTGTTGCGCAGCCAGGTTGAAGAAGCACTCGCCGAACTCGTTGCGAATGGCGTGGTTGTTTCAGACAGCTTCGCCGGATTGCGCGCACTGCTGACGCCGGGAAGTCGAAAGACGCAGGCGGCCTCACGTCGCAAACATCGTCAGCCTGTTTACGACATGGTGAGTGCCGGCCGCTGGTCCATCCTCAAGCGCGGTAACACGATTCAAAACCCCGTCGACCCGGCATTGGCTGAAGAGGTCGCGTGGGCGCTTCTCAAGCGCTACGGTGTCGTTTTCAAACGTCTGCTGGAGCGAGAAGGAATGGCGCTGCCGTGGCGTGTGCTGCTTCGCATCTACCACCGGCTCGAAGCGCGCGGCGATATTCGCGGCGGTCGCTTTGTCGGCGGTATCTCCGGTGAGCAGTTTGCCCTGCCAGACGCCATAGGTATGCTTCGATCAATCCGACGTGCGGGCGCGCAAGACAGTTTGATTTCCGTGAGTGCTGCCGATCCTTTGAACCTCGTCGGCATCATTGTTCCCGGCAGCCGCGTCACCGCGCATACGAGCAATCGAATTCTCTACCACGACGGCGCTCCCATTGCTTCGTTCGAATCGGGAGAGACACACTTCCTGGTGGAACTGAGTCGCGCCATGGAATGGAAGGCGAAGAGCGCCTTGATGCGGAAAGCGACTCGACCCGAACTCCGCTCCTACCTACAACGCCCAGCGTGATCACAAAACCAGATCCGCACAAAATCTGCGTAATCTGTGGAACCGAACTCGTTTTATCTCCGCACGAAATTGTATCGAGACACTCCTAAACTGCGCCCCTTAAATCTGGAATCCGCAGTCGATTGGCACTGCCTTTAGATTGGACAGGCGTTAATCCTAGTTCAACAAAGGTGCCAATGAAAGTACTAGCCCCAAAAAATCAAACGATTTCCTTAGAATTCCCGCTCACCAAGCGCCGGGCGTGGCGATTTGCCCTCGTGAATCCGCGAACCTTGGTGCCATCGACTCTGGACTTCATGCGCGTCAACAACGCAACCGTACGCGAAGGCCGTTCGCATCGCGTGTGGCCACCCGAGGTGCTGCGCAGGTTTCAAACGGCGGAGATCATCACCGATCTCAAAACTCCGCACTACGTGCTCCGCGACAGAAGCATCTCGCCGGTTGCTGCAAGGCAATAGGTCTATAAGTCCTATATGACCTATAGGACCTATTTTGAAGCCTCAGATCCGCTTGCATTCTGCTGATCAAGCCATGTTTTGAGCGGTGCGAAGTAGTCGATGATCGCGGTCGCGTCCATCTTGTCTTCGCCAGTCATCGCCTTGAGCGCGGCGGGCCACGGCTCGCTTGCACCCATCGCCAGCATTGCTTTCAGCTTTTCACCAGCCTTCTTATTTCCGTAGATCGAGCACTGGTAAAGCGGACCAGTAAAACCCGCTTCACGACACAACGCTCGGTGAAACTGAAACTGGAGAATCGCGGCCAGGAAGTAACGCGCGTACGGTGTGTTTGCCGGAACGTGATACTTAGCTCCCGGATCGAAGTCCTCTTCGGTGCGCGGAGCAGGCGCTGAAACACCCTGATACTTCTCACGCAGATCCCACCACGCCTTGTTGTAATCGCCTGGCTTAATCTCACCTGAAAAGACTTTCCAGCGCCATTGGTCCACCAGATAACCAAACGGCAAAAACGCGACTTTATCGAGCGCTCGATTCAGAAGAAAACCGATGTCCGCTGACTGATCCGGCACCTTGTCGATCAGCCCGAGCTGCTTCAGGTATGGCGGTGTGACTGACAGCGCGATCGTGTCGCCGATCGCTTCGTGAAATGCATCGTTGGCGCTGTCGCGGAAGAGGAAAGCCTGCGGCGCGTAGGCCATTTGATAATAGTTGTGCCCCAACTCGTGATGTACAACCGAGAAATCTTCCTCGTTGATCTGTACACACATTTTCAGCCGCACGTCTTTTTCAAAATCGATATCCCACGCACTCGCATGGCAGACCACGTCGCGATCCGGAGGCTTCGAAAACAACGAGCGCTCCCAGAACGTCTTCGGCAACGGGTCGAAACCTAAAGACGTGAAGAACGATTCGCCGTAGCGCACCATCTGCTGCACATCCGTGTTTCTCGACTTCAGTATCTGCGTCAGATCGTAACCACGATCGGCATTCGCCGGAGCCAGCAACGGATAGATGTTTCCCCACTGCTGTGCCCACATGTTTCCCAGCAGATGCGCTGGTATCGGTTTGTCCGGAGCAACTACTTGCGTGCCGTACTTCTCGGTCAACTTGCGGCGCGTGTAGGTGTAAAGCGAGTCGTACAGCGGTTTGACTTGCTGCCACAATCTTTCCATCTCGGCGGCAAAAGCGTCTGGCTCCATGTCGTACTTCGAGCGCCACATCGCGCCCGTGTCGGCGAAGCCCATCTCTTTCGCGCCCTTGTTACTCAGCTCGACAAACCGGACGTACTCTTTGCGAATCGGTTTCGCAATCTGGTGCCAACCCAACCAGGCTTTCTTCAATTCTTCCGGATCACGACTGTTACCGATGATCTCTTCGAGCTCGGTGATGCCGAGACATTTTCCTTTGTCGCCTTCGGGACAATACTTTCCTTTGCCGTACTCGCCTTCCATCGAGGCCGTGAGCTTCGTGAGCTCAGCGCGCTCCGCCGGATCTTTCGGCGCGGGAAGCGTCAGAGAAAGCTTCAACAGTTTGAGTTTGCGTTTGCCCGCGGGCGAGAGGTCCGCGTTTTCGTATCGTCGCGACTGCTCGGCGAGTTCGCCCGTGGCGGCGATTAGTGCTTCGTTCGCGGTAGCAGACAGTGCTTCTGTATCGTCAGTGATGAACGTGCTCTTCACCCAGTCCGCACGCGAGGCTTTGATGTTAAGGTCCAGGAGACGCTTTTCAGCCTCGCCGAGAAATTTCTCGGCTTCATCTTTGTTGCCCGATCGCGACGTTGAGTTTAGATTATCGGTACACGACATAAGCGCTAGTCCTATACTCAGAGATAAAAACATACCAAGCCAAAACTGGCGGCGATGATAAAAGGAGCTCACCGTAAACCTCCTGCGCAGTCAAGGTTTTAGATAACTGGGGGTTAGGACCACACTATAACGAGGTTTGCGTCGATGCTCAATGCGAGTGGTGGTGCAGTTGGAGTTTGCGATGATGCTTGGATGAGGTCAGTACCGTAACGCGGTAGCGTCGGGTCAATCTCGAACATCAGGATCTTCATAGGCTGTGTATGCTTAACATCGACCCGACGCTACCTCGTTACGGTACTGACCTCATCCAAGACCGATTCAGCAGTACCATCAATTGGTAGCACTGGTAACTCATCTTGCTTTGTGTTATCTGATAGACAAACACAGGGAGGAAAAGTGACGTGATTATTTTGGGTATTGCCGGAAGTCTGCGAAAGCAGTCTTTCAATCGCGGACTGCTACGCGCTGCGCAGGAACTTACACCTCAAGGCGTTACGATCGAGACTTTCGAATTGGACGGCATTCCCGGATTCAACCAGGACGACGAAGCCAATCCGCCCGCGAAGGTCGCCGAGCTCAAGCAGCGAATTCGCGACGCCGACGCAATTCTTTTTGTCACCCCGGAATACAACTACTCAATACCAGGCGTGCTGAAGAACGCGATCGACTGGGCCTCACGTCCTTACGGCCAGAGCGCATGGAACGGAAAGCCCGTCGCAGTTATGGGCGCGTCGGTTGGCAGCACCGGCACCGCGCGCGCGCAGTATCATCTGCGGCAAACGTTTGTCTTTCTGAACATGTACGCCGTCAACCAGCCCGAGGTCATGCTCGGAAGCGCACACCAACATTTCGATCAGAATGGAAAGCTGACTGACGAAACCGCGAAGGGGCTGATCCGGCAACTACTCGAGGAGTTGGTGAATTGGACCAGGCGGCTGCAAAAATAGTTCGGGCAAAGACAACGAATGGGGAAAACAATGGGTGAGGTCCATCTTCGAGGTCCAACTTCAATTACGAAACGCTACGGACGAACAAGGCCCTTTTTGATGTTTCGCTGCCACGCTTCGTAGTTTCTGATTCGGCGTTTAGCCTGTTTGCGAGTCAGCTTCATTTCCTGGGCTACATAGTCGATGCGCGCCGTTCGATCCTTTTTCTTATCAAAGCGATCGCCCGGCGCTCTAAGGTAATACTTGTACGCGAGGGCCCATTCTGCTTTCACTTCTTCGGTGGCTTGAACGCCCCTTGTCTCTGGCATGCCTGCGGGCTCCCTTCAGGAGGAATTTTTTTGCCTGCGGATTCTACACGCACGATTTTCGAATTGCGAACGGAAACGGCCATTTTCGCCGTTCTATTCAGGATCTTTTACTTCCGTTTAAACCAGCGAATCAAGGAAAAAGTGCTCGCGACGATTGCGATTGCGATTAGACCATATACTACGTAGGAAAGGACATCGGAGTTTATGTACGCGATCAACTGACGTCCAAAATATAGCGCGAGTACCGCTTCAATTCCGAATCGCAAAAGCCGGCCCAGGAAAACAGCTACGAGCAGCGTCTTCCGCGGCGATTGCAAAGCAGAAGCAGTCATTACGGCGGGCGTGAATGGAAATGGCGGCGGCATTAGTGTCGCGAGAAATACAGTGATACCGGCTTTGTTCTCGATCTTGGCTTTGAGTTGTTCGACTCGTTTCTCACTTACAAAACGTTCCAGTCCCTTTTCTCCAGCCTTACGCATTAGCACGTCAATGACGGCGACGCCGACCACCGATCCGATTGCTGATGCAATCACGTAAACGATCCAGGTTAGACCCTGGCGGTGTGAGCTTACCAGCGCGATGAGCAACAAATCGTTTCCGAACGGGAGCACGAGAAAAGACGAGTCGAGCGCGCTCAGGAGAAAGAGACCGAATACTCCCAGCCGTGCAAAGAACCGCAAGACTGAACCAGAAGCAATAAGGAGTAGCACACGAGGATGGTCCAACAATCAAAGACTCCTCGCCTAACTCAGTCTCGTAGGTTCTGGAGGGGATGGATCTGTTATCGGCGGCGGTTGATCGGGCTCGCGCACAGGCGCCGGCGGCTGTGGACTCGAATCAGGCGGCAACGGAACGGGCGCAGGATCCTGATTGGGATCGCTCGGATCGTAAGGTGTCGTCGGTGGAATTTCGGGTTTTTCTATGTTCATCATTATTTTCCGCACAAAGACGCATAAATGCGCAAAGAAGCCAGGCTCTTAATTAGCTTTGCCTCTTTGCGCCGTTGCGCGGAAATTCTCTTTTAATCTTGTCGGACTGTGATTCTTGTCTGATCCGGTGGTGTTTGCGCGAGTAATCCCTGCACGATCGCCAGACGCGTCATGATTCTCGACTCCGGAACCTGGAAGCGACTCGCCAGGGTTTCCGCGCGTTCAAAATCACTGCGAGCGAGCACCGCGAGCTCCCGACCGTATTGATTGATGATCCGCGTCAGACCGTTTCCATCCTGGAGCGCCATTTCACCGTCGCGAAACATGTTGATTTCGAAACCACTCAACACAGCGGCAGCCCCAAGCAATTCGTTCAAATGGCTAATGCCCTGATCGAGGATCTCAAAACTGCGCGCCGGATCCACCGGGGCAAACGCGTGCGCGACTCGCAATTGTTGCTCGAAATTGTTGTAACCAGTCGCACGGCGGTTCGTCATTTGTCTTGCTTCGTCCAGCAGTTGCACCGCGAGTTTTGGATTCTCCTTTTGTGCATCGTCTGCCACTTGCAGGAGCAAGTTCAGTTTGTCGTCGTCGTTTTGCAGCTTCGCAACAACTTGCCTGATTTCTTCCAGGCGAGCGCCGTCAGGCTTCTTCGCCATTTCCCGGATCTGTATCGCGTCCATCAAGCTGTCACGGGCTTTCTGTGACAAATGGTCCGTCGCGATTTGTCGCGCACGATCCGCGTCGCCTTCTTCCAGCGCCTTGTAAGCCGCCTGTTGATAGAGTCGCGACTGTACCTGCTGCGGAGCCGTCGCTGCAGCCTGGACCAGCGCGTCGGCGGTCGGATTTCCCTGGATGCCGTTGAACGTCATACCAGGATTTGTGGACATCCCCATCTCCGTCAGCTTTTGACGCAGCACGGGAGCCTTTGCGGGAAGATACTGATCGACCATCGGGAGTACGACTTGCAGGCCGGCTAACAGGCGACGAGCGTTGTTCTGTTCGATTTGCGCATCGGTTGGTTGCTGTGGGCCCGTGCGGCCTGGACCACGCCCCTGGTTTGCTGGTCCACGTTGACTTTGTGCGGGCGTTGCTTTTAACGCTGCATCGATTGCGCTCGACAACAAGTCGACATAAGCGGATTGTTCCAACGACGGAGCGCGTCCACGGAACTGCGTCGTCGCTGTCTGGGTTGCGCTCGACGGTTGTCGGGGACCGGGCGAGAGCAGCGCTTGTACGAGCGCGGCGGCCTCACTGTTAGTCAACAGGTTCGCGGCCTGAACACGTTTGACAGTTTTGTCTGCGAGTTTTTTAGCGGCTTCCGGATCCTGTCGCGCGAGTTGATTGATGACTTCAGAAAGCGTTCGCGGAAACTGGCCTTTCTCGAGCATCTGTTCCGCGTTTTGAGCGGCGAGTTTTGGATCGAGCGCGGCGATTCTCGCGAGTAGTGTCTGTTCCAGATTCTCTTCGGAAGTGAATGGCGCTCGTGGCCCACGCTGCTCGACGGGTTGTGGGGAGGCGGGCGGCTTGGTGGCTGCGAGCAACTGGTAAGCGAGTGCGGCATCGTGACGAGCCGCGGCTAAGACCAACTCCTGGCGCAACTGAAATGCGCGCATGTTGGGCCTGCCACTACCATCCGGATTCTGTGCGCCACGTCGTTCGAACGACGTCTGAATTCGGCCCATCTCGGCGACGCCCTCACCCGCCATCGTAAACATTGAACGCGCACGGCCCTGGTTTTGATCCCAGAGCAGGTCGGCGGCGTTGATCTGCACGCGAACACGATTTTCAGTGAGCCTCAGGGATTGGGCTTCATCGAGCACCTGGTCCAGCAGGCGGTAAGCGTTCTTTTCCCTCTCGGCCTTTTTTTCCTGGTCTTCAGCCGTTGGTTGTTCAGCCGGCTTGTCCTGAGCCAGGATCGATGGTTCCGAAAAGCAAAAAAACCCGAAGACAAGAGCCAGGATACAAAGTTTTTTCATGGGCAAAACCTCTGCGAGATGTCGGCAAATCTTAGCATGTGGAATCCAGCCACAAAAAGGCACAAAAAGCACAAAACGGATTTGCTTGAGTTCTATCTTTTGTGCCTCTTGCGCCTTTTTGCGGCGGAACTTCCCCGGAGACTTGCCGTATAATCCCCCGACATGTACTGCCCATCCTGCGGTTCTGAAGAACGACAACTGAGCCAGTTCTGCCGGGCCTGCGGCACGGACCTGCGTATCGTGCGAAACTCGTTGGAGAACCCTGACGCGATCACGCAGTCGGCGGTTTCGGCGCGCGAGCATATCGGGATGGCCGTGGCAGACAAAATTCGCCAGATGAGCTCGGCGAAAGAACTCAAGAAGGTTGCCGAAGACATCCTGCCGCCGTTTGAAAAGTTTTTGGAATCGCCAGAAGAGAAGCGTCTGCGCAGGATTCGGGCCGGTGTAGTCACCGCGGCGATCGGACTCGGCGCAACCATCGTCACCCTTCTGATGGCCCTGGATAAGGTAGACATTTTCCCATTCGTGACCCCGGCTCTCGTCACGTTCCTCGTTGGATTGGGCGTGATTGCCAACGGGCTGCTTTTTACCGTTCCCAGGAAGAAGCTTCCCGGCGATACTTACGACGCTCTCGCGCAGAACTTGCTTGATTCCACTACGAACAAACAGCTTTACGAAGCGCCTGCGCAGAGAAATCTGACGAACGAACTCGCACCCGAGGCTAAATCGCCGGCGTCCATCACTGAACACACCACGCATCATCTGAACACGAGCAAGCCGTAGGAGTCGTCGATGGCCGTAATCCTGGAAGGAGGTTGCCGAGTCTCGACGATGAACGAAGGCATTCCGCACGTCTCGGGTTCGCTCAAGGTTTGGAATCAGATTGGCAAGGCGAGTGGTGCGCAAGCAATCTCACTGCGCATACTCGAATTTGGACCAGGAACATCGCCTGCACTTCGAAATCCCGAATCTGACGAGGTTCTCTATCTGCTGGATGAATCCGGTGAGTGCACGATTATCATCGATGGCGATGCGTACGACGTTGGGCCACAAACGGGTGTTTACCTCCGATCCGGAGAGACACTCGTTGTCGAGAACCCTGGATCGGAGCCGGTTCGGTTCGTGAGTTCGCAAGCGGATTCCGAGTTGGATCACATGATTGAATCTCACGTAGCACCGATCGTAAAACTCTCGGACCGCAGAGCGTTGCCCACAGCGGATCGCTGGTATCGCGTGCTTGTCGATCAGGAGGTTGGGAGCGAGCAGGTGACGCAGTTTGTCGGCTCGATTCCGCCGGGACGTGCGCCGGATCACTTTCACGAATACGAAGAGGTGCTTTTTATTCTGCGCGGCGAAGGAACAATGTGGGCCGGCGAGACCAACACACCAATCGCTCCGGGTTCATGCATTTACTTGCCGAAGAGACAGGTTCATTGCGTCGAAAACACAGGCAACAGTGAATTGCGCCTGTTGGGTGTCTTCTACCCCGCGGGCAGCCCAGCCGTCCGCTACGAAGCCACAGATTAACGCGGATGATCGGACACGGATCCCGATCCGTGTTTTCATCATCCGCGTTAATCTGCGGCTTCAAAATCCCTGATGTCTTTGAACGGCTGATCCGCGTTATTGAAATCGGGGCGGTAGTAATAGGAGGCGCCGTCGAACTCCTGCAGCCAACCCTCCGTCATTCCTAACTCTTCGAGTGCAGCCGTCGCTTTGAGCCACTCCGATTCCCTGATCCGTCGCGACAACAGCACGAAGCGTTTGTTTGTTTCCGCCTGGTGCGTCGGGTAGTACTGCGCCATCAGAGAGATCGCCACGCGCGGACTCAGCTCGTCTCTAATCCATTCGATCGACTCACTGATACTGCCGATGTCGTTCGGCAACACGAGCAAACGCACCACCAGCCCGCGCTTCAACAGCCCACTCTCATCAAACACGAGCTCATCGCCCGTCTGCCGAAACATCTCGCGCAACGCCTGCCTCGAAAACTCTTTGTAGCCGCTAACTTTCGAATACAGATACCCCGATTCATCGTCAGCATATTTCAAATCGGGCAAATAGACGTCGACAATGCCATCCAGCAGACGCAGCACCGCAACTGAATCGTACGCGTTCGTGTTGTAGACCACCGGCACACGCAAGCCTTTTTGCGCCGCGAGCAGTATCGATCGCGCCATCTGCGGAACGAAGTGCGTCGGCGAAACGAAGTTCACGTTATGACACCCGCGCGATTGCAGCTCGAGCAGCATCTCTGCCAAACGCTCGTGAGTCACTTCGTTTTTGATCTGCTCTTTATGCGTCTGTGAGATCTGGTAGTTCTGACAGTAAACACAGCGCAGATTGCAGTTGCCGAAAAACACGTTTCCGGCGCCTCTAGTACCAACAAGCGGCGGCTCCTCGCCGAAGTGTGCCGTGTACGACGAAATGATCGGCAACCGTCCCGAATAGCAGGCGGCGATCTCGTTGTTGAGCCGGTTGTTCAGACAGTCGCGCGGACAGACCGTGCAGCGTTCGAGCAGCCGCTCGAGCTCCTCGACGCGAGCTTCGAGCAGGCCCTGGTCCAGTAAGTTAAGATACGATGGCTGATTACTCATGACGTCTGAAATGCCCGTGCTTTATAATCAGGCGGGTCCCGAATCCTGTCAAATCTCCCATGCGCCTCTGGATCGCAAAAAACAGTGAAGTCCCCATTCGCGAACAGCTCGTTACGCAGTTAGTTCTCGGTATCGTCAGTAACGACCTCAAAATCGCCGAACGACTGCCAAGCACACGCGACCTCGCACGACGTTACAACATACACGCAAACACCGTCAGCGCCGCATACCGCGAACTCGCGCGACGTGGCTGGGTGGAGTTTCGGAAGGGAAGCGGCGTCTACGTGCGAGCGCGAAACGACGAAACACTCGATAGCGGCGTTGCGCTGGACCACCTCATCACGCGCTTTTTCAGAAACCTTCGCGAGGAAGGTTACTCGCTCGCCGAAATTCAGGCGGGCATGCAGCGATCGTTGTCGATGCAGCGCCCGGATCATTTCGTGTTGCTCGAACCCGACCCGGAGCTCCGCGAGATTCTCGTCGCAGAGATCGCGATGGGGACGAAGGCGAAGGTGAAAGGTGTTGGACCAGGTGAGCTGGACGGCGCGCTCGGAGGTGTGCCGTTGGTTTTGTATGGTCAC